>NZ_JAXQNT010000009.1:0-228485 GCF_034427795.1 Janthinobacterium sp. GMG1
GCTAGAGCGCGCCACGGCGAACGCCTGATGGTGTTAATGAGCACGCGCTCGCACGACCAGTACAACACCACCATCTACGGCATGGATGACCGCTACCGCGGCGTGTACGGCACGCGCAAGGTGGTCTTCGCCAACGCGGAAGATATCGCCATGCTGGGCTTTGCCGATGGCGAGCTGGTGGACCTGATCGGCGCCTGGGACGATGGCGTGACGCGCCGCGCCGATGGCTTCCGGCTGGTGGCATACGATATCCCGCGCGGCTGCCTGGGCGCGTACTACCCCGAGACGAACGCGCTGGTGCCGCTGGCCAGCACGGCCGACGGCGCCGGCACGCCGACGTCGAAATCCGTGCCCGTGCTGCTGCAACGCAGTGAAGTTAAAGCGTGATGCCTGGCGTGTAATCGACGTAGGCATCCTGGCGGCAAAAGCCCACCAGCTTCATGCCCGCCTGCGTGGCGATGGAAATGGCCAGCGAACTGGGGGCGGAAATCGTCGCCAACAACGGAATCTGCATGCGCGCCGCCTTGCGCGCCAGCTCGTAGCTGCCGCGGCTGGACAAGAAAACGAAGCCGCGCCGCATGTCGATGTCGTGCAGCGCAAGGTGGCCAATCAGTTTATCGAGACCGTTATGGCGGCCGACATCCTCGAACACGTGCACGATATCGCCATCGGGCGTGCACCACGCGGCGGCATGCACGCCGCCCGTTTCCCGCATCAGCGCCTGGTGTTCGCGCAGGCCTGCGGAGGCGCGCGCCAATGCGGCCGGCAGGTCGACGTGGATCAGGGACGGCGGCAGCGCTTGCGGCTGCAAGTCGAGCATGTCGATGCTGTCGATGCCGCACACGCCGCAGCCCGTGCGGCCCGTCAACTGGCGGCGCCGGTCCTTCAGGCGCACGAAGTCTTCCTGGGCGATGCTCAACGCCACTTCGGCGGAATCAGCACGCAGGAACACTTCGCAGTCAAAGATGGCATCTGCGGAAGCGACCACGCCTTCCGTCAGCGCGAAGCCATAGGCAAATGCCTCCAGGTTGCGCGGTGTGGCCATCATGACGACGTGGGAAATGCCATTGAAAACCAGCGCGACGGGGATTTCCTCGGCGACGTGGTCGATGGCTGGGGTAGAGACGCCCGCCTGGTGGCGGACGATGGCGCGCTCGACGAAGCCGGCGCGTTCGATATCTGTATCTTCTGACATGGCAACCATGGGGGAACTATCACAGGCCCCATGGTAAACCAGAACGGCCAGGCAGGGGTGCGGCCCCTGCCCGCGCCATCAATCCTTCTTCGGACGGCCCGTTTTCAGCTGCGGCAAGCCGGCCAGCACGTTTTGCAGGGTGGCCAGGTCGATCTGGCTGATCAGCGCCACGCCGATGCGCAGCAATTCGCTTTTCTTGATTTCGAAACCGGCCTTCAGGCAGGCTTTTTTCACCTGGCCCAGGACTTCGTATTCCGCTTCCGGCATGGTGAAGCTGTCGCGCACGAGTTTCGGCTTGCGGGCTTTTTCCTTGACGGCGGCGACCTTGGCGACCGGCGCTTTTTTCGCCGGCACAGGCTTGGCAGCCGCTTTGGCCACCGGTTTCGCTGGCGGTTTCGCTACCGGTTTGACGGCGGCTTTCGCTGCAGGCTTGGCGGCGGGCTTCGCGGCAACCTTAGCCGCTGGCTTGGCAACGGCTTTGGCGACGACGGCCTTGGCCGCCGGCTTGGCGGCGGGCGCCTTGGCTGCGGCAGCTTTCGCTGCTATTGGTTTCGCTGCTACTGGTTTCGCCGCCACAGGCTTGGCGGCGACAGGCTTGACTGCGGCCGGTTTGGCGGCCACCGGCTTGGCCGCAGGCTTCACGGCTGGCTTGGCTGCAGGCTTGGCGGCTGGCGCGGCCTTGGCCGCTGCCGCATTGATCGAAGCGCTGGTGGGAAACATCGATACGGGTGCGCTGTCGGCTTTTTTCGCTGGGACGGTTTTGGTCATGGATTTTCCAATCTAGTAAATAATATAAACAATATATACTGTTTTTAAAAATATTGCTTGTTGCACATCAAGCCATGCGCACGGCATGGCGCAATGACCCACTATGCGCTGGCGCGGATGGTGAAATCGACCCCGACCTCATCCCAGAATTCCTGCTCCTTCTCGATCCAGAACGACACGGTGGGATGGTGCGCCACCCAGCCGCGCTTGATGTCGAGTTCAATGCGGTTCTTCATGCGCAGGCGCAGTTCGCTGAAATCGGCTTCGATGCGCGCATGCATGAGCAGGATCGACAGGCGCAAGGCCAGCACGGCCTTGGCAAAATCGGGATCGGACAGCACTTCGCCGATCTTGCGCAAGTTGCCCTTCTGCGCCAGGATCAGCCGGCTCATGGTCTTCTGTTCGCGCGTGGTAAAACCGGGCAAGTCCGCGTTTTCCACGATGTAGGAGGCATGCTTGTGATAGCCCGTCTGCGACACGGCCAAGCCCACTTCGTGCAGCAGGCTGCTCCAGCGCAGGGATTTCACCAGGGCGTCGGAGGTGGGCTTGAGCTGCGCGTACATGGCCAGCGCCTGCTCGGCCACCCGGCCGGCGCGCTGCTGGTCGATATGGAATTTCTCCATGCAGCCCTGCACCGATTGTTCGCGGCGGTCACGCTTGGTCGAACGCAGGTACAAATCCCACATCACGCCCATGCGCAAGCCCGCCTCGATCGGCGTCATGGCGGGAATGGCCAGTTCGCGGAACAGGCCGATCAAAATGGCCAGGCCGCCAACGATGGTGCTGGCGCGGTCGGGGCGCAAGCCGGGCATGTCGATGCGGCTGGTGTGACCGAGTTCAATGAAGCGGCGCGCCAGCGCCTCGAGGCTGACGCTCGTGAGCAAGCCGTCACCGAGCTTGTTGCGGGCGATGATGTCGGCGATGGTGCGGATGGTGCCGGAAGAACCGTATGCCGTCTTCCAGTGCTGCGGACGGTACGGCGGCGCGGCATCCTCGAAATGGCTGCGCGCCGACAGGATGGCCGCCTCGAACGACGGCGCATCGATGCGCCCGCCGATGAAGAACGACAGGCTTTGCTTGACCGTGCCCAGGCTGAACGACTCGACGCGCTCGATATCGTTGCCGCGCCCCAGTATCAGTTCGGTCGAGCCGCCGCCGATATCCATCACCAGCCGGCGTTCGCCGGGAATGGCCAGCGCATTGGCCACGCCCATGTAGATCAAGCGTCCCTCTTCCTCGCCCGAGATGATCTCGATCGGATGGCCGATGGCTTGCTCGGCCAGCGGCAGGAAGACGGCGCCGTTGCGCGCCACGCGCATGGCCGACGTGGCCACCACGCGCACGGCATCGAGTTCAAAGCCGGCGAGGATGGCGCGAAAGCGCTGCAGGCAGGCCAGCGCGCCCTGCATGGCCGCTTCGGTCAGGTCGCCATTGGCGTCCAGGCCTGCGGCCAGGCGTATCGGGTCGCGCACGCTCTTGACCACGCGGATCGTGTCGCCATCATGCTTGCCGACGTGTAAACGAAAACTGTTGGACCCCAGGTCCACCGCTGCATACATACTGGCCTCTTGTCTTGTCATTACTGTGCCAACTGAAAAAGTTGGCAAACTCAGTTGCTAAACTATATAAATCATTTAAACGATTTAAAAATCCTACCACACTACCCCCATCGTATGACAGCGGCGTGACAGGATTGTGACAAAACAGCAGCCGTGCGACGGCTTATGGGACGATGGTGGTGAACAGGTACACGGCGAAAATCACCAGATGCACCGTGCCCTGCATGACCGTGGTGCGGCCCGTGCCCAGCGACAGGGTGGCCACCATCAGCGACAGCAGCAACAGCACCGTCGACTTGATATCGAGACCCAGCGTGATCGTCAGGCCCGTGGCCAGCGACACAACCACCACGGCGGGTATCGTCAGCCCGATGCTGGCCAGCGCGGAGCCGAGCGCCAGGTTCAGGCTCGTTTGCAAACGGTTTGCGCGCGCGGCGCGCACGGCGGCCAGGCCCTCGGGCAGCAGCACGATGGCGGCGATGACGATGCCGACCAGGGTTTTCGGCGCACCCATGGCGGCAATCGCCGTCTCCAGCGCGGGCGCCAGCGACTTGGCCAGCAGCACCACGGCGCCCAGACACACCAGCAGCGCGCCGGCGCTGACCCAGGCGACGGTGGGCGTGGGCGGCGCCGCATGTACCTCTTCATCACCGACGGCTTCCTTGGGCAGGAAGTAATCGCGGTGGCGCACCGTCTGCACCAGCACGAAGGTGCCGTACAGGACGAGGGAAATGACGGCGATGAAGATCAGCTGGCTGGAATTGTAGAAGGGACCGGCTGCGCTCGAGGTGTAGTTCGGCAGCACCAGGGTCAGAACGGCGATGGCCGCCAGGGTGGCCAGCGACGCGCTCACGCCCAGCAGGCCGAAGGTCTGCTCCTTGTGGCGCCCGGCGCCCAGCAGCAGGCAGATGCCGACGATGCCGTTCAGGATGATCATGATGGCGGCAAACACGGTGTCGCGCGCCAGGCCCGTCGTTTCCGGCCCGCCGGCCAGCATCAGCGAGACGATGAGCGCCACCTCGATCAGGGTCACGGCCAGCGCCAGCACCAGCGTGCCATACGGTTCACCGATGCGGTGCGCCACCACTTCCGCGTGGTACACGGCGGCCAGCACGCTGCCGATCAGGCCCACCACCAGCAGGATCTGGTAGGCACCGCCGAGATTGAAGGTGGAACCGAACAGGAACAGCCAGCCGGCAATCGGCGCGGCAAGCGGCCATACAGGCAGGGATTTGAGCATTTTCATTATGGGCCTGGCAAGAGTAAAAAAGGGGAACTGCGGTGCGGACGGCTCAGGGCAGCCTGGCGTGCGCTCGATAGCATAACTTGCTTAGCTTAAATGAAAGTTAGGGTATGCACACGTTCGGGAACTGGTGCCCCGCGTTCCAGCGCCTTGCTGCAGTGCACCTGCTTGCTACCAGTAACTATAGTCCCTTTGGTAACATACCGTTGCAATTTTCTTGTGTTTTTGCTTCCGGCTGGCGTCATAATGCAGAGCCAGCCCTCGCGGCACCGACCAAGGACAGACCATGATTTCCAAAAACAGCGCCGCCATGCGCACGTTCTTCTTCTTCGCGGGCAGCGTATTTTGCGCCGTCGCACACGCGGACGCACCGCCGGTGCGCGCAGCGCAGGTGGACGCGAACTGGGCCACCGCGCCCGCGCCTGCCGCGGAGGCGCGCTGGCAAGACAGCCTGCCGCCCGCGCCACCCGTGGAAGCACGCGAAGAAAAGATCCTGCCCAAAAGCGAATGGCTCACTGTCGAACCGATGAAGGCGCCTGACCGGCGCTGCGATCCCGGCCTCGATGCCTTGTTCCTGCCCAAGGAGTGCGGCAAGGAGCCCAGCTGGTTGGGCTCGCGCAAGAAATAAGCCGATTTAAATATCGAGGGTGCTGACACCCTGCGCTTCCACGACCCTGTTGCGGCCAGCCTGCTTGGCCGCCTGCAGCGCCTCGTCGGCCCGCTTGAACAGGCTGACGGTGCTGTCTTCGGCTCGGATGGTGGTCACGCCCAAGCTGGCCGTCAGTTGCAACACGGCGCGCTCCGTCTTGACTGGCAGCACCTCCACGGCGGCGCGGATGCGCTCGGCCACCATCAGCGCATCGTCCAGGGTCGTGCGCGGCAGTTGAATGGCGAATTCGGCGCCACCGAGGCGACCCATCAGATCGCTGTCGCGCAGTTGCTGGCGGCACGTGTCGACGATGGTTTTCAGCACCGCATCACCCACCGGATGGCCATAGCTGTCGTTGACTCTTTTGAAGTGGTCGATATTGAGCACCACCAGCGCCGTCGGCAAGCCGGGCCGGCGCGCCAACGCCATCCACGGCGCCAGCGCCTGATAAAATCCGCGCCGGTTCGGCACGCCCGTGGCCGCGTCGAGCACTTCCAGGCGCGCCAGCTCGCCGCCCAGCTTTTCGCGCGACAGCAGCAAATAGCCGAAGGCGTTCGTCAGCATCATCAGGTACAGGGCGCCAAAGCCGGCCAGCTGCAGCAGTTCCGCGTCAAAATCGGGGATCGTGGCGGCCAGCACGCCGCGCGCGGCGATCAGCAAGGACAGCAGGCCCATGCTGACGACGAGGAAACGGCGCAGCATGCTCGCCTCGCGCCATTTCAGGCACAGCGCGGCCACACCGGCGAGGAAGAAGCCGGCCACGATCAGCGAACCGCCGGCGCTGCGCAGCAGCGGCGCCACGTCGAACAGATAACAGGCGGCAAACAGCCCCACCGACACACCCAGCGCCGGCAAGACATAGCGGCGCCAGCCGCTGCGCCCGGCCGCCTGCCACAGCGCGCCCGCATCGAGCGCCATGCCGGCAAACAGCAGGCTGTTGCCCAGCAAGATGGAGAGGGAATCTGGCAGCACGCCGCGGAAATACAGCAGGCACCAGGCCACGGCCTGGCATTGCTTGGCCACCGCCCAGGTGGACATGCTGAGCGACTTCTTGCGCTCGTACTCGAAGAAGAACAGGGCCGCGCACAGGCTCAGGTTGCCGAGTGCCAGGGCCAGTACCAGGGTCTTGATATCCATGGGCTACGCCATCGCCGCGCAAGCGCGGCAGGCCAGGTCAGATTTCGTGTTCGACATTGGTGCTGCCGTCGCCGATCTTGCTGGCCCAGGCCTGCACGAAATACTGCTTTTCCACCTCGTTGGGCGCCTCGTGCCAGAACACGATGAGGGTGCCCTTGTGGTCGTGGATTTGCGCCACTTTTTCAATGAAGCCGAAGTTAGCGGCTACGTCGGCCAGTGCCGCCGCGTAACCGTACACGCGCGTCAACCGCTCGATGCGGTCGGGCTCCGTAAAACTGTTCGTCGCCGTAATGATGGGGTGATCCAAAAACATGCTTGTCTCCATGGTGCCCGACTGCGCAGCCGTGCCGCCACGCGCCGTATGCATATACATATACGCATGCTCGGCGCGGATTAATCGGGTATGCTCACGGGAGCTTATCAGATTTCTCTGAATGCAACAAAGCATCTCCCCCAGCCCACTCAGCGAAGTCGTCCCATGCCGGAAAACAGAAGCACCACCCCACTTGCCCCGCAGGTGCATACCTGTGGCGACCGGCGCCGCCTGGAATTCCAACCCGGCATGATCCAGAGCGAAATGCTGCTGTCGCGCCCCGACCATCTGCTGCTGCGCTATGCGCGCGCCATGATGTGCTTTACCCTGTTCGTGCCGCGCCCGCGGCACATCCTGATGGTCGGCCTGGGCGGCGGTTCGCTGCTGAAATTCTGCTACCGCCACCTGCCCGGGACGCGCATCACGGTGCTGGAACTGCGCGCCGACGTGATCGCCCTGCGCGGGCAATTCATGCTGCCCCCCGACGATGCGCGCCTGCGCATCATCGAGACGGACGCCGTCAGCTATATCCGCCAGCATCCGGGCTGCGCCGACGTGCTGCTGCTCGACGGCTACGACGAAACGGGCTTGCCGCCGGCACTGGGCAGCGCGCGCTTCTATGCAGACTGCCTGCGCGCCCTGCTGCCCGGCGGCGTGCTGGTGGCCAACCTGTTCAGTTATGACGAGCACTATCCCGCCATGCTGGCGCGCCTGATGCTGACCTTTCGTGGCGCCGTCTGCCACTTCGACGGCATCGCCGGCAATAACCGCATCGTCTTCGCCGCCAAGCCCGAACAAGACGCCGATGGCCGCGCCGTGCGCGTGGTGCGCCTGGTGCGCTGGCGCCGGATATGCGGCCTGGCGTTCCTGAACCGCTGGCTGCCGGCATGGCAGTTGTGGCGTGTGCGCCGCCGGTCAGGCAGCGACAACGACTGAAAGTCGTCTTCCCCGGTCATAGATATTGTTGCTTATTAGCAGTGTTTTGGTGCAAAATCAGCATGATGGATGTGGTTTATGACAAACTACGGCCTGCGTGGGGCCGGCAGGCGCCGCCGAACCCATGTGTCCATGAAGTGAGATAGGAAAAACCATGCTGCGTGGCCGCCTGCCATTGTCGATTTCCGCCGCGGCCGCGCTGACCTTTGCCTGCGGCGTCAGCGTGACGGCCGTGCTGTTTGCCGCCATCAGCCAGCTCGAATACGACAAGATGAGCCTGAGCCTGCAGCAACGCGCCGGCGCCAGGGTGGCCGCCATCGAGCAGGGGCTCGACGATGCGGTCGAGGTGCTGACGACAACCAACCAGCTGTTTGCCGCCGTCGTGCCCGTCACGCGCGAACAATTCCACGATTTCACCACGCCGCTGCTGCAGCGCCACCCGTTCATCCAGGCCTTCAATTTCCACCGCATCGTGCCGCATGCGCAGCGCGCCGCCTTCGAGACCGAACTGCGGCGCATCGTGCCCGGCTACACCATGACGGAAATGCGCGATGGCGTCGTCGTGCCCGCCACGACGCGCACCAGCTACCTGGTGGTCGATTACCTCGAACCCCTGCAGGGCAACCGCCCCGCCTTTGGCCTGAACGTCAGCCCGAGCGGCGTGCTGGCGCGCGCGCTGGAACAGGCGATCATCAGCGGCCAGACCACCGCCACCGGCCTGCTGGCCCTGGCGCAAGGGCCGCAACGGGGCTTCGTCATCGTGCGTCCCGTCTACCGCCACGGCGTGCCCCTGCAAACGATACCGCAGCGGCGCGCGGCGCTGATTGGCGATACGGCCGTCATCGTGCGCGCGGGGGAACTGGTGCAGAAAATCCTCGCCGGCGCCGACCTGCTGGGCGACTCGCAGCTTGAACTCAGTGTCTACGCCGACGCCGGCGCCGATCCGCGCCAATTGATCTTCCGCCATGGCCAGGCGCCTGCCGACGAACCGGGCGGCGCCTGGGAGTCGCTGCCCCGCTGGCTGCACTTTGCCTACCATAACCATTATGACCGGGCCTTCACTTCCGCCGGCCGGCCCTGGCACGTGCGCGTGGTGGCCCATCCGCGTCCCTTCCTGGCCGACCACCTGGGCTCATTGTTTACACTGATCACGGGCTTGCTGTTCAGCGCACTGACGGCCGCCTTCGTGCAGTCGCTGACGCAGCGCTCGCGCCGCGTGCAGCTGCTCGTGGAGCAGCGCACGGCCGACCTCAAGCGCAGCAATGAGCTGCTCAGCGCCGACGTGCGGGCGCGCCAGCGCACGGAGCGCGCCTTGCAGGAAAGCGAAAAGCGCTTCCGCCGCCTGCTGGCCCTGTCCTCGGACTGGTACTGGGAACAGGACGCCCACTTCTGCTTCACGCACATCACCAGCGGTTTCACGGACAAGTCGAACATGCCGCTGGAACGCTTCATCGGCATGACGCGCTGGGACAACAACCCGGAGATGCGCAATTCGCGCTGGGGCAAGCAGCATATCGCCAACCTGGAAGCGCACCTGCCCTTTTCCAACCTCGAATATGCGATGCAGGACCGCGATGGCCAGCTGCGCTGGTTCAGCATCAATGGCGAACCGCTGTTCAACGAGCTCGGTGAATTTCGCGGCTACCGGGGCACGGGATCCGAAATCACGGAGCGCAAGCTGGCCGAGCAGCAAATCCAGCACATCGCCCACCACGACGTGCTGACGGGCTTGCCCAACCGCGCGCTGCTGCGCGACCGCCTGGCGCAGGCGATGGCCCTGTCGCGCCGCAAGAACCGCGCATTGTGGGTGCTGTTGATCGACCTCGACCGTTTCAAGTTCGTCAACGACAGCCTCGGACACAAGGCCGGCGACCTGCTGCTGAAAACCATCGCCACGCGCCTGCAGGCCAGCCTGCGCGAAAGCGACACGGTGGCGCGCCTGTCCGGCGATGAATTCGTCGCCATCCTGTGCGAGCAGGCGGACGAAGTGCTCAGCGGCGCCATCGTGCAGCGCGTGATGGATGCCGTGGCGCAGCCCGTGCTATTGGACGGCAAGGAATTTTTCGTCACCTGCAGCATCGGCGTGGCCGTGTATGACATGTCGCGCTACGACGCCCCTGGCGACGTGACCCTGAATGGCGAGACGCAGAACCTGATCGAACAGGCCGACATCGCCATGTACTGCGCCAAGAAACAGGGCCGCAACAACATCAAGTTCTACACGACGGCCATGAACCAGGCCACCCTGGAGCGCCTGCGCATCGAGACGGCGCTGCGCAACGCGCTGGAACGCGAGCAGTTCGTGCTGCATTACCAGCCGCAGGTGGACCTGGCCAGCGGACGCATCGTCGGCGTGGAAGCGCTGCTGCGCTGGCAGCATCCGGATCTGGGCATGGTGGCGCCGCAGCGCTTCATCGCGCTGGCCGAAGATACGGGGCTGATCGTGCCGATCGGCGCCTGGGTCATGCGCGAAGCGTGCGCGCAGGTGAAGCGCTGGCATGCGGCGGGACTCGACACCTTGCGCCTTGCCGTGAACCTGTCGGCGCGCCAGTTCAACGAGCCGAACCTTGTCGCGTCGATTGCCGACGTGCTGCTGGAAACGGGCCTGCCGCCCGCCTGCCTGGAACTGGAACTGACGGAAAGCCTGTTCATGCACGACGTGGCGCTGGCCGTCAGCCAGCTGCACGACATGAAGGCGCTGGGGGTGCAGCTGTCGATCGACGACTTCGGCACCGGCTATTCCAGCTTTGCCTACCTGCGCACCTTTCCCATCGACGTGCTGAAGATCGACCGCAGCTTCGTCGGCGACGTGGCGCGCGACGCGGACGACGCGGCCATCGTCGTCTCCATCATCGCCCTGGCGCACAATCTGAAGCTGCGCGTGGTGGCCGAAGGCGTCGAAACGGCGGAGCAGCTCGATTACCTGCGCCGCCATGGCTGCGACGAAGCGCAAGGCTATTACTTCAGCCGGCCGCTGCCCGCGCAAGAGGTGGAAGCCCTGCTGCGGGCGGAAGAAACACCCGTCATGCTGTAGCCGGCGGCGGCACCCTGGCGCCCAATTGCAGCTCCTGCCAATCGGGCTCGATGCCCGCCTGCGCCAAAAACGACGCCACATCTGATGCGCGGGCCGGATCGATATCCTGTTGCGGATGCGCCCACAACAGATCGCACTCCGAGCAAACGATCACCTGTTGCCCCGTTTTGCGGATGGTCGCATGCAGCAGGTCGCCATATTCGCCGCAGGTGGGGCACTCCATGCTCTTCTCCGTCATACCCGGCCTTACAGCTTCTGTTGCAGGAATTCGAGGAAGCAGCTGATGCGCTGCGCCAGCTGCGTGTTGCGGTAATACACGGCGTGGATCTGCTGCCGGTAGCCCGTATAGAACGGCTGCAGCACCTGCACCAGCCGGCCGGCCGCGATGTCGTCCTTCGTCATGAAGTCGGACAGGCAGACGATGCCCTGGTCGTGCAGGGCCAGCTGGCGCAGGGTTTCGCCGCTGGACGCGGCCAGCGCGGGCACGATCTGCAGGCTGTTGCCCGCTTCGTGGCGCAGCGGCCAGTTATTCCCCAGTTCATATTGCGCAAAGCCCAGCAGCGCATGGCCGGACAGCGCTTCCGGCGTGGCGGGTTCGCCGTGGCGCGCCAGGTAGGCGGGCGTGGCCAGCACGTGCAGCGGACTGGCACTGAGGGGGCGCGCATGCAGGGTCGAGTCGACCAGGGCACCGATGCGGATGGCGATATCGGTGCGGTGCTCGAGCAGGTCGGCGATCTGGTCGTTGCTGGTCAACTCCAGGCGGATGTCCGGGTACATGGCGCGAAATTCCGCCACGTGGGGCACCACGCAATGCAGCATGAAGGGCGAGGCGGCATCGACGGACAGGCGCCCGGCCGGCTTCTGGCGGCGGATGCGGATCGACTCTTCCACGTCTTCCATCGAGGCGAGGATGGCGCGCGCCTTGTCCAAAAATAGCTGCCCTTCTTCCGTCAGCTCCATGCGACGCGTGGTGCGCGTCAAGAGCGAGGTGGCCAGCTTGTCTTCCAGGCGCGACAGGGCGCGGCTGACGCCCGAGGTGGTTTGTCCCAGGTGCACGGCGGCCGCGCTCAGGGTGCCGCTGTCGATGACGGTGACGAAGATTTTCAGGTCGTCCGAGTTGATATCCATTGTTGCCCAATTTTCACATATCGCGCCATTATAATGGAATCATGGCAACAGTGAAGGCAGCAGGCAACGTCAGGCAACGTAGAACAAAATGGCGATAAAATGGCAGCTACTGCCGGCCAGCACGAACAGGTGCCAGATGCCGTGGCCATGGCGCAGCTTGTGGTCGGTGGCATAGAAAGCGATGCCGCCCGTGTAGCACAGGCCGCCTGCCACCAGCCACAGGAAGCCGTTCCACTCGAGCGCCGCCAGCAGCGGCTTGATGCCGATGACGATCAGCCAGCCCATGGCCACGTAAATTACCAGCGACAGGATGCGCGCGCCTTTCGCGTACACATATTCCTGCACGATGCCAAGCAGCGCCAGGCCCCAGACAACGCCGAACAGCGACCAGCCCCACGGCCCGCGCAGCGTCACCAGCATGAAGGGCGTGTAGGTCCCCGCGATGAGCAGGTAGATGGCGCAGTGGTCGAGCCGCTGCAGCACGGCCTTGGCCTTGCCGCGCACGCTGTGGTACAGGGTGGACGTCAGGTACAGGGTCAGCAGCATGGCCGCATACACGCTGCAGCTGACGATTTTCCAGGCATCGCCCGTGCGGGCCGCCACGACGATCAGGATGACGCCGCCGATGGCCGCCAGCGCGGCGCCCACCGTATGGGAAATGCTGTTGAAGCGTTCACCGTGGTACATGCTTAAGCCCGACGCACGGAGACGCAGCAAACACCCGAAGTCAGACCTTCAAGGCCTGACCCCGGTCCTTGCTGTGGGGCTTCAATCAAGCGGCTTCCGCCTTCTTGCGCGCGGGACGGCGCGCCGGCGTCTTGCGTGGCGCCTTGGCCGGCTTGTCTTCCGCCACGACAGCCACTTCGACCGGAGCAGGCTCCATGGTTTCGACCACGGCTTCAGCCGCCTTCTTTGCAGGCTTCTTCGCCACTGCCGCCTTGCGGGCCGGCGTACGTGGCTTGGCCTTCGGCTTCGCTTCGGCGACGGCTTCCACGATCGCTTCGGCTACCGGCTCAGGCATGGCTTCCACCACCGGCACCACCTCGACGTCGACAACTTCGGCGCGCGCTTCACGGGCGCCATCGCCATTCTTGCGGCCACCGCGGCCATTGCGGCGCGAACCGCGCTTGGCGTTGCCCTCTTCTGCCACCACCTCGGCGACGGCTTCGGCTACCTCGTGCTGCGCTTCCGGCTGCGGCGCCGGGGCATACTGTTCGACGACGACTGTTTCCACGTCGGCCACCGGCACGAAGGCCTGTGGCGCGGACTCACCGCGGCGTGGCTCATTCTGCTTGCGGCCGCCACGGCCATTGCGGCGTGAATCGCGGCGGCTGCCGCCTTCGCGATGATTGCCCTCTTCCACCGTCACGCCGGTCTCGCCGCGGGCGCTTGCCTCGCTGGCCACTTCGCCGTTCACGGCGGCCGGCACGGCCACCAGGCCGCTGCTGCGGTAGACATAGGCGCCCGATTTTTCATCGCGGCCAAATTCCAGCAAGCCGCGCGTCTGCGCTTCTTCCAGCAAGTTGCCGAAGGTGCGGAAACCGTAATAGGACTCGCTGAAGTCGGGCTTGCGGCGCTTGATCGCTTCCTTCAGCATCGAAGCCCAGATCTTGCCGCTGTCGCCGCGCTCCGAGACCAGCGCGTCGAACGTTTCGACGGCCATCTCAATCGCTTCCGTCTTGCGCGACTCGTATTTTTCCTTGCGGCGTACTTCTTCGTCCGGCGAACGCTTGGCGGCCGGGGTTTCGCGCGCATCGCGCTTGGCGGCCGTACGGCGGCTTTCGCGCACCAGGTCATCGTAGAAAATGAATTCGTCGCAGTTCGCCACCAGCAGGTCGGAAGTCGACTGCTTGACGCCCACGCCGATCACCTGCTTGGCGTTTTCACGCAGTTTCGACACGAGCGGCGAAAAATCGGAATCGCCGCTGATGATGACGAAGGTGTTGACGTGGGCCTTGGTGTAGCACAGGTCCAGCGCATCGACCACCAGGCGGATGTCGGCCGAATTCTTGCCGGACTGGCGCACGTGGGGAATTTCGATCAGTTCGAAGTTCGCCTCATGCATGGTGCCCTTGAAACTTTTATAACGGTCCCAGTCGCAATATGCCTTCTTGACAACGATGCTGCCCTTGAGCAGCAAGCGTTCGAGGATGGGCTTGATATCGAATTTTTCGTAATTTGCATCTCGCACGCCGAGCGCGACGTTCTCGAAGTCGCAAAACACGGCCATGCTGAGGTTTTCTGGGGATGACGCCATAAGGGTGAATTCTCGCTGATGATAAGGGCGGACGGGAAGCGCAACGCCTCCCTTTTCGCCTAGTATATTCGCCCATCCCCCGTTTCGGCGACAACTATCGTGCGCGGCAGCCTATTGCGCACCGCCGGCGGCGCTCGCGCTGGCGCCGGCAACGGGCCAAACGACGCTTTCATCGACCGAATACAGCTGGCACGGCAGGCTGCTGCGCCGCTGGCACGAGGCCAGTGCGCGGACATCGGGACTTTCACCCTCCTCGGCCCAGCCCCAGGCGCCGCTGGCCGACAGGGCAAAGGCGCGCGGCGCGGTTTTCTCCAGGAAGTCCCGGTAGGCGGCGCGCCCCTGCTCTTCCAGGTAGGGCACGGCGGCGATGTCGTCCTGCGGCGCGAAATGCGTGGCGGGCGGCGACGGCGCATCGGCCACGCGGTAGACCTGGCGCACCGGCATGCCGATCTGTCGCAGGAAGCGCTCGGTGGCAGGCAGCCACACGGCCACCCCATCGCGGCTGCCCAGGGTCAGGTGCGCGTCGCGCTTGAACGGGCCATAGGCGAGCAGTTGCGCCTGCCCGCCGGAACCCGTGAACGAGCGGAACAGGCGCTGCGCCAGGGCCGGCCCGAAATACGAGTCGTTGGCGCCATACAGCCACAGGCTGGGGATGTGGTTGTAGGCGCCCAGGGTGGCGAAGGACTTGGTCAGCGCCCCTTGCCAGTCACAGCCGGGCATGTCGACGCGCAAGCCGCCGGAAAAATTGAGCACGCCCCGTACGCCGGGCACCATCCGGGTGGCGAGCGCCAGCGCCGCCATGCCGCCGTACGACTGCCCCGCGACGACCATGCGCTGCGGGTCGACCCAGCTCTGGCGGCGCGCATACGCCAGCGCGGCCAGCAGGTCACGCGCCTGGCCCTGGGCGTTGCCCAGCATGTCGCAGCCGAAATCGCGGTAGGCGCCCGTGGAGCGCGCAAAGCCGGCGCGCATGGGCAGCATCACGGCATAGCCGCGGCGCACGAATTCCGTGGCCATGTAGATAAAACGCTCGCGCTGCTGCAGCCGCGCAGGGCCGGCTTGCTTGCCGTGATTCATCAACAGCAGGGGAAACGGACCGGGGCCGGCGGGACGGAATACCGTCGTTTCCAGCACCTCGCGCAAGCCGTCGCCTGCCGGCACCATGATGACCTGCTCGTTCAGGCGCGCATCGAGCGGCAATGGCACACGCTGGGCTTGCGAAGAAAGGCAGAGCGAGCCCAGCAGCAAACTCGGCAAAAAGAGGCGGGCAATGCGGGAAATGGCAGACTCCGTGGATGACTTCCCTGCCAGTCTAGACAGTGAAATACCACAGAACAATATAAAAAAATTACGTGATGTATATATTTTTTGCGGCAACCACCTGTGGGAAAAATTGTTGCCTTGCACCAACCACTTTTTCCAATGGCGGGAGTAAACTGGAAGCCTACTGAAGGAGTTGCCATGTCCATATCCGCCCTTACCACCGGCACCTCGGGGCTGACCGCCAACCAGCGCGCGCTGGATGTGGCCGCCAACAATATCGCCAATGCGAATACACCGGGCTTCCAGCCGCAGCAAGCCCAGTTCCAGGAAACCAGCCCGGCCGGCACGGGCGTGACCCTCTCCGTCGAAGGGCGCAAGCTGGCCGCCAGCGAAAGCGTCAGCGGCGCCAATGCGAATGCAGCCAAGGCGGCCGAAAGCCGGCCGAACGGCGTGGGCCTCGCGTCCGAGCTGACGGATAATCTCGTCTACAAGGCCGGTTTCAACCTGTCGGCGAATGTTGTCAAGGCGGCCGACCAGGCCCTGGGCAGCCTGATCGACGTCAAGACTTAAGCACAGCGACTATCGACAAGATAGTTTAATTTTTCATTTCCAGCGCCAACGGCGCCAGCGCCGGTTGAATCAGCGCCAGCAGCCGTTCGGCCGGAATGCCGTCGCGCGCCTGCACCGACAGACCGTGCAGCAAGGCCGCATAATAGTCGCCCAACGCCTGCACGTCCGCCTCCTCTTTCAATTCCCCTGCCAGCTGCGCCGCGCGCAGGCGCTCGATGACGGCTTGCGTGCGTGCGCGGCGGTGCTGCGCCAGCCAGTCGGCGATGCCCGCGTTTTCAGCGCTCGTGTTCGTGGCGGCAGTAACCACCATGCAGCCTTGCGGCTGGCCGCTGCGCGTATACAGCAGCACGGCCTCTTCCAGCATACGCGCCACCGCGTCGCGCACATTCAGGCTGGCCGCCAGCGCGTGCACGGCAAACGCCCCCTCGCCCGTTTCATACAGCTCCACGGCTTCGCGGAACAACTGCTCCTTCGAGCCGAACGCCGCATAGATGCGCGCCGAGGCGATGCCCAGCGCCGCCACCAGGTCGGCCATCGATACACCCTCGTAGCCGCGCGTCCAGAATGCGTCGCGCGCCTTTGCCAGCGCCAGCGCGCGGTCAAATTCCCTCGGTCTTCCTGCCATTTTGATCCTCTGCTTGCGAACTGGCGGCCAGTATAACGCCTGGCGCCCACGGCACGTTCGCACTTTATTTTGCATCGGTGTCTTGACCGCGCCAACAATTTCGCCTATTCTTTGTCGATCGACAAACAATAGGAGCCGATATGAAAACCATCCAAGGACCGAGCCTGCACCTGGCACAATTCGCCGCCGACACGGCGCCCTTCAACACCCTGCCTGCCATCGCCGAGTGGGCGGCCGGCAAGGGGTTCAAGGCCCTGCAGATTCCCGCCTGGGATGCACGCCTGTTCGACGTGGCGCAGGCCGCGCACAGCCAGGCATATTGCGACGAACTGGTCGCCATGCTGGCCGGCCATGGTCTCGTCATCAGCGAACTGACGACGCACATCCTCGGCCAGCTGGTCGCCGTGCACCCTGCCTACGACGCGCTGTGCGACAGCTTCGCGCCCGAACACCTGCACGGCCAGCCCGAAGCCCGCACGGCGTGGGCCATCGAGCAGGTAAAACTGGCGGCCATGGCCTCGAAGCGCCTGGGCCTGACCGACATGGGCACGTTTTCCGGCTCGTTCGCCTGGCCCTACCTGTTCCCGTTCCCGCAGCGCCCGCCCGGCCTGATCGAGACGGCCTTTGACGAACTGGCGCGCCGCTGGCTGCCCATTCTCGACGTGTGCGAGGAACAGGGCATCAACCTGTGCTACGAAATCCACCCGAGCGAAGACCTGCATGACGGCATCAGCTTCGAAATGTTTTACGAGCGCGTGGGACGCCACCCGCGCTGCAAGATGCTGTTCGACCCCAGCCACTTCGTGCTGCAGCAGCTGAACTACCTGGAATTCATCGACATCTACAAGGACCATATCCGCATGTTCCATGTGAAGGATGCGGAATTCAATCCGACGGGGCGGCAAGGCATCTACGGCGGTTACCAGTCGTGGGAAAACCGCGCCGGGCGTTTCCGCTCGCTCGGCGATGGCCAGGTCGACTTCAAGGCGATTTTTTCCAAGATGGCGCAGAACGATTACGCGGGCTGGGCGACGCTGGAGTGGGAGTGCTGCCTGAAGGACCAGGAAGTGGGTGCGCGCGAAGGCGTGGCCTTCATCAACGCCCACATCATTCCCGTCACGGACAAGATCTTCGACGACTTCGCCGGCGCCCCCGTCAGCGCGCAACAGATCCAACAATTGCTGGGCATCCAGCACAACTAATCAAGGAAACCATATGAACGACTTCATTCACGACTACGTCCGCATCGACGGCCAGCGCCTGCATTGCGTCATCGCCGGCGAAGGCAAACCCGTGCTGCTGATCCCCGGCTGGCCGCAAACCTGGTATGCGTGGCGCCACGTGATGGCAGCGCTGGCCGCCAACGGCTATCAGGCCATCGCCATCGACCCGCCCGGCAGCGGTCACTCGGACCGCCCGGCCGGCGGCTACGACACGGGCGCCGTGGCGACTACCCTGCACCGTGCCATGCTGGCACTGGGGCACGCGCAGTACGACGTGGTCGGCCACGACATCGGCATGTGGGTCGGCTATGCGCTGGCCAGCGATTTCCCGCAGGCCGTGACGAAACTGGCGCTGACGGAAGCCGTGATTCCAGGCCTGGCGCCCGCGCCGCCGATTTTTGTCGCGCCGTCCGACAATATCTTCCTGTGGCACTTCATGTTCAACCAGGTGCTGGACTTGCCGGAAATGCTCACGGCGGGCAAGGAGCGCGAGTACATCCGCTTCATCTTCGATCGCTGGTCGTACCGCCGCGACAAAGTGGCCGTCGACGTGTATGCGGACGCCTACGCCACGCCGGGCGCCTTGCGCGCGGGTTTCGCCTACTACCGTGCCATACCCGAGACAATCAAGCAAAACCTTGAGCGGGCGAACAGGAGCCTGGCCATGCCCGTGCTGGCCATCGGTGCCGACCACGCGACGAATGACGCGCCCCTGCTGACCATGCAGGGCAAGGCGGACAATTTGAAAGGCGCCATCGTCGCCGAATGCGGCCACTTCATCATGGAAGAACAGCCGGAAGCATTCATCGCCCACCTGCTGCCCTTCCTGGCGGGAGAGCCAGCGTGAGTCTCGATCCGCTGATCGCCGCCTGGCTGGAGCAGACAAAAGATGCACCGCCGCCCGCCTCGCTGGCAGACTTGCGCGCAGCCACGGAAACGGGCTTGCGCCAGTTGCACGGGCCATTGGAAGACGTCGCGTCGGTCAAGGATTACGTGCTGCCCGGCGAGCATGCACTGGCCGTGCGCGCCTATGTGCCGGCCGGCGCGGAGACGGGCCAGCCCTTGCCCGCCATCGTCTTTGCGCATGGCGGCGGATGGTGTCTGTGCTCGCTGGACCTGTACGACAACCCGTGCCGCGCACTGGCCAACGCCACCGGCTGCGTGATCTTTTCCGTCGACTACCGGCTGGCGCCCGAGCACAAGTTCCCCGTGCCGCTGGACGACTTTTACAGGGCGTTGTGCTGGGTCGCCGAGCATGCGGCGGCGCTGGGCATCGACGTAAAACGGCTGGCGGTGGGCGGCGACAGCGCGGGCGGCAACCTGGCGGCGGCAGCGGCCCTGATGGCACGCGACCAGGCCGGTCCCGCGCTGGCGCACCAGTTGCTGCTGTACCCGGCGCTTGATTTTGCCTTCGATACGCCGTCCTACCAGCGCCATGCGGAAGGCTTTTCATTGACCCGTGAAGCCATGCGTTTTTGCTGGTCGGCCTACCTGAACGAACCGGCTGACGGCACGCAGCCCTATGCGGCGCCATTGCGGGCAAGTACGCTGAAGGACTTGCCGCCGGCGACCGTGCTGGTATGCGAGTACGACCCGCTGCATGACGAGGGGATTACGTATGCACAGCGGCTGCGCGACGATGGCGTGGCGGCCGAGTGCGTGCAGCTTGAAGGCATGATCCACGCGGCTATGCACATGCTGGGCCTGGCGCCAGCGGCGCGGGGATTGTTCGACGTGGCGGGCCAGGCGATGAAAAAAGCACTGGCAATGTAAGAAAATCGGCCGCCGGGGATGGCTCCACGGCGGCCGACTTTGTCACTTCGGTACGTTACTCCACCAGTTTGCGCACCTCGATGGCATTGAGCCACTTCACGTGGCGCGGCCCCGTGCGAATATCCTTGGCCGAGATCAGCGCGATTTCGCCATCGTTGTCGTCGAGCGCCTTGCCATTTTTTTCGTAGTAGACGACCACGCCCTCGCCGGCTGGCGCGTTATACAGCTCGCCCCAGGAAAACACCACCGCGTAGCCATCGGTGGCGGTGGCGATGATGGCAAGCTTCTTGACGTCGTTGTGGCCGGGCGCGTCGAGCACCGCCTTGTCGAGGATGTCACGCAGGCGCACGCCCTTGTAACTGGTCATGGTCTCGGCCTTGTCGCCGTTATGGCGCGTGACGGCGATTTCCCCGCCGTTGGCCGGCGGCAGCTGGCGCAGGTCGGCCACCTTCAGGGTCAAGGGCGTTTCCACCATGCCCGTGACAGTCAGCGCGTGGCTCATGTTGTCGCGCGCCGGCGCCGGGTCGGCCCTCGCGGGCGCCATTGCCAGCAGTGAGGCCAAAACGAGGCCTGTCAGTATTGTCTTCAACATGCTGTGTCCTTTCATGGAACAATCAAAAAATCAGAACTGATACTGTGCATTAGCCAGCCAGGTACGGCCCGCGCTGGGGAAACCGTCAGCCAGCGCGTAATTGCGGTCGCCCATATTTGCCACACCCGCTTCCAGGGTCAAGGCTGGCAAGGGACGGTACACGGCCTTCAGGTTCAGCGTCGCAAAACCACCGAGTTCCAGGGTGTTCGACACCCAGCGCCCGCTATTCGATTCCGCAATGGCCACCACGTCGACCTGGCGCGCCGCGTGCAGCACGGCATGCGCCGTCAGCTTGTGGCGCGGCACATCCGTCAGGCGCATGGCGCGGTCGCTGACGTTCTTCATGTCCGTGTAGGTGTAGTTGCCACCCCAGTCCAGCCAGGCGCCGGCGCGCCCGCGCAAGCCCAGTTCCACGCCGCTGATATGCGCCCTGCCCGCGTTGCGCATCTGCGCGCGCACGCCCACGACATTCGCCACGCTCTGGATCTTGTCCTTCACGTCGCTGTAGAACAGCGCCGCCTCCAGATTGGCGCCCTGCACGTTTCCTTGATACCCCAGCTCATAATTCATCGCCTGTTCCGCGCGCAGGGCCGGATTTTCGATGTACGTGCCCAGGCGCTGCGAATAACGGTCCTTCAGGGTCGGCAGGCGCGACTTGCGCGCCACCGTGGCGTACACGCGCGAATCAAGACCGGTCTTGTGGAACACGCCCGCCTGCAGGTCAGTGGCAGTTTGATTCTCCGGCAAGGTATACGCATTGCCGGCGCTGTAGACGGTGTCCGGGCGCAGTGCATTGCGCGACACGCCCAGCGACAGTTCCGTCGCCGCATTGAGGGCAATGCCGTCTTCCGCGCCCAGGGTCCACAGGGCATCCTTGTACCAGGTGGTGCGCACGCCCTTGGCGTCGAGCTCCTGGTGTTCATCGGCCTTGTAGCTGGCCACAAAACGCAGGCTGTGCGCGGCCAGGCGGAACGATTCGAGTTCCACCGCGCCGCCATTCGTGCGGTCGTTATAGATGCTGCGCCCGCCGTTGACGCTGCCCTGACCGCTGGTTTTCAGGGTGGTGTAGCTGCCGTTCGTATAGGACGTGATTTCATTGTCGTAGCTGTCGTGGTACAGGCGCAGTTTCAGGCGCTCGGCGTCGCCCAGGCGCGTCTGCGAGACGAAATACACGCTTTCCTTGTTCCAGTACGGCCATTGCCAGTAGCGCGCGCCGACGGGATTCGTCGATGGCGGCTGGCCTTTTTCGCCATGCTGCTTGTAGTAGCTGAGCGCGTATTCGTCGCCCGCATGCGCGCCATCGGGCGTGTAGCCGACCTTGAACGACAGTTTATGGTCCTTGCGATACGCGTTGTTGCGCGTGCCGCCATCTTCCGTGGCCGTCGGGCGGAAATCGGACGACAGGGGAAAACCGTCGCTGTCGATGTACGACACGCCCGCCTGCAGATACCACAAGCCCTGGTTCGTGCCCGCGTTGGCCGACACCTGGCGCTCGCTGCCCGAACCGAATCCCACTGACGCATCACCTTCCATCAACGCTGTCGGTTTGCGCGACACCAGGTTGATGGCGCCGCCCAGGGTATTGGCGCCGTAGGCCACGGAACTGTAGCCTTTCGCTACCTGGATGGCGGCCAGGTCGCCAGTCGTGAAGCGGTTGAAATCGACATAGCCGTCATACGGCACGTAGACGGGAATGCCGTCGATGTACAGGGGCACCTGGCGCGCATCGAAGCCGCGGACGGCGACGGTTTTTTCGTTGCGCGAATTGGTCGACAGCGACACGCCCGACAGCAGATTCAAGGCATCGCCCACATTGTCGCGGTTAAAGCGGCGCATCTCGGCGCGGCTCACTTGCGCGCCCACCTGCTGTTCCATCTGTCCTGCCTGCTCGCGCTGGCCGACCACCGTCACCGTGCCCAGCACGAACGGCGCCGCCGCATCCGCGTCTTCCTTGCCAGCGGCCTGCTGGACCAGCGCCAGCATCACGGCGCCTGCCATTACCTGTTTCAACATCGTCTATATCTTTCCATTATCGTTGTATATCTTCTTATATAGCGATATACAAAAAAGTACAAAAAAAGCAGCCATGCATGCGGCGGCCTTCATCCAACAGCGCAATATACAGACGTATATAGCGATGCTCAAGCGACAAGCGCCGAAACGCTTGCGCAGGTCAATTTTCCCAACATTTCTCCTGCACCGCACCATTTCGCTGTGCGAACGAATGTTTCACAAAACGATTGACACGTCCCATTTGGCTAGGCAAACTGATTTCCAGGGAGCCTGAAAATGAATGCCAATATGACAAATATTCAAGCCGCAGCAGATCCGGAACTCATCGTCTTCAGCGATGACGAGGAGGGCAAGGACCGCCAGTTCGTCAACGCGCTGGCGCGCGGGCTGGAAGTGCTGCGTTGCTTCCGTCCCGGCGAAGTCTATCTGTCGAACGCGGACATGGCCAAGCGCACGGGCATCCCGAAACCGACGATTTCACGCCTCACCTACACCCTCACCAAACTCGGCTACCTGAATTACTCGGACAGTCTGGGCAAGTACCAGCTGGGCGCCGGCGTGCTGGCGCTCGGTTACCGCATGCTGTCGAACCTCGATGTGCGCAAGATGGCGCGCCCCCTGATGGAAGAACTGGCCGAACATGCGCAAGCCTCCGTCTCGCTGGGCACGCGCGACCGCCTCAGCATGGTGTACGTGGAGACGTGCCGCAGCAGCGCCAACGTCACCCTGCGCCTTGACGTCGGCTCGCGCATTCCCCTGATGACGACGGCCATGGGCAAGGCCCTGCTGTGCATCCTGCCGCAGGCCGAACGCGACTACCTGATGGACCATGCGCGCGTCCACGAGACCGAGCGCTGGCCGCGCATCAAGGCCGGCATCGAACAAGGCTTCAAGGATTACCAGGACCGGGGCTTTTGCATCTCGGCCGGCGAGTGGCAGAACGACGTGCATGCCGTGGGCGTACCCATGCTGGGCGCGGATGGCGAACAGGTGATGGCCTTCAATTGCGGCGGCCCCGCCTTTTTGCTGTCGCGCGAAAAACTCGAGTCCGACCTGGGACCGCGCCTGGTCACCCTCGTCAAGACAGTGGAAAAAAACCTGGGCCGCGGTTAGACTGCGCGCCCTTTCTCAACGATAGCTCAAATCAAAGCGCCGAGGAAACCGATGATACGCGACGAAGAAACCTTGAACATCCTGCTCGACAGCATCGCCCGTTTCGTGCGCGAAGTGCTGGTGCCGAACGAGGCGCTGGTGGCGGAAACGGACACGATCCCGCCCGCCATCGTGGCGCAGATGCGCGAACTGGGCCTGTTCGGCCTGTCGATTCCGGAAGCCTACGGCGGCCTGGAACTGAGCATGGAAGAGGAAGTGCGGGTCGCGTTCGAGATCGCCCGCACCTCGCCCGCCTTCCGCTCGCTGATCGGCACCAACAACGGCATCGGCTCGCAAGGCATCGTGATCGATGGCACGGAAGCGCAGAAGCTGCATTATTTGCCAAAACTGGCGGCCGGCGAGATCATCGGCTCGTTCGCGCTGACGGAAGCGGGGTCAGGTTCCGATGCGGCCTCGCTGCGCACGACGGCCGTGCGCGACGGCGACTTCTATATCCTCAACGGCAGCAAGCGCTATATCACCAACGCGCCCGAGGCCAGCATTTTTACCGTCATGGCGCGCACGGACCCCGTCAAGCGGGGCGCCTCGGCCATTTCCGCCTTCATCGTGGAAAAGGACACGCCGGGCCTCTCGCTGGGAAAAATCGACAAGAAGATGGGGCAGCAAGGCGCGCATACCTGCGACGTCATCTTTGAAAATTGCCGCGTGCCGGCAGCGAACATCATCGGCGGCAAGGAAGGCGTGGGTTTCAAGACGGCCATGAAGGTGCTCGACAAGGGCCGGCTGCACATCGCCGCCGTCTGCGTGGGCGCGGCCGAACGCATGCTGGCCGACGCGCTGGCCTACGCCATGGAGCGCCAGCAGTTCGGCCAGCCCATCGCGGAATTCCAGCTGATCCAGGCCATGCTGGCCGACAGCAAGGCGGAAATCTACGCGGCGCGCAGCATGGTGCTCGACGCGGCGCGCCGGCGCGACAACAAGGAAGACATTTCGACGGAAGCGTCGTGCTGCAAGCTGTTCGCCTCCGAAATGTGCGGCAGGGTCGCTGACCGCTCCGTGCAGATCCACGGCGGCGCCGGCTACATCAGCGAATACGCGGCCGAACGCTTCTACCGCGACGTGCGCCTGTTCCGCATCTACGAAGGCACGACGCAGATCCAGCAGATCGTCATCGCCCGCAACATGATCAAAGCAGCGCAAAAGTGAAGGAGGCCGCGATGGACATCCCTTCCCTGCTGGCCGGCTTGCCGGCGCGCCTGTCGGCCATTCCCGCCTACTGGGCCGCGCGTGCGCCGGACGCGCCGGCGCTGCATGAAGGTGGCTGCAGCTGGACCTACGCGCAGCTGCAGCATGGCGTGGAAAGTGCAGCGCAGCTGCTGCGCCAGCTGGACGTGCGCGCAGGCGACCGCCTGATGGTGGTGGGCGAAAACGGCGCGCTGCAGGTGGCGCTGATTTTTGCTGCCGCGAGCATCGACGCGTGGATCGTCAACGTCAATGCCCGGCTGTCGGCGCGCGAGATCGACACCATCGCCACGCACAGTTCCGCGCGGCGCGTGCTGTTCCTGGCCGGCGCCTCGCCGGAAGCGGCCGCGCACGCGGCGCGGCGCGGCGCCAGCCCCGTCACCGTCGATGGCATGGGCGAGCTGCTGGCGGGAGAGTTGAACGAAGCGTCCATTCCGGAAGCCTGCGTGCCCGGCAACGAACAGGTGGCCGCGCTGATCTACACGACGGGCACCACGGGGCAGTCCAAAGGCGTGATGCTCACGCACCGCAACCTGCTGTTCATCGCCGCTGTCTCCAGCACCTTGCGCGGCCTGACGCGCACCGACCGCGCCTATGGCGTGCTGCCGATTTCGCACGTGTACGGCCTGGCCTCGGTGGCCCTGGGCACCCTGTATGCGGGCGCCGCCCTGTACCTGGTGCCGCGCTTTTCCGTCGATGGCCTGCTCTCGGCCTTGACGGATGACGGCCTGACCATCGTGCAGGGGGTGCCGGCCATGTACGCCAAGCTGCTGCAAACCCTGGGCGGCGCCGATACCCCGCTGCCGACGCGGCTGCGCTTTGCGTATGCGGGCGGCTCGCCGCTGGCGCCGTCGCTCAAGCACGAGGTGGAAAAGCTGCTGGGCACCGCGCTGCACAATGGCTATGGCATGACGGAAAGCGCGCCCACCATCAGCCAGACGCGCCTGGAAACGCCGCGCCGCGACGATTCCGTCGGCATGCCGATACCGGGCGTGGAAGTGCGCGTGGTGAGCGTCGACGGCCTAGACGTGGCGCCGGGCGAGCCGGGCGAATTGTGGATACGCGGGCCAAACATCATGGCTGGCTATTACCGCGAACCGGCCATGACGGCGGCCACCATGCGCGACGGCGGCTGGCTCAATACGGGCGACATGGCGCGCCAGGACCCGGACGGCGCCCTCTTCATCGTCGGCCGCACCAAGGAATTGATCATCCGCTCCGGCTTCAATGTGTATCCGCTGGAAGTGGAAACGGCCCTGAACGCCCACCCGTCCGTGGTGCAGTCGGCCGTGGTGGGACGCACCACGGCCGATGGCAACGAGGACGTCATCGCCTATGTGGAACTGGACCCGCGCCAGCCCGCCAGCGTGGCACAATTGCAGGCCTGGCTGGCGCAGACCCTGTCGCCATACAAATGCCCGTCCGCCATCATCGTCATGGAAGCGCTGCCGGCCGCCGCCACGGGCAAGATTTTAAAGGGGCAGCTGCGGCAAATGGCGCAGAATGCACGATGAGTTGACCATGCAGTACCAGAACCGACAATAAAACCAAGCCACATCACCGGAGGAGACACGATGAAACGCACCTACACACGCATCGCCATGGCAGCGCTGGTTGCCAGCGCCTGGATGACGCAGGCCAGCGCCGACGAATTCCTGGTCGGCGCAGAAATCCCGCTGACGGGCAACCTGGCGCGGGTCGGCGCCGGCATGCAGGAGGGGATCATGGTCGCGGCCGAAGTCTTCAACAAGACCAACGGCAAGCACACCATCAAGATCATCACCGTCGACGACGAATCGGCGCCCGCCAAAGCCATCGCCGCCGTGGAAAAGCTGGCCAGCCAGGGCGTGGTGGCCATCACGGGCGGCTATGGCTCGAACAATATCTCGCCCGCCTCGGACACGGCGAATAAACTGGGCCTCGTCTATATCACTTCGGGCGGCGTGGACGACAGCCTGGTGGCCAGCGGGCGCAAGAATTTTTTCCGCATCAATAACACGGCCGGCTACGAAAAAGCCATGCTGGGATTGCTGCACGACGTGGGCGCGAAATCCGTCTCCATCGTGTATTCGACCAAGGACGCCACCACGGGCCTGGCCAAGGATGTGGAAAAGGCCCTGGCGGCCAAGGGCGTGAAAGTGACGACGCACTCGTTCGACCCGGCCATTACCGACTTCAAGCCCATCATCAACAAGATCAAGCTGCAGGATAAATCGGAAGTCGTGGCCATGGTCGGCTACGAAAACGACTACGTGGGCATCATCCGCGCCGCCCGCGTCCTGAAGCCGAAGATCAAGGCCATGGTGGGCGTGTGGTCGCTGGCAACGCCGAAAATGGCGGCCGACTTCCCCGACCTGATGCCGAATGTATTCGGCACGGCCCTGCTGCCCTTCCCCACCGAATTCAAGACAGCCGACGGCAAGGCCTTCAGCGACGCCTACAAGCAGCTGTACAAGAAGGAGCCGGACTACCTGGGCCAGTTCGGCTATGTGCAGTCGATGCTGCTGTTCGAAGCCATCGCGCGCGCGGCCGACAAGGGCACGCTCAAGAAAGGCGGCGTGGCCGAGGAAATGCGCAAGACGGACCGCGAAACCCTGATCGGCCGGGTGCAGTTTGCCGCCAATGGCGACAACCAGAATTTCGTGCACCGCATGGCCCAGCACCAGGACAAGAAAGTGGTGATCGTCTGGCCGAAGGAACACGCGACGGGCAAGCTGGCCTATCCCGCCCTGCCCTGGTAACAGCAGCCTCCCGCTGCACACGCGCACGCCTGCCGGGCGTGCACCGATGAACGGCAGCCCTGGCGCATCTTCGCGATGTCCTTGGGCTGCCTGACGGGATGACGACATGACAGAATTAATCTTGCAAGCCCTGTATTCGGGCTTGCTGCAGGGCGGCTCCTACGCCCTGATCGCACTGGGACTGGCGCTGGTCTTCGGCACCATGAAAGTGATCAACCTGGCGCACGGCGAACTGGTGCTGCTGGCCGCCTACATCGCCTACAGCGTGGAATCGGGACTGGGCCTGGGCCCCATGTTCGCCATTCCCATCGCACTGGTGATCGTCAGCCTCACGTCCGTGGGCGTCTACCTGATCGTCAGCCGCATCAAGAAAGACCGCGAAATCAATTCGCTGATCCTCACCTACGGCATCGGCGTCATCCTCACCAATTTCATCCTGCTGGTCTGGAAGGCCGACATCCGTTCGACGTCGTCGAGCTGGCTGCAGGAAGGCATCGAGATCGGTCCGTTCTTCAGCATGCGCAGCGAAGTGATTTTCTTTGGCGTCAGCCTGGTGCTGATGGCGGCCCTGTGGCGCTGGCTGGCCACCAGCTGGTATGGCCGCGCCGTGCGCGCCGTGTCCAGCAACCGCGACGCGGCCAAGCTGATGGGCATCGATCCGGGCCGCACGGAACTGGTGTCGTTTCTGGTCGCCGGCATCCTGGCCGCCTTCGCCGGCGTCGCCCTGTTCAGCTATGGCGTGATCCAGCCCGCCTACGGCGGCGCGCTGACGGTGAAAGCCTTCATCATCACGGTATTGGCCGGCATCGGTTCGATTCCCGGCGTGCTGCTGGCCGCCGTGCTGCTGGGCGTGGCCGAAGCCCTGACCGTCACCCTAGCCAGCTCCGCGCTGCAGGAATTGTCCGGCATGGTGCTGTTCCTGCTGGTGCTGTTCATCATGCCGAACGGCTTGTTCGGCGCACAACGGAGGCGCGGATGAAGCGCTCGACACTGATCTCCACGGCGGGCCTGCTGCTGGCCGCCTATATCGCCGTGCCGCTGGCCTTGGGCGGCAACCAGTATGTGATGAGCATGGTGGTTGCCGCCCTGATCATCGGCGGCGTGGCCATGTCCTGGGCCCTGCTGGGCAACCTGGGCGGCATGGTCAGCTTCGGCCATGCCGCCTTCTTCGGCGTGGGCGCGTATGTCTCCGCGCTGGCCACCGTGAAACTGGGCTTGCCCGTGTTTGCCGCCATGCTGCTGGGCGGTGCGGGCGCGGCCATCGCCGCCATCATCATGCTGCCCGTGCTGCGCCTGCGCGGGCCGTATTTTGCGCTGGCCATCCTCGCCTACGCGCACATCTTCCGCATCCTGGCCACGGAATGGAGCTCGGTGACGGGCGGCGCCGGCGGCATCAACAATATCCCGGCCTTGCCCACCGTCTTCGGCTTCGATCTGGCCAGCAAGACGGGTGCCTACCTGGTGGTGCTGACGCTGGTGGTGGCATGCGCGTTCGCCTACAGCCGCATCCGCGCCAGCCACTACGGCATCGCCCTGCGCGCCATGCACGACAGCGAAGACGCCACGCGCGTCGTCGGCGTCAACAGCACCTTGCTGAAAGGCGCGATGCTGCTCGTATCGGCCTTCATGGCGGGCCTGTTCGGTGCCTTCAACGCCCATTACATCAACTTCCTGGAGCCGGACTACGCCTTCAACAGCCTGTGGGTGACACTACCGATCGTGGCGGCCATCTTCGGCGGCTACCGCACGATACTCGGCCCCGTGCTGGGCGCCGTGGTGGTCTACCTGGTCGACCAGCTGATCTTCAAGTCGCTGATCCCCACGGGCCACCAGCTGGTGCTGGGCGTGCTGCTGGTGGCGATGATCGTCTTCAGTCCGAACGGCTTGCTGCCGCTGCTCCGCAAACTGTTCAACGCGAAGGAGAAAGCACATGCTTGAACTCGATAATGTGTCCGTGCGCTTCGGCGGCCTGACGGCCGTCGACAGCGTCACGTTAAAGGTGGGCAGCCACGACGTGATCGGCCTCGTGGGTGCGAATGGCGCCGGCAAGACCACCCTGTTCAATGCGATTTCCGGCCTGGTGCGCCCCACCAGCGGCGGCATCCGCTTCGAGGGACGCGACATCATGGCCACGCCCATGTACCAGCGCGCGCGCCTGGGGCTGGGCCGCACCTTCCAGATTCCGCAACCGATGCATGAACTGACGGTGCGCGAAAACCTCGTCGTGGCGCAGCGCTTCGGCACCGGCAAGGTAGACCAGCGCAAGATCGATGAAATCCTCGATTTCACGAGCTTGGCGGACAAGGCGCAGCGCGACGCGGCCAGCGAACTGGCGCTGACGGAGTTGAAAGCGCTGGAAGTGGCCAAGGCGCTGGCGACGAACCCGAAGCTGCTGCTGCTGGACGAAGTGCTGGCCGGTCTGGAAACGAACGGCAAGCGCCGCTTCATGGGCATGCTGAAGGACTTGCATGCCGCCTTTGGCGTGGGCATCGTCATGATCGAGCACGATATCGAGACCATCAGCAATCTGTGCCAGCGCGTGGCCGTGCTCAATTTTGGCCAGCTGATCGCCGACGGCACGCCGGACGCCGTCTTCCGCGATCCGGCCGTGATCGAAAGTTATACAGGGGCAGCCCATGCTTGAGATAGAAAACCTGCGCGCCGGCTATGGCGCCATCAATGTGCTGTGGGATGTCTCGCTGTCGATCCAGAAGGGCAAGCTGACCACCATCATCGGCCCGAACGGGGCCGGCAAGACCACCCTGCTGCGCGCCATCATGGGCCTGCTGCCCGTGGGCGCGGGCAGCATCGCGCTCGATGGCCAGTCCATCAACGGCACGCCGACGTGGAAGATGAGCGACGCGAGGGTGACGATGATCCCGGAAGGACGCATGACGTTTCGCGACATGAGCGTGGAAGAAAACCTGATCATGGGCGCGTTTCCGAAGGAGCACCGCAGCCACATGCCGGCGCGCCTGGCCGAAGCCTACGCCATGTTCCCGCGCCTGCACGAACGGCGCAAGCAGCTGGCCGGATCACTGTCCGGCGGCGAGGCGCAGATGCTGGCCATGGCGCGGGGATTGATGTCGGATCCGTCGCTGCTCATCATCGACGAACCTTCGCTGGGCCTGGCCCCGCTGGTGGTCAACGAGCTGTTCGAGATCCTCGCGCGCCTGAACGACGGCAAGCGCACCATCATCCTCGTCGAGCAGAATACGGCGCGGGCCGTGGGCGTGGCCGACCACGTCTACCTGATGCAAAGCGGCAAGGTGGCGCTGTCGCAAAAAGCCGATGAGGTCGACCTCGAGCACCTGCACGAACTGTATTTTGCGCGCTAATCGGCAGCAAACACCAGTCCCGGCATCCTGGCCACGCAATCGAAATTCAAGGGTGCACGCGGGTCGCGCAGGAAGGCCAGCGTCAGCTGCCCGCCGCAGCGGTTGAACATGGCGCCATGCGCCTGGCCCGGTATCTGCACGAAACGCGCATTGGGCATGCTGCGCAGCAGGCGCCGGCCCCAGGCTGGCGGCGTCACGGGATCGAATTCGCCGGCCAGTATCAGCACCGGCACGTCGCTTTTCACGGCATCGTTTGCCTGCGCCGCGGCTGCGGCCACGCGCCACGCGCCGCACATCCCAGGTGTCGCCGTGCGGTTATCCACACCGCCCAGCCCCAGGGCCGGCGACACTTGCGCAGCCATGCGCCCGGGCTGCTCGAACGGCATTTCCTCGCCGCACCAGACCGACAGGCGCAGCCCCCAGTTGAAGCTGGAAGGTACGCTGCGCAGCAATGGCAGCAAGCCTTGCGGGCGGCCCTGCGCCGCTTCGCTGATCAGGCGGGGCAAGGCGGGAATCAGCGCCGGCTGCTGCAAGCCCTCGGCCAGGGCGTTGACGATGTCGCGCCGGCGCAGCACGCGTCCTGGCGCCGCAATGCCGTCGCGGTCGGCGCGCGCAAGCAAGGCGCTGAAACGTCCGCGCAGGTCCGGGTAGCGCAAGTCGCACGCCGGTTCCGTCGCGCAGCCGTCGAGCACCAGGTCGATGGCGCGCCGCAGCGGCGCGGCGGCCATTTCGTCATAGTTGATATCGACCGGCAGCACGGAGTCGAGCACCACGCTGCGCACGCCCTCGGGATGGCGCGCCAGCACCGTCTGGGCCAGGCGCGTGCCGTACGAGTAGCCGATCAGGTTCCACTGCGCGATGCCGAGCAGGCGGCGCAGGTCGTCGAGGTCGTCCGCCGATTCCGCCGACGTGTAGCCATCCCGATCGATGCCGGAGGCCACCAGGGCGGCGCGGCAACGCGCAACGGCCTCGGTCTGCACCGCCGGCGTGGCATCCGCCGCACGTAGCGCGTTCAGTTCAGGACAGGCCAGCGAAGGCTGCGCAAACTTGTTGCCGCGTCCTTCCAGCAATATCTGGTCGCGTTCCAGCAAAAACGGATTGCCTTTGGCGCTCGTGCGCCCGTCGATGCTGCTCAGGCCCGGACCGCCGGGAAGATACACGACGGGATCGGCTGCGGGAGCTGCTGCACTGCTGCGGAAAATCATGACCGGCAAGGCGATGGCGCGGCTATCGGCCTTGCCCCGATGTTCGGGTACCGTCAGCATGCCGCACTCTATCTTTTCGCCCGGCAGCACCGGCACCGCACAGGCGGAAGGCGTAAAGGCCGGTTTGACCGGCAGCGTATCGGGCGCGGCAGCGGCCGCGCTTGAAAAACACGCGGCGGCAAGGATGGCTTGGCGAAATGGGAGCAAGGAACCTCCTGGGAGCATGGGCAGACGACAGGATCGAGTGGCAGGCTGGCCACTCAATTGCTTGCCAGATTGCTACACAATCGCGGCCCTGACCGCAAGAGCCTGCTACCGGGGTGGCGCGGCGTTGACCGGCCTGCGGCCATCACTCCTCGTCATCCTCGTCATCCTCGTCGGCCAGCTTGTCGAACACCAGCAGCTCACTCTTGCCCAGTCCGGTCATCACGAAGGGATCGTCGGCAGGAAAGCGGCCCGTATCGACCAGCATGCGCAGCTTGCTCAAGCGGTCGCCCAGCGCCAGCGCTTGCGCCTGCGGATCGGCATCGGAATCTGCTTGCCCGGCCTGCCCGATCGCGCGGGTCACGGACTCGGGAAACTCCCATAATTCGGCGATCCGTACCGACAGGATGCGCGCTTGCGCAAACACCTGGGCAATGAAGGCGTCCGATTGCGGGAAGGCATCGGGCGCATGCATCTGGTCGATCAGGCGGAACGCCACCACCAGGCCGACATTGGCCAGCAATCCAGCCAGATAGGCGTCGAAGGCGTTGGCCTGCATGGCGGGCGCGACCAGGTTGGCCGCCAGCGCGCATTTCTCGGACTGGCGCCAGATCAGCGGCGCCGTACGTATGGTCAAGCCGCCGCTTTGCATGCTGACGATGGGACGGAAGGCGACGCGGGCCAGCAGCATGCGCATGCCGTTTTGCCCAAGCAGCATGATGGCGCCTTCCATGTTGTTGATCGACGGGCTGGCGTTGTAGCGCGAATGGTAGCGGGGCCGGTTCGCTTCGCGGTAGACCTCGGCCACCAGCAGCACGTCCTGGGCCAGCTGGCGCGACAGCTCGGCCGCGCTCATGTTTTCATTTTGCAAGGTCCGCATCAACTGCGGAATGATGGCCGGAATGCGCGGCACCAGCGCGGCACCGGCGATCGGCTCACGGGCCAGGCGCGTCAATTCGTCCAGAATCTGCTGTTCCGCCTGCTTTGTCGCCTGCGCCGAACCGGCGGCCGCCAGCCAGCGGTAGTAGATGGCATCGATCTCGGTGATGCTGGCTGGCTGCCGTGCCATCTCGGGCGCCGCCGCTGCCGTGAGGGGCGCAAGCTTGTTTTTTTGGTCGCCGCCGTTCAGTAATTTTCCTATCCAACCCATTTTATTCTTCTAGCCCTATCTGCATCACTATCGCGACATCCGCCCCGCGATTTTACTTGATGACAGCCGTGCCGGTACGGCGGGCGTGACCAGCGTTGCCCATCTGCCGCAAAGTGCTACAGTGGCGCCCTCGCAGCTACCCTTCTTTGCAAGGTAAATCATGAGCAATATGCTGGCCCAGTACGTCACCACCCAGGCCTGCAACAACGCCTGGGCCAACCACCGCCTGCTGAAGGCTTGCGGCGAACTGACCGAGGCCGAGTTCCAGGCCGCGCGCATCAGCTTTTTTCCCACCATCCAGTCCACCCTGAACCACATCCTCACATGCGACTGGTTTTACCTCGATGCGCTCGAGCGCGAGCTGCGCGGCGAAGCGCCGCATGCCGACTGCTATGTCTTCTTTGAAAAGGACGAGCCATTTACCGACTGCGCCACGCTGCAGGCGGCACAGCAGGCATCCGACGCGCGCCTGATCGCCCATTGCCGCAGCCTGTGCGACCTTGACCTGGCGCGGCCCGTGACGATCCTGCGCGACACGCCGCAAGTCGACACGCGACTGCGCATGCTGGCGCATCTGTTCCAGCACCAGATCCACCACCGGGGGCAAGTGCACGCCATGCTGGCCGGCACGCGCATCGCACCGCCCCAGCTCGACGAATTCTATTGCGCCGGCGAAGCGGACGAGCGGGCGCAGGACTTTGCGGAGTTGGGCTGGACGGAAGACGCCGTCTGGGCTCCCCGCTGAATCACTCCCCGGCGTGGCAGCAGACGCACAGCTTGTTGCCGTCGAGGTCGCGGAAGTAGGCGCCATAGTAATTCGCGTGGTAATGGAGGCGCAAGCCGGGTGCCCCTTCGCACGTGGCGCCCAGCGCCAGCGCAGCCTGGTAGCTGCGGTCCACCTGGGCGCGGCTGGCCGCCAGGAGGGCCGTCATCTGCCCATTGCCGGGCGCGGCCGGCAAGCCGTCATGCGGCGCCGTCAGCACGAACAGGGGGCGCGGCGCCTGCTGCGCCATCCAGCCGGCCCAGGGTTGGGCGGGATCATGAAATTTCTCGATCAGATCGAGTTCACCCAGCAAGACCGTGTAGAAGGCGTAGGCGCGGGGAAAGTCATTGGTGCCGAGGCAAATATGGGACAGCATGCTGCTCCTTGATGAATTCAGGCGGGTGTGCGGCGAAATGCGCCAGCTGATTATAATGGCGCATCGCTTTTTGACACGCTCCCATGCCAGACCTCGACCGCCTTCAGCTACACCCGCCGGCCAGCAGCGACCTTCCCGCCTTGCTGGCCTTTGAACTCGAAAATCGCGCGTATTTTGAAAACTGGGTCACGGCGCGCGCGTCATCCTACTATCACCGGGAAGCCATCGCCGCCGCCATCGAGCAGGCGCAGCGCGAGCGCCAGCAAGACCTCGTCTACCAGTACCTGGCAAAACTGGACGGGCAAATCATCGGCCGGGTCAACCTGACGGCCGTTACCCGCCCCTATTTCAATAAAGCAACGCTCGGTTACCGCATAGGCGAACAGTTCGGCGGACGCGGCTACGCCACCCGCGTGGTCGCCCTGTTGCTGGAAGAGGCTTTCGGCCCACTGGAACTGTGGCGCCTGGAAGCGACGGCGCGGCCGCAAAACCTGGGCTCGGTCGCCGTCATGCAGCGCAACGGCTTTCACCAGTATGGCCGCTCGGAAAAGGCCATGCGCTTCCAGGATACCTGGTCGGACTTGCTGTATTTTGAACGGCGCGACACGCAAACCATGGCCTGAGACGGCGCATTTTTCTGCCAGCAACACGACTTTTATCCTATCACCGGCGACTTTGTGCAAACGCAAAGCAGTGCGATATTGGACTGATAACTTCAAGGTTCGGGAATCTTCCCTACCTTGCCAAGTCCAACATGAAATTGCGGCTACGCCTGTTCGAACACGTGCTGGTGGTGCTGGCATTGGCCGTCGTCATCTTTGCCGCCGCCATCGTGCTGGCACGCATGACGCAGTGGGCGGAAGCGCGGGAACTGCCCGCCTATCTCGTGCAAGGCATGCACCTGGTTGGCAAGGTGCTGTTTTTCCTGGACGGCTGCATCGTCATTGCCGTCAGCAGTATCCTGGCCGCCCGGCTGTTCCGCATGCTCACCAAGGAGGATGTATGAACGACTTTCACTACCTGCTGATCCTGCGGCATCCGCGCCGCTTCTGGTGCAGTGCCATCGTCATCGCCGTGGTCTCGGCCATCGTGTTGGGGCCATGGCTCGACAGCATGCCATGGCTGGTGGCGATCCCCTTCGTGGGCGGCGGCTTGCTGGTGGCGCTCGGCGAACTGTGGGATGACCTGCACGGCAAGCGCCTGCGGAACGGCGACGACACGCAGACACCGTGCCAGCACCCTTGATACCGGCGTAGTGATGCATGCACGCAACAGCGGTACGCCATGGCGCGCGCATTGGCGTGATTTAAGACTGGCTTCAGCCTCGCCGTGCATCGTGATATGGCGCCAGCAGCAATGGCGCCCCCTTCACCATCACGGGCACAGCCCAGCGAAAGAGCCGACATGAGCACATGGATGCGCGCCAACAAAGGTTTTTTGATGTTCCTCCTGCTGTTCGGCGTGTTCCGCACGGCCGTGGCGGACTGGAATCCCATACCGTCGGCGTCGATGCGCCCCAACCTGCTCGAAGGCGACGTGGTCTTCGTCAACCGCCTGGCCTTCAACCTGAAAGTGCCGCTCACCGATATCGTGCTGCAGCGCCTGGGCGAACCGCAGCAGGGCGACATCGTCACCTTTTCTTCGCCGAAAGACGGCACGCGATTGATCAAGCGCATCATCGCCCTGCCCGGCGACACGGTGGAAATGCGCAACGAGCAGCTGGTCATCAATGGCCAGCCCGCCCAGTACACTGCGCTCGACACGGCGCCGGAAACCATCGCCCACGTGGGCCAGCTGACGGCCCAGCGCATCAGCGAACGCAACCAGACCGAACAGCACCGCATCCAGGTCTTGCCGCAAATGACGGGCGCGGCGCGCAGCTTCGCCCCCGTGACGGTGCCGGCCGACCATTTCCTCATGCTGGGAGACAACCGCGACAACAGCGCCGACTCGCGCTATTTCGGCTTCGTGCCACGTGAATTACTGATCGGCAAGGCCGAGCGCATCCTCGTCTCGGCCAATATCCAGGACCATTGGCAGCCGCGGCTGCAGCGTTTCGGCATGAAGCTGGAATAAACATCACCCTTGCAACGGCGTCGTGCTTTTCGGTTAGCATGGCGCATCATGCAAAATTTTTCCTTCGCCAGCCAGCAGCCCGCCAGCGACGCTCTTGCCCTTGAGCAGCTGGCGCAGTTCCTGCAGCGCCATCCCGACGTGCTGCTGCTGACGGGCGCCGGCATCAGCACGGCGTCCGGCATACCGGACTACCGCGACACGCAAGGCGTGCGGCGCGGCAACGCACCCGTGCAAGGCCCCGATTTTCGCCGCCTGGAAGCCGTGCGCCGCCGCTACTGGGCGCGCAGCATGGTCGGCTGGCCAACCCTGGCGCGCGCCACGCCGAATCCCGGTCACCTGGCCATCGCGCAACTGGCCCAGCGCCGGAGAATAGGCGGCCTGGTCACGCAGAACGTGGATGGCCTGCATCAGCAGGCTGGCAGCCCAGCCGTCACGGAGTTGCACGGCAGCATACATGGCGTGGTGTGCCTCGATTGCCGGACCCGCCACACGCGCCGCCTGATCCAGGATCAGCTCGAACATGACAATCCGCAACTGCTGGGCGCCACGGCCACGCCGGCGCCCGATGGCGACGCCTTGCTGGAACCATCGCAGCTGGCCACCTTCCACCTGCCCGTCTGTCCCCGCTGCGGCGGCACCTTGCAGCCCGACGTGGTGTTTTTCGGCGATGGCGTGCCCGCCGCCTGCGCGGCCGAAGCCGAAAGCAAGATGCGCACGGCCAGCGCCCTGCTGGTAGTGGGTTCATCGGTCATGGTGTATTCGAGCTTTCGCCTGTGCCGCATGGCGGCCGAAACGGGCAAGCCTGTGGCCGCCATCAACCTGGGCAAGACGCGCGCCGACCATTTACTGACCTTCAAGACCGAAGCCCCGGCACAAGACATCTTGCCTGCATTAGCGGCCATGCTGGGCTGATCCCGTGCCGGCGCTGCGCCGCTCTCGCTATACTGTGCGATTAACGAGGAGAATTCATGCTGGAACTGTTGAGTGAACACGCCTGTTTTGGCGGCGTACAACGCTTTTATCGCCACGACGCGCAAGCCATCGGCTTGCCCATGCGTTTCTCGGCCTTCATTCCCGACACGGCGCCAGGCGCCACAGTCAGCACCAAGCGCCCTGCCCTGTTTTACCTGGCGGGCCTGACCTGCACGGAAGAAACATTCATGATCAAGGGCGGCGCGCAGCGCGTGGCGGCCGAGGAAGGCGTGATCCTGATCGCCCCCGACACCAGCCCCCGTGGCGCGAACATTGCGGGCGAAAGCGACTCCTGGGATTTCGGCGTGGGCGCCGGCTTTTACGTGGACGCCACCGAGACGCCGTGGAGCAGCCATTATCGGATGTATAGCTACCTGCTGGAACTGCGCGCCCTGCTGGAACAGGAACTGGCGATCGATGCGCAACGCACAGGTATTTTCGGCCACTCGATGGGCGGCCATGGCGCGCTGGTGCTGGCCTTGCGCAACCCGGAACTGTTCCGCTCCGTATCCGCCTTCGCCCCCATCGCCGCACCGAGCGAGTGTCCGTGGGGGAAAAAGGCTTTCACGGGCTACCTGGGCAGCGATGAGTCCAGCTGGCAACAGTACGACGCCAGCGCGCTGATGCGCGGCCTGCAAGGCAAACCGGCACTGTTTCCTAACGGCATTTTGATCGACCAGGGCCTGGCCGACAAGTTTTTACCGGAGCAACTGTACCCCGAAGTATTCGAAGCGGCGTGCCGCGACGCCGGCCAGCCATTACGGCTGCGCCGCCATGCCGGCTACGACCACGGCTATTACTTCATCGCCAGCTTCATGGAAGAGCATGTGCGCTTCCATGCGAAGAACTTGCGCGCCGCCTGATCTGCTGCGCTACTGCGCCGTGCTGGTATGCCCGTTGAAATGGCGCGTGTACCAGTCCGTGGCCAGCAGGGCCGCCTGGTGACGCGTGTCGGGGCCGCCAGGCGCGGCGATCTGTTCCAGTTGTTTGTCGCAGCGCAAGGTGGCGAACGCCATGCGGTTCAGGCCGGCCACGTCGGGGTCGCGCCCGCCCACGATCAGCAACGATGGCACGCGCACGTTTTCCAGCGCCGCCTTGCCGGCCATTTCCACCTGGCCATCGCAGACGGCCAGCGCGGCGATTTCCGCGCTGCGCCAGGCCGCCAGCTGCATCACGACGGCAGCGCTGGTGCCATAGCCGTACAGGCCGCAGGGCAAGCGCCGCGTGGATGCGTCGAGCTGCAGCCAGCCCAGGGCTTTTTCCAGTTGGCGCGCCAGCAGCACGATATCGCTGCGCACGAAATACGCGTGGCCATTGCTGCCGCCGCCAGGCCCGACACCGCCCTGGTCGAAACGCAGGGTGGCGATGCCCGCTCGCAAAAAATCCTGGGAAGTGGCATGGCTGGAGGCGCCCAGGTAGTCGCTGTCGGCGCCTGCGCCGTGGGCAAACAGGACGATGCCCACCGGCCGCTCGGGCATGTCAAGCACGCCATCCATTTGAAGTTCATCGGCCGTAATGCTGACAAATTGTTCTTGCATGGTTGCCTCCGCAATCGAGCTGGGATCAAGCTAAAGCTGAAGTCAAGCTGTGCGCTGATTTTACGCTGATCTTGCCGGGCCGGGGGACAGCCTGCATGCCCCGGGCGACTAAGCTCAGTGTAGCAGCCCACGGCCATTCCTGCGCGGCCGTTCACGCCTCGCCGCCAGGAAGGCAAGACTATACGGCGCCGTGCCGGTCCAGCCCCTTCAGCACGGCTTCCGGGCGGATCGGCAAATGCCGCACGCGCGAAGCCACGGCGGCGAAGATGGCGTTGCCGATCGCCGGCGCCACGGCTGTCGTGGGCGGTTCGCCCATGCCCGTCGCCGTTGCCGTGCTGACCACAAATTCGATATCGAGCTCGGGCACGTCGGCCATGCGCAAGGGCGTGTAGGTATTCAGATTGGTATCCTTCACTTCGCCGTTCAGGAAAGCCGTTCCCTCATGCAAGGCCATGCTCACGCCCCACAGGGCGCCCCCTTCCGCCTGCGCCAGCGCGCCATCGGGATCGACGATGCTGCCCGCGTCGATCACCATGAACAGCTTTTCGACTTTCACCATGCAAGTGCTGCGATCGACCTTGACTCGCGCCACGCACGCCGTCCAGGTGGGCATGTCGCGTTCCTGGCCGAAGGTGGCGGCGATGCCCAGGCCCGTGTCGGGCGGCATGGCCGTACCCCAGCCGGCCTTGTCCGCCACCCGCTGCAGCACGTGGGCCAGGCGCGCGGCGCCGCCGACGGCGTTCGGCGCGCTGCCCGCATTTCTCCCCGTGGCCTGCAGCAAGGACAGCCGGAACGCCAGCGGATCGACCTTGGCCGCCTGCGCCGCCTCGTCCATGAAACTTTCCACAGCCCAATTCGTCCAGCCCGGCCCCACGGAGCGCAGCCAGCCGGGGCGGAAACTGCTGTTGGCCAGGTCGTTCGACACGGCCCGCACGCGCTGCGCGCCCACCGTGTACCAGTGGTCGGCGCCGGCGATGGCGAACGGGTCGTACGGATGACCCTGCTTATCCTTGGCCAGGAAAGCGGGAATCATCGCTTGCGTGGGCCAGCCCGCGCTGGCCTCGTGCACCATGGCCGACACCTTGCCGGCGGCGTCGAACGCCATGCGCACATGCTGCACGGACGGCGAACGGGGCGAATCGAAACGGGCGTCGTCGGCCCGCGTGCAAATCATCTTGACGGGGCGCCCCACGGCTTGCGCCGCCAGCGCGGCCGGCACGCAATAATCGCCATTCAGGCGCCGCCCGAAACCGCCGCCGAGCAGATAGGTGTGCAGCATCACCTTGCTTTCCGGCACGTTCAACGCTTGCGCCAGCACGGGCAGGATCAGCGATTGCCACTGATTGCCCGCATGAATGTGCCAGACGCCGTCGATTTCCTGCGCCAGGGCATTCACCGGTTCCAGCTGGAAATGCAACACGGTGCTGGTCGTATAGTGGCGTTCCAGTTGCAGGCTGGCATCCTTGAACGCTTGCTCCACGCCATCATCATCGACCACGCGGGCGCCCAGGCTGGCATCGGCCAGCTGCTTGGTGGCATAGTTGAGAATATCCTGCTCCGCCACGTGGGCCGCCGGGCCGGCCCGCCATTTCACTTGCACCAGGTCGGCCGCGCGCATGGCGGCCGCATACGTTTCGGCCACCACCATGACCCAGCCGGGCACTGTGCCGCTGGGGTCTTGCAAGGCGAACGAGCGCAGGTAGCCCTTGACCTTTTTCGCGGCCGTATCATCGATGGACACCACTTTCGAGCCGTAGCGCGTGGGCGGGATCTTCGGACGCGCAAACAGCATGCCCTCGATTTCCGCATCGATTCCATACACGGCCGTGCCATTGATTTTCGCGGGGATGTCGAGCGCCTGCACCTGCTGGCCGATCAGGCTGCGCTGCGGCGGCGTCTTGAGCACGATGGCTTTCAGTTGCTCGGACGTGTACTGGCGCGCCAGCTTGCCACGGCGCACGATGTCGCCATAGCTGATCGACCGCCCCCGGCCATGCACGACGCCCAGTCTGGCGTGGCAGGCGGACACAGGCACGCGCAACAGGCGCGCGCCCTCCTCGACCAGCGCGAGGCGGCCGGCCGCACCGGCACGGCTGAGCGGATCGAAATTCTGCCACACGGACCAGCTGCCGCCCGTCACCATCAGTCCCCATTTCGGGTCCGTATCCACGTAATGCAGGCGCACCTTGCTCCAGTCCGCCTCCAGCTCCTCGGCAACGATACGCGCCAGGGCCGTGCCGATATGCTGGCCCATTTCCGCCTTGGCGATATTGACGGTGATCATGCCATCGACGCCGATATGGAACCAGATGCTGGGGTCGAACACGGGTGCTGAGGGCTTCGCGGGCGGCACGGATGCCGCCTTGCCGGCGGCCAGGGAGCTGTCAGCGCGCAAGAAGGCCAGAGTAAAACCGGTGCCTGCAGCGGCGATCAGGAAACCGCGCCGCCCCAGCGAGCTGGGACGGGCAGCAGAATTTTCTTTCGGCAACTTAAGCACCGGGCGCCTCCTGCATGCCGGCCGCCAGCTTGATCGCCTTGCGGATGCGCACATACGCCATGCAGCGGCACAGGTTGCCGCTCATGACGGCATCGATATTCGCATCCGTCGGCTGCGGATAGTCTTGCAACAAGGTGGCCGCCTGCATGATCTGGCCCGACTGGCAATAGCCGCACTGGGGCGCCTGCGTGGCCAGCCACGCCCGCAGCAAAGGGTGCGTGCCATCGGGCGAGAGGCCTTCGATGGTGGTGACGGCGCAGCCGGCCACGGCGGCAATCGGCGTGATGCACGAGCGCATGGCGCGGCCATCCACGTGCACGGTGCAGGCGCCGCACATGCCGATGCCGCAGCCAAACTTCGTGCCCTTTAAATGGACTTCATCGCGCAGCACCCACAGCAGGGGCGTCTCGGCGTCGGCCTCGGTGCCGAAGGGCTGTCCATTGACAATAAGGTTATACATGAGTGTTATACATAAGAAATTTTCAGAGATTACTTGCCGGCACGCGCGCGCGTCACGGCCGCTTCCAGATTCGTCCAGGCCGGCTGGTGGCTGCGGCTGCGGCGCAGATAGGCGGCCAGCTGGGCCACGTCATTGTCTGTCAGCGAGGCGGCAAAGCCGGGCATCAGCACGCCGGGCATGGCGTCATCCTTGCTGATGCCGTGCAATATCACCTGGATCAGGTTGGCAGGATCGGGCGCGCTGACGGCGCTGTTCAGGCTCAGTTCCGGGCGCAGGGCCACGGGCCGGCCGTCGCTGTTCGAATGGCACGACGCGCAGGCGGCCACGTACAGGCTGGCGCCGCGGTCGTTGTCGACCAGGCTGACGCGCTGCGAGCGCTCGATGCCAGCTTTCACCACGGTATCAGTATCGACCTGGCGTTGTTCCGCCCCGGCCAGGCCGGCAAAATACACGGACAGCGCGCGGATATCGCTATCGGGCGAAGCGCCCATGCCTTCGTGCACAACGGCCGACATGGGTCCGGCCGCCACGCCGTGCAAGGCCGTCGCGCCCGTCCGCAGGAAGGCATACAGTTCGTCCTGCGTCCAAGGCAAGGGCGCCGTGTTGGCGCTGGTCAAGGCTGGCGCATACCAGTGGTTGATGGGCGCGCCCAGATACGACGAACCGGCAAGCTCGGCGCCCAGCGCATTGCGCGGCGTGTGGCAGGCGGCGCAATGGGCCAGGCCTTCGGCCAGATAGCGGCCCCTGTTCCAGTCCAGTCCTTGCGCAGGATCAAGCTGGAACGTCGCTGGCTTAAAAAACAGCAGCTTCCAGCCCGCCTGTAGCGGCCGCAAGTTCAGGGGGAACGGCACGCTGTTGGCGGGCGCGGCCGCGTACACGGGCGGGCGCGTCATGAAATACGCGTACAAGGCCGTCAAGTCCGTGTCCGAGACGAGGTTGAAATGGGTGTACGGAAAGACGGGATACAAATGGGCGCCATCGCGGCCCACGCCTTCGCGCATGGCCCGCTGGAAGGCGGCCAGCGACCAGCGGCCGATGCCCGTTTGCCTGTCGGGCGTGATATTCGTCGCATAAATCGTGCCGAACGGCGTGGCCAGGCCGTGGCCGCCCGCGTACTCGGCGCCGCCCTTGGCCGTATGGCAGGCGGCGCAATTGCCCATGCCCGCCAGGATGCGGCCCCGCTCCACCACTTGCGGGGAAAAGGCCGTGGCGGCAGGCGGATCGATGGGCGCCAGCGCGGGGCGCCAGTAATACAGATACGCGGACAGGGCCGCCACGATGAGCAATGCCAGCGACAGCACGAGGCCGGTGAAGATTTTCTTGAGCAAAACAGGAACCAGTGAAAAGTAAAGGCCAGGGTAAAAGCAAGGCGCATGGGCCGCCGGCCAATGGCGGCGGCAACAGGGCCACAGTGACAATCTTACCGCGATTGTGACTTGTTGTATGTACGCAATGACACGCAGGCGATGCCTGCAGGCGGGCTGCGCCTTATAATCAGCGTTTCAGCACGCCGCCGCTCCTTCATGCATACCGTTACCATCATCCTCATCCTCGTGTTGACCGTCGTCCTGTGCGGCTTTCTCGCCCGCTCGCGCTGGGTCAAGCTGCCGCTGCCGCTGATCCAGATTGCCGGCGGCACGGGATTGGCCGTGTTTGGCGTGCAAGTGCCGCTCGATCCCGACATTTTCTTCCTGCTCTTCATTCCGCCGCTGCTGTTTCTCGATGGCTGGCGCATTCCCAAGGGCGCCTTCTTTTCCGACGCGCGCTCGATCCTGATGCTGGCCATCGGCCTGGTGCTGTTTACCGTGCTGGGCATGGGCTTTTTCATCGACTGGCTGATTCCCAGCGTGCCGCTGGCCGTCGCCTTCGCGCTGGGCGCCATCCTGTCGCCGACGGACCCCGTGGCCGTCTCGGCGATCGCCGCCGGCAACCCGATCCCGCCGCGCCTGATGCACATCCTCGAAGGCGAATCCCTGCTGAACGACGCGTCGGGCCTGGTATGCTTCACGTTTGCCGTAGGCGCCATGATGACGGGCGGCTTTTCCATCGGCGCCGCCTCGCTGAGTTTCCTGCAGGAAGCGGGCGGCGGCATCATCATCGGCCTGGCCATCTCGTGGGGCGTGGGTCTGGCAAATAAATGGCTGGTGAGCAAGGTCGGCGAAGAGCCTGGCCTGCAAATCCTCATCAGCATCCTGATCCCGTTCGCCGCCTACCTGGGCGCCGAGCAAATCCACGGTTCCGGCATCCTGGCCGCCGCCACGGCGGGCGTGTCCATGCATTACGCCGACCTGATCGGGCGCCCGCTGGCCGCCACGCGCACCCAGCGCAAAGCCGTGTGGGATACCGTGCAACTGGTCTTGAATGGCGTGATCTTCGTCATGCTGGGCGCGCAGCTGCCCACCACCGTTGCCGGCTTGCCGGCCGCCTCCGCCGAAATCGGCGCCGGCAGCGCCTGGAAACTGCCCCTGTTCGTCATCGCCATCACCGTGGGGCTGACCTTCATGCGCTTCCTGTGGGTCTTCATTTCCATGAAACTGACCCTGTTCAAGCACCACAAGAAAATGGCGGGCGAACCGAAGGACGCGGCGCTGCTGGCCCGTCCCAGCCTGCGCTTGCTGCTGGTGGCGTCGTTCGCGGGCGTGCGCGGCGCGCTGACCCTGGCCGGCATCCTGACCCTGCCCTTGTTCTTGCCAGACGGCACGCGCTTTCCCGCGCGCGACCTCGTCATCTTCCTGGCCATGGGCGTGATTTTATTGTCGCTGCTGCTGGCCAGCGTCACCCTGCCCCTGCTGACCAAGGGCCTGGTGTTCGCGCCGCCCGCGCGCCGCTCGACGGAAGAACGCAATGCCCGCGCCGCCGCGGCCGAAGCGGCCATCGCGCGGCTGGAAAAAGTGTGCGAGGGCATCGACAAGAATGACAAGCAGCAAGTCGTCACGGAAGCGGCCAACCGCCTGATCGAAGCCTACCGGCGCCGCCTCGCGTACGGCGAAAGCAGCAACGACGAGGCGATGCGGCTGCAGGAACTGGCCAAGGCCGAGCGCGCGCTGCGCCTGGAAGCGCTGAATGCGGAGCGGGACGAACTGTTCCGCCGCCGCATTTCGGGTGAACTGGACGACACCATCCATTTGCGCCTGCTGCGCGAAATCGACTTGCTGGAAGCAACACTGGAAGAATAGCAACACTCTGGCGCGCCACGGCAGTGTTGATAAGTAATTCTCATGGCAAAGAATGCAAGTTTTAACATTCGTGTTTATAATGCAAGGTTGTATGGCGTAGCGCCGTGATTTACTTTCAACCGGGACTTCCGTAGAGTCTGTGTTGCTGAGTAACATTTTAAGTAGCCACCCGACCTGAATAAAGACACCGACGCCGTGCCCTCCTTCCCTCGCCACCGGCAGCGCCATGCGCTGCCTGCCCTGTTCGCTGTCGCGCTGCTGGCCTCGTTGCTTGCCTGCAGCGCGCTGGCGCCGTGCGCGGCGTGGGCGCAAACGGGCGCGGCGGCCGACGCCAGGCGTCCGGCCGAGGTGGCCCAGGTCCTGTTTGGCATCATCAGTTATGTGCGCTGGCCCGTGGCGCGCCAGGAAGTGCGCGTCTGCATGGTCGGTGCGCCCCGCTACGGCGCGGCCATCGTCGACACGCCCGCCTCCAGCCTGGGCCAGCGCATCCGCGTGAAAATCCCGGCAGTGGCCAGCGCGGCCAGCGAATGCGACGTCATCTACCTGGGCAGCCTGCCCGAGGGCGAGCGCGAGCACCTGCTGGCGCAGATCATCGGCAAGCCGATTTTATCGGTCGCCGAACCGGGCACGTCCTGCACCGTGGGCACCATGTTCTGCCTGCGCCTGAACGAGGCGCAGATCGGTTTTGACGTCAACCTCGACGCCATCGCCCGCAGCGGCCTGCGCGTGCATCCGAACGCCTTGCAAATTGCACGTCGCAAGGGACCGCCGCCATGAGCGCCAGCATCCCAAAAAAACTGGTGCGCAAGCCCCGTCCCACGCTCGACAGCGTGCTGCGGCGCGCCCACCTGAGCGTGTCGCTGATCGCCGTGCTGGCGGCCGGCCTGACCCTGACGGCCGTGGCGCTGCTGGCCCTGCGCGTGTATTCGGACCAGAACCTGCGCCTGGTGGCCCGCTCGATGAGCTATACGGTGGAGGCGGCCGTCGTCTTTGGCGACCCCATGGCCGCCAGGGAAGCGCTGGCCCTGATCGGCGTCAATGAAGATATCGACCGGGCGCAGGTGAACGACAAGGCAGGCAAGGTGCTGGCCCGCTGGGAGCGGGGCGAACATGGCACGCGCTACTACATCGAACGCGCGCTGACGGGCTGGATGCTGCCCGATTCGCTGGTTTTCCCCATCACGCACGATGAACAGGCCATCGGCAGCATCACCCTGGTGCCGCACAGCCGCAGCCTGCTGCCTTTCCTGCTCAGCGGCCTGTCCTGCCTGCTCGCTTGCCTGGTGCTCAGCCTGGCCGTCGCCGTGCGCCTGTCGCGCCGCATGGAAACGGAAATCACGTCCCCGCTGCGCCACCTGGCGGAAACGGCCCACCGCGTGCGGCGCGACCGCTCGTTCGAACTGCGCGTGCCGCCGGCCAATATTGCTGAGTTGAACCAGATCAATGACGACTTCAACGCCCTGCTCGACGAACTGGAAGCATGGCAAAGCCATCTGCAAAAGGAAAACGCCTCGCTGTCGCACCGCGCCAACCACGACAGCCTGACGGGCCTGTCGAACCGCGCCTTCATGGAAGCGGAGCTGGAACGCGCCATCCTCGAAGCGCGGGTCGGCAATGGCAAGGTGGCCGTGTTGTTCCTCGACAGCGACCGTTTCAAATACATCAACGACACCTTCGGCCATGCCTCGGGCGACCGGGTGCTGGTGACGATCGCCGCGCGCATCAAGCAGCAATTGCGCGAGGGCGACCTGGTGGCGCGCCTGGGCGGCGACGAATTCGCCATCCTGCTCAAGCCGCTGCGCAACAGCAGCGATGCCATGCACATCGCCGACAACATCATCGCCGCCATGGCGCAAGCCATTGAACTGCCCACGGGCAACAGTATCGTCAGCTCGCTGACCATCGGCGTGGCCGTCTTCCCCGATCACGCCATCGACGCCGTCTCGCTGGTGGGCGCGGCGGATGAAGCCATGTACCGCGCCAAGCAGGCGCAACGCGGCACGCGCCAGGTGGCGCGCCTGCCGCAACCCCATATTCACCCCTGAACCAAGGAGCAACACCATGCAATTCATCTACACGCAATTACGCCGCGGCTTCCTCGGTCTATTCATGCTGGGCCTGCTGGCCGCCTGCCAGAGCACGCCAGAGACCAAACCGCTGTTCAACGCCGAGCAAGTCGCCACCCTGAAGGAACAAGGCTTCAACCAGACCGATGAAGGCTGGGAACTGAGCTTTACCGACAAGCTGCTGTTCGAATTCGACGCCGCCAAGCTGATCCCGCCCAGCCGCGTCGCCATCCAGAAGATCAGCGCCGCCCTGCTGAAAGTGGGCATCACCCACATGCGCGTGGAAGGCCATACGGATAACGAAGGCACGGAAGCGTACAACAACAAGCTGTCGCTGGCGCGCGCCAACGTGGTGGCCGACGCCATGAGCGCATCGGGCATTCCGCGCGACAACATCACCGTCAAGGGCCTGGGCATGAGCAAGCCCGTGGCCTCGAACGCCAGCAAAACGGGCAAGGCAGAAAACCGCCGCGTCACCGTCATCGTTTCGGCGCCTTGAGCCTGGGCGTGCCCGCCGTGCGCTGGGTCGTGATGGGCGTGTCCGGCTGCGGCAAGAGCGCCGTCGGCAGCCGGCTGGCGGAAGCCTTGCGCGTGCCCTACGTGGAAGGCGACGACGTACATCCCCCGGAAAACGTGGCCAAGATGGCGGCCGGCATCCCGCTCGACGATGCCGACCGGGCCGGCTGGCTGGCCGCCCTGCGCGAGCGCATCGCCACGGCCCGCGCGCAAGGCAGCGGCCTCGTCGTCTCCTGCTCGGCCCTGAAACGCGCCTACCGCGACGTGCTGCGCGCAGGCGACCCGGCCCTGCGCTTTGCCCACCTGGACGGCCCGCGCGCCGTGCTGGAAAACCGTTTGCAGCGCCCTGGTCACTTCATGCCGCCCAGCCTGCTCGACAGCCAGCTGGCCACCCTGCAGCCCCTGCAGGCCGACGAAACCGGCATCGTGCTCGACATCCGCCAGCCGCTGGCCGTGCTGGTGGAACAGATCCTGCAAGCGCCCTGACTGGCAGCCGCGCGGCTGGACAGCCCGCGCGCCCCTGTGTAGACTGGCGCGCACTTTCATGAGGGATTTTATGAGCACACCAACGACAAAACCAGCACCGGGTCCGGAATTCTGGGAACGCGCCGACCAGGTCATCGCCCTGGCCAATGAACAATGCATGCACAGCGGCGGCAATGAAGTGGCCACCTCGCTGCTGTACGCGGCGGCCCGCTTCAACGCCTTCCTCGTCGCCAGCAAGAGCAACGACGTGGCCAAGATGCAGGAAGAGAAGGAAGGCGCCGTGGCCTTCTTCACGGAACAGTACAAGCGCATGCTGACCGACAACTTCAACGACTACATCACCAACTTCGACAAGTACACGCAACCGTCGTCGGCCCCCAAGGGTTGATGATCGCAGCCAGCCTGGACAGCCACCGCGCCCGCGCCACACATGCGCACAGCGTGCTGGACGGCACAGTGCGCTACGCGCCTTGGCCATCGCTGTGGCTGACGGCCATGCTGGCCGGGGCCGCGACTGGCGCCCTGTGCTTCTTCAGCTGGACGGGCGTGGCGCTGTTTATCGTCAGCACGGCCATCGTCCTGCTGTTCGGCCATTCGCTGGGCAGCCACCGCAAGCTGATCCACGACAGCTTTGCATGCCCAAAATGGCTGGAATACCTGCTCGTGTACCTGGGCGTGCTGGTGGGCCTGAGCGGCCCGCTGGCCTTGCTGCGCCAGCACGAACTGCGCGACTATGCGCAGCGCCTGCCCGCTTGCCACCCCTATTTGCGCCATGGCGCCGGCTTCTGGCGCGATGCGTGGTGGCAACTGCATTGCCGTCTGGACCTCGACCACCCGCCGCACATCGCCATCGAGCCGCGCATCGCGCACGATCGCTTTTACCTTTTTCTGGAAAAAACCTGGATGCTGCAGCAACTGCCGTGGGCCGTGCTGTTCTACGTCTGGGGCGGCTGGGGCCTGGTTTGCTGGGGCGTCTGCGCGCGGGTCAGCGCCGGCGTGCTCGGTCACTGGCTGATCGGCTACTTCGCCCACAACCATGGGCAAATGCACTTTCATGTCGACGGCGCCGCCGTGCAAGGCAGGAATATCCGCCTGACCTCACTGCTGACCATGGGCGAATGCTGGCACAACAACCATCACGCGTATCCGGGTTCAGCCAGGCTGGGCCTGCTGCCGGGCGAATGGGACCCGGGCTGGTGGATGCTGCTGCTGTTGCGGCGCCTGGGCCTCGTCTCCGGCCTGCGCCTGCCGCAAGACTTGGCGCCGCGGCCGGAACTGCGCGAAACGGCAGACCGCAGATAGTTATTGACCAATCGTTCACCAATGCATATAGTGGTAACAGAAACGGGCATCCCGCCCCGCCAGACACCTTACCTCCTGCCCCATGGCCAGACCACGCAACTTTGACGAAGCGACCGTCACCAGCCAGGCTGCCGCCGTCTTTGGCAGCCTGGGCTACAACGCCGCGTCGATCGATGACCTGGTCAAGGCTACGGGTTTGCTGCGCGGCAGCCTGTACAAGGCTTTCGGCTCCAAGCGCCATCTGTTTGAGCGCGTGCTGACACAGGCACTGCAGCCTGGCTGGCCGGCGCGGGAAGAAGCGGTCGATTTGCTGATCATCGCCCTGAAGGAACTGGCGCCCTCTGACGCCGCCATCACGGCGCTGTGCCGTGCCGCCGTGCTGGACACGGGCGCCGATACATCCCGCCTGCTGGGCGAACGCCTGTTAAGCCATCTGGATCAACCACCGAAGGAGACACCATGCCCAGCCTCGAATTGAACGACGATGCACTGACGATCCGCCTGGCCCTGTGGGAAAAGCTGGCATCCTTCCACGGCAACCTGTGCATTCCCCTGCTGCATGTGCGTGGCGCCACCGACGATGACGGTTTCCGCGGCGCGGCCCTGGGCTTGCGCGCACCGGGCACCAACTTGCCGGGAGTCATTTCGGCGGGTACTTACCACAAGGGAGGCGATCGCCAGTTCGTCTTCATGACGCGCGGCATGCAGCCACTGGTCATCGAATTGCAAGGCGAAAAATGGGCGCGCCTGGTACTGGGCGTGCCTGATGCGCGCGCCATGGCGGCGCGCATCAATGCGCTGGCCACGGCACCAGCTTGACGCATCAGCCCGGTTCGCCTGCCAGGTAGTTGTTCTTCACGCGCACATAATGCTCGGCTGAATAGCGCAGGTAGGCGATCTCGGCGTCCGTCAGTGCGCGCACCTTGGCGGCGGGGCGGCCCACGTACAGGTGGCCGCTTTCCAGCACCTTGCCCGGCGACACCAGGCTGCCCGCGCCCAGCATCACGTGTTTTTCCACCACCACGTCATCCATGACGATGCTGCCCATGCCGATCAGGCACTCGTCGCCAATCGTGCAGCCATGCAAGATCACGGAGTGGCCGATGGTCACGTACTTGCCGATGGTCAAGGGTGAACCGTCGGGCTTGGCCGCGTTCTTGTGCGACACATGGCCCATGGAAAAGTCCTGGATGTTGCTGCCTTCGCCGATGACGATGCGGTTGACGTCGCCGCGCAGCACGCTGTTGCACCAGATGGAGCAGTCGTCGCCGATCTGCACATCGCCAATCACTTGCGCCGTGTCATGCAGGTAGACGCGCTCGCCCAGGACGGGACGGGTATTCAGGTAGGAACTGACTGGCATCGCTTTCTCGCTTTTCATTAATAGTGAAAGTAAACAACAAGATTCACACCCAGCCGGCGGCCAGCGCAAAAATCGCCAGGCCATGGGCCAGGGACGCGCCCAGCAAGCCGGCACGGCAATATACCAGCCCCCCCACCACGCCTTCGATCACGGTGAACACGAGGATGGGCGCGCCCACCTGCGTGACGGTGGTGGCAAGAAACGCGTGGCACAGGCCAAACAGCAGGCCCGACACCAGCGCCGCGCGCCAGGCCGGCAGCCAGGCGCGCAATTGCTGCTGCAGCAAGCCGCGAAACAGCAATTCCTCATAACAGTTGGCCGCCAGCGCAAAGCCCAGCAGCAAGGGCAGCGCGGATGGCGCGACGGGCGCCAGCGAGGGCAAATCAAACAGGACTTTCAAGCCCGTCGCCAGCGCGACGATCAGGCAAGCGCCCGCCACGCCCAGCAGCACGGACAGGGCCGGGCGCATGCCCAGCCAGCGGATCTGGCGGCGCGCCTCGCTTTCCAGCCAGCAAGTACTTGCCACCAGCCCCAGCGACATGGCGCCCAGCGCCAGCAAGACCAGCGGCGGCGCCGTGAAGCGCAAGCCGCCCGCCGCCACTTGCCAGTAGCCGTGCGCCGTCATCGCGTCGCGCGCCAGCACGAAAAACAGCATGTGCACGAGCACGCGCAGCAGCGGGACCGTCCGTGGAGTGGCCAGCAGCAAGGCGGCGCAGACGAGGAAGGCGGGCGTGATCGCCAGCAGATACTGCGCCAGGGAAGTCAGGTCGACCATCGCTCACATCGGGGAAAGTACGGTGCCAACGGGCACGGGCGCAGCAATTGTATGCGGCGACTGGCACAACGGGCAACATATCTTGCTATGCCGCCTTGCGCCAGCCATGCATCAGCCCATGCGCCGCCAACCCGGCCGCCAGCCCCCACAAGGCGCCGCCCACGCCCAGCAGGGTCACGTTCGCGGCCGTCGCCAGGAAGGTGATCAGCGCCGTTTCGCGCATGCGCACGTCCGCCATGGCCTGCGCCAGGCTGTTGCCGATGGCGCCCAGCAGGGCCAGGCCCGCCAGCGCCGTGATGAAGGGGCTCGGCAAGACCATGAACAGGCTGGCCAGGGTGACGCCGAAGATGCCCACCAGGATGTACAGCACGCCGCACGCCAGCCCCGCGACATAGCGCTTCGACGGGTCCGCATGCGCATCCTTGCCCGTGCAGATGGCGGCCGTGATGGCAGCCACGTTGAACGCATGCGCGCCGAACGGCGCCATGAGCAACGAACCGAGTCCCGTCACCGTCAAAATCGGATTGGCGCTGACCTGGTAACCGTCATTGCGCAGCACCAGCATGCCGGGCATGTATTGCCCCGTCAGGGTGATCAGGAACAGGGGCAACGCCACGCCCAGCAGGGACGCCACGGAAAAGCGCGGCATCTCGAACACGGGCGCGGCCAGGGCCAGCTCGATACCTTGCGCATCGATGCGCCCCTGCGCCAGCAGCAGGGCCAGGCCGATCAGCATGATGCCCACCACGGCAAAGCGTGCCGTGAAACGGCGCAGCACGGCGTACGACAGCAGCAATACCACGACCAGCACGGGATCGGCGCTGGCGCCGCCGAATGCATTCACACCAAACTGCAGCAGGATGCCGGCCAGCAAACCGGCGGCGATGCCACCAGGAATCAGGCGCACCAGGCGCTCGAAGGCGCCGGACATGCCCAGCAGAATGAAGGCGATGGCGGACACCATGTAGGCGCCGATCACCTCGGCATACGGCGTATGCGGCATGACGGTGGCCAGGAAGGCCACGCCGGGCGTGGACCAGGCAGTGATGATGGGCGCGCGGTAGCGGTAGCTGAGCCAGATGCCCGTCACGCCCACGCCGATGCTCAGCGACCAGACCCAGGACGCCGTCTGCGCGGCGCTCAGCTGGGCCAGCTGGGCCGCCTGGAATACCAGCACGAAGGTGCCGCCATAGTTGACGAGGACGGAAATGAAGGCGGCCATGGCGGGGGACGCCAGGTCGCGCCAGCGCGCCCGGTCGGCCATGGCGGCGGTTGTTGTGGTTGTTGTCATGTATATGCCTCTGCCATTGAAAGCGAGCATATTAATGGCCACATGGACTGCTCAAGCAGGCCAATTCAAGCGCATACAACAGACCACTTTGACAGCATTAACCGAGGGCGCGCGCCAGACGGACGATGCCGCTGTCGATCTCGTGCGGCGTGAGCGCCGCAAAGCCCAGCAGCCAGCCGCCACGGGCGGGCGGCGTCGCATACAGCCGGCTCAGGCCCGGCAGCACGATGCCCGCCTGGGCCGCCAGGCGTATCGTGTCCAGCTCGTCCCTGCCCTCGTGCAGCAGACAGGGCATCTGCAAGCCGCCCGGCGGCAGCTGCGCCGTGACCACGTGCGGCAAGTGCCGCTGCACGGCCTGCGCCATCGCATCGCGGCGCACGGCATAGACCTTGCGCATGGCGCGCACATGGGCCGCGAAATGGCCATCGGCGATGAAACGGGCCAGTGTCAATTGATCGAGTTGCGGCGTGTGGCCATCGACAATGCTGCGTGCATGGGTCATCGGTTGCACCAGCGCGGGCGGCAGCACCATGTAGCCGATGCGCAGCCCCGGATACAGCGATTTGGCGAAGGTGCCCAGGTAAATCGTGCGCTGCCGCGTGTCGAGCCCCTGCACGCACGCCGTCGGCAAACCCGCATAGTGGAACTGGCTGTCGTAATCGTCCTCGATGATCCAGCCCTGGCGTTCGGCCGCCCAGGCGGTCAGGGCCAGGCGGCGTTCGAGCGCCAGGGTGGCGCCCGTCGGGTATTGATGCGACGGCGTGACATACACCGTGTTCGCGCCGCTGCGATCCGCCCGCAGGTGCTCGATGGACAAGCCATCCGCATCGACGGGCACGGGCACGATTCGTAATTGCGCCATCTCGAACGCCTTGCGCGCGCCGAAATAGCCGGGGTCTTCCATCAGGATGGGGCCATGCGCGTCGGCCAGCACCTGCGCACACAGGTACAGGGCCTGGCGCGTGCTGCTCAGCACCAGCACCTGGCTGGCCGTGGCACGCGCGCCCCGCTCCAGGTTCACATAGTCGGCGATGGCCTGCCGCAAAGGCTCTGCGCCTTGCGGGTCGCCGTGCAGCAGTACGCCGGCCTGGTGTTCGCCGGCCGCCTGGCGCCGCAAGCGCTCCCACACGTCGAGTGGAAAGGCCCGCGTTTCCGGCAAGCCCGTGGCGAAGGCCTTGACGCTTTGCTGATCAAGCACGCCGCCGCTGGCGAGAATCTGCGCGCCGCGCACGCTGAGGGCCACTGGCTGCACGGACAAGGGCGGCAGCGCCGTCGCAGGCTTGCCCAGCAAGCTCGCGCCTATGGTCGGCGACACAAAACTGCCCGATCCCGCTTGTCGCCGCAGATAGCCATCGAGGCGCAGCTGCGCATACGCCATTTCCACCGTATCGCGCGACACGCCCAGCGACTGCGCCAGCGCCCGCGTGGCCGGCAAGCGCAGGCCCGGCGCCAGCACGCCGTCGAGTATCAGCTGGCGCAGTGCGCGCTGCACCCGCACGCGCAAGTCGAGCGCCGCCAGTTCGGGCGCGGCGATGCGCATTTTCAGGGTATCGAGTTCGAACTGCGGCGTCATAGGGCCTTGGCGCGGGCGGCAGCAACGGCAGCCACGGCAGCCATGCTGCTGGCCAGCGAAAAACCGTGCTGCTGCAGCACCGCCACCAGCTGCTCACCGGCGCAGCCCAAACGCAGGTTTTCCGCCACCCAGTCCTGCCATGCCGCGCCTATCTCCGGCATCGGTTCATCTTCCAGCGTGAGACCGAGTATGCATGTGGCCAGCAAGCCGTTGATGCGCTTCGTGTCGATCAGGTGCTGCACCACCGCATGGCCCGACTGCGGATACGGGTGCAAGGTGCAGCGGCCGAACGCGGCCAGGCGCTGCGCGTGCATGGCGTCGAGGTTGACCGATTCGCTGGCACTGGCCCCCGGATTGGCCACATCGGGCCGCGTGCCGAACACCAGGTGCAGCTGCGTGGCGTCCGTCGCCCTGGCGCGGCACAGGGCCGCCAGGTCGTAGTAGCCGGACGCTGGCGGGTCTTGCGCCAGCGACTCCATCACGGGCAGCCAGCGCAGCTCATGGTACAAGCGGGCCTGCCGCACGTCGAGGAAGGACAATGGCCCGAAGGCGACGATCTGCTGCACATCGAGCAGCAAGCCATACATGACGGCCGCGTACGCGCCCATGGACTGGCCGAGGGTCGTGACCTGGCTCGGTGCGATGCGGCGCACGAGCTCGCGCAAGGCCTGCGCCGTCTCGTCGACGTGGTTGCCCAGGCCCGCGATGCGGCGGTGGTACCAGGCATTGCCCGAATCGCGCACGAGGATCTTGTTCAGCGGCTGGCCGCTGGCCTGCTCCAGCTTTCTCAGCCGGCCGTAAAAATCAAAGGCGGGACGCGTGGTCCACGAGACGAAGCCGAAGGCGATGACCAGCGGCGCGCCGGGCACGATACGGTCGACCAGCACGTCGTCGGCACTGGTGGCGACCAGTCGATTATCCAGCGCTTGCGCTTGCAGCATCGGCCCGGCTCCCCGATCAACGTTAAAACAATAGAAAGCATGAGTTTAATGCCAGGACTGGCAAAATGGAAACAATCGCCGCTACGGTACGCGGGCAGGCACGGGAAAACTGCTAGTCTGGCGGCTATTCCCCCCATGAACAGGAACCTCCCATGCTGCATCGCCTGAAATACCTGTCCCTCGCCGCCGCCATCGCCATGGCCGGCGGCTGCGCCGCCACGTCCGACAGCGCCAAGCCGGACACCGGCCTGACGCCCAGCTACAGCCTGACGAATACCTACTGGAAGCTGACGGAACTCGATGGCGCCGCCGTGACGATGGCGCCGGAGCAGGAGCGCGAAGTGCGCATCACCCTCACCGACGATGGCAAGGTCCATGGTTTCACGGGCTGCAACCGCGTGATGGGCGGCTATACGCTGGCCGGGCAGGCCCTGCGCTTCACGCAACTTGCCGGCACGCGCATGGCCTGCCCGCCGCCCCTGATGCAGCTGGAAAGCGCGGTATTGGCCAACTTGAACAGCGTGACGGGCTACCGTTTCGAAGGCGAGTACCTGATCCTGCTCAAGGATGGCGCGCCCGTGGCCCGCTTTGAATCGGTCTACCTGTGAAATAAAAACCGGCTGCCGTTACAATGGCTTCCAGCCCATCATCTGGAAGGAAGCCATGTCCGCACTGCCCTCGCCGTCTTCATCCCCGACACCATCGGCCGCCGGCCGCTATCGGGCTTTTTTGTTTGACATGGACGGCACCGTCATCAATTCCATCGCCGCCGCCGAACGCATCTGGGGCACCTGGGCGCAGCGCCGGGGCCTCGATGTGGCGGCCTTTTTGCCCACCATCCACGGTGCGCGCTCGGTCGATACCATCGCCAAACTGCGCTTGCCCGGCGTCGACGCGCAGCGCGAGTCGCAGGGCATCACGGATGCGGAAATCATCGATGTGGAAGGGATTATTGAAATCGCGGGCGCGCTGCGCTTTTTAGAATCGCTGCCGCCCGCGCAATGGGCCATCGTCACCTCGGCGCCGAGGGCACTGGCCACGGCGCGCCTGAAGGCGGCCGGCATGCCGATACCCGCCATCATGGTGACGGCGGAAGACGTCAAGGCCGGCAAGCCGAAACCCGATTGCTACCTGCTGGCGGCGGAAAAACTGGGCGTGGCGCCCGCTGACTGCCTGGTGTTCGAAGATGCGTCCGTCGGCATCGAGGCGGGCGAAGCGGCTGGCGCGAAAGTCATCGTGGTCACCGCCACGCACGCGCACCCGCTGGCCACGCGCCACCCTGCCATCGACAGCTACGAGAACATCGTGGCAAGCGTCGATGGCGACGGCTTTATTGTCCTGGCCGAGATGGCTGCAGCACCCGCGACAAGATAGCCTGCTCCAGCGCGGCGAAGGCCGCATGGCCGCGCTGGCGCGGTCGCGGCAAGTCCACCTGCACGTCCAGCGTGATCTGCCCATCCTCGATCAGCAGTACCCGGTCGGCCAGGGCCACGGCTTCGGCCACGTCGTGCGTCACCAGCACGGCCGTGAAACCGCGCGCCAGCCATAGCGACTCGATCAGCTGCTGCATCTCGATGCGCGTCAGGGCGTCCAGCGCGCCCAGGGGCTCGTCGAGCAGCAGCAGTTGCGGCTCGTGCACGAGGGCGCGCGCCAGCGCCACCCGTTGCTTCTGCCCGCCCGACAGGGCTGACGGCCAGTCGTCCGCCCGTTCGGCCAGTCCCACCGTCCACAGCGAAGCGGCGGCCGCACCGACGGAACGGGGCAGGCCCAAGGCCACGTTGTCGAGCACCGTTTTCCACGGCAGCAAACGTGACTCTTGAAACATGATGCGGATGTCGGGCGCGCCCACGCCGCTGCCGATGGCGATGCTGCCGTCATCGACGCTTTCCAGCCCCGCGATCGAACGCAGCAAGGTGCTCTTGCCGCAGCCGCTGCGTCCCACGATGGCAACGAACTCTCCCGCTTCCAGCTGCAGGTCGACGTTCTTCAGCACGGGACGTTCGCCATAGGCCTTGCTCAATTGCGTCAGTTCCAAAGGCACGCCTCGGCGCGCCGAGGGAGCCTGCGGCGCGGCCCTGGCCTGCGGCGCGCTGGCCGGGTCGTACTGGACGAAGTGCGACAAAAAATCCGTTTCGATCTGGATGGGGGCGAGCAGCATGATGTCTTCCTTCGTCATTTCGTCACTATCGGTAAGCGGGATTCCAGCGCAGGCAATGGCGTTCCAGCCGGCGCGAGAACAAATCGGCCAGCTTGCCCAGCAAGGCGTACAGCAAAATCCCCACCAGCACTACGTCCGTTTGCAGGAATTCGCGCGCATTCATGGTCATGTAGCCGATGCCGGCCTGCGCCGAGATGGTTTCGGCGACGATCAGCAGCACCCACACGAGGCCCAGCGAAAAGCGCACGCCAACGAGGATCGATGGCATGGCAGCCGGCAGGATCACGTCGCGGTACAAGGGCCAGCCCGAAAGACCATAGCTTTTCGCCATTTCGATCAGCCCCTGGTCGGCCGAGCGGATGCCGTGAAAGGTGTTCAGGTAGACGGGAAAGAACACGCCGACAGCCAGCAGAAACAGCTTGGCCGTCTCGTCGATGCCGAACCACAGGATCACCAGCGGGATCAGGGCCAGGGCCGGGATGTTGCGCACCATTTGCAGGGTCGTGTCGAGCAGGGTTTCCGCATGGCGGAAGCTGCCCGTCAATAGGCCCAGCAGCAAGCCCAGTCCCGCGCCGATAACGAAACCGACCGTCGCGCGCCACAAGCTCGTTTTCAGGTGCAGCCACAATTCGCCCGACACGGCCAGGTGCCAGAAGGCTTTCGCCACGGCCCACGGCTCGGGCAGGATGCGGCTCGACAGCCAGCCCCACTGCGCCGCCAGTTGCCAGGCCAGCAGCAGCGCCACGGGCAAGGCCCACGGCGCCAGCGCATTACGCCAGGACGTTCCTGGCTGATGCTTGACGGCGGCCGTCGCCATCTCAGGCCGCCTTTTTCTGTGGCGCGACCGGCACGATATTGCTGGCCATGACTTCGCCGAAAGGCCCCGTCAGTGACTGCTCACCCACGGCCTTGCCCTTGCCCAGCAAGGGGAATACCAGTTCTGCAAAGCGGTACGATTCTTCCAGGTGCGGGTAGCCCGAGAAAATGAAGGTGTCGATACCCAGGTCGGCATACTCCTGCATGCGCGCCACCACGGTCGGGCCGTCGCCGACGAGGGCCGTGCCCGCGCCGCCGCGCACCAGGCCCACGCCGGCCCACAGATTCGGCGACACTTCGAGCTTGTCGCGCCGTCCGCCATGCAGGGCCGCCATGCGCTGCTGCCCCACGGAATCCATCTTGCCGAAGGCCGCCTGTGCCTTGGCGATGATGTCGTCGTCCAGGTGGCTGATCAGTTCATCGGCCGCGCGCCAGGCCGCCTCGTTCGTTTCGCGCACGATCACGTGCAATCGGATGCCAAACCGGACCGTGCGGCCTTTTTTTGCCGCGCGCGCTCGGATGTCGGCGATTTTCTCGGCGACTGCGGCAGGTGGCTCGCCCCACGTCAGGTACACGTCCATCTGCTCGGCCGCCAGTTCATGCGCGGGCTCCGACGAGCCGCCGAAATACAGGGGCGGATATGGTTTCTGCACGGGCGGATACAGGGTTTTCGCGCCCTTTACCTGGATATGCTTGCCCTCGAAATCGTAGCCGGCCGCGCCACCCTCGCCCGCCAGGGTGGCGCGCCACACCTTGATGAATTCATCGGAAATTTCGTAGCGCTTGGCGTGGTCGGCAAACAGGCCGTCCGCTTCCAGCTCGCCCTGGTCGCCGCCCGTGACGACGTTGATCAGCAGGCGCCCGTTCGACAGGCGGTCAAAGGTGGACGCCATGCGCACGGCCAGGCCGGGCGTGGACAGGCCGGGGCGGATGGCGACGAGGAATTTGAGCTTTTGCGTCACGCTGATCAGCGACGAGGCCACCACCCATGCATCTTCGCAGGAGCGGCCCGTCGGCAACAGCACGCCGTCGTAGCCGAGCGTGTCGGCGGCAACGGCCACCTGGCGCAAATAATCGGCATCGACGGGGCGCGCGCCCTGCGACGTGCCCAGATAGCGGCTGTCGCCGTGCGTAGGAATGAACCAGAATATATTCAATGACATTGCGTTCTCTATCTCTCTTTGTTTATTTGGTGGCGACTTGCTTGACGGGCAGCAGCGCATCCTTGACGACGATCGGTTTCGGAATCAGCTTCAGGCTGGAAAACGCATCGGCCACCCTTTGCTGCGACGCGATGACGTCGACCGACACGGGTTTGACGCCATACGCATAGCGCGAGGCGGCCAGCGCCACCACATCCTTGCCCAGCCCCGTCTGTGCCGACAGGATCGTCGCCACTTCTTCCGGGTTGTTGCGGCCCCAGTCGTCGACCTTGGCCACTTCATCGAGCACAATGCGCAGGATCTCGGGATTTTTTTCCGCATACGTGCGCGAGGCCAGGTAAAACTGGTAGTTGGCCACCAGGCCCTTGCCATCGGCCAGCACGCGGGCGCCCAGCTGCTTCTCGGCGGCCGCCAGGAACGGATCCCAGATGGCCCACGCGTCCACGCTGCCACGCTCGAAGGCGGCGCGCGCATCGGCCGGCGGCAGGAACACGGGCTGGATGTCGGCGTACGCGACACCGGCCTTTTCCAGCGCCTTCAATAACAGGTAATGCACGTTCGAGCCCTTGTTCAGGGCAATTTTCTTGCCCTTCAAGTCGGCCAGGGTGCGCAGGCCGGAACCCTTGGGCACGACGATGGCTTCGCTGGCCGGCGACGCCGGTTCATTGCCGACATACACCAGGTTGGCGCCGGCCGCCTGGGCGAAGATCGGCGGCGCCTCGCCCACGGTGCCGAAATCGATGCTGCCCACGTTCAAGCCCTCCAGCAGCACGGGGCCGGCCGGGAACTCCGTCCATTTCACGCCCACGCCCTGCTCGGCCAGGCGTTTTTCCAGGGTGCCGCGCCCTTTCAGCAAGGTCAGGGTGCCGTATTTCTGGTAGCCAATACGCATCTGCACCTGGACCTCACCCTTGGCCTGCGCCTGCGCCTGCGCCGTGACCGGCATGCCGGCCGCCATCACGCCGGCGGCGGCAAACAGCAAGCCCAGGGTGGTACGGCGCGAGAGTCGTTGTGCGTGGCGGTGTGTCATGGCGGTTCCTTGGTCGGTGAATAATCAGGCGGCTTGATAGTGAGGCGCGTAAGGCTGGTCTTGCAGCGAACGCACGGGGAGCGAAATATCGGCCGGCGCGGGCGGGCGCTGTCCGTGCAGCACGAACAGGCCCGTGGAGAGCTCCTCGATGCCGGCCTGCACGCGGTCGGCAATCGGCGCATCCAGGCTCAGGCCCCCTTCTTCGTGCCACGCCAGTTGCTGCGCATTGGCATAGATGCTGGTGAAGACTTGCTTGGCGCCCAGCGCATGCAGCACGGGACGCAGCGCATAGTCGAGCGCCAGGGTGTGGGCATGGCCGCCGCCCGTGGCCAGCGGCAGCACCAGCTTGCCGGCCAGGCCATCTTGCGGCAGCAAGTCGAGGAAGGCTTTCAGCAGCCCTGTATACGACGCCTTGTAGATGGGTGTGGCGATCACGATGGCGTCGGCATCGGCCACGGCGCGCACGGCGCGGGCAATCGCCGCGTCGTCGTAGTCGGCCAGCAGCAAGGCGCGCGCCGGCAGGTCGCGCACATGCAGCTTGGCGTAGCTATGGCCCTGCAGCGCCAGTTGTTCGCCGATATGCAGCAGCAGGCGGCTGGAACTCGATGGGAGTTGCGGGCTACCGCCCAATAACAAGATGCTCATGTGATGCCCGTCCCTGTAGGTTGTTGAAAGTGGCGTTGCTCGGATGCTTGCAGCCTATCGCCATCAGCAGCCCGGTAAAACGAATGCTTTCGCGCTTCGATATGCGTTTTTTGACTATCCTGGCCTGACGCCCCGCACGCCATCGTGCATTCAGCCGCACGGCTTTTTTCGCATATCCATGCGCGGTTTTCTTCGTGTACGGCGCGTGCCTGGCGGTGCAATATCGGCGTCATCGTCTTTCTGGAATGTCACCCATGTCTAGCGTTTTTCTCCATGCCGCCCGTCCCCAGCCGCCTGTACCGGAACCCCTGCAGGACGCGATCAGCATCGCCACGTCGCTGGCCGCGCGCCTGGCTGAAACGGCCAATGCCCGCGACCTGGCCGGCGGCCATGCGGCGCAGGAACGCGAATGGCTGCGCGAATCGGGCTTGCTGACCCTGTCGATCCCCGTGGAATTCGGCGGCCAAGGCGCGTCGTGGCCCCTCGTGTACCAGGTGATCCGCATCCTGGCGCGCGCCGACAGTGCGCTGGCGCATGTCTTCGGCTTCCACCATTTGCAGCTGGCCGGCCTGCAGCTGTATGGCAGCGCCCAACAGCAGCGCCGCCTGCTCACCCTGACCGTTGACGAGCGCCTGTTCTGGGGCAATGCCTTGAACCCGCTCGACAAACGGGTCGCGGCGGCCGACAGCGACGACGGCTATATCCTCGATGGCATCAAGAGCTTTTCTTCCGGTTCCGTGGGATCGGACTGGCTGACCGTCTCCGCCTGGCATGCGCCCACGCAGACGGCGCTGATTGCCGCCCTGCCCACGCACCAGGAGGGCATCACCGTGCAGGCGGACTGGGACGCCTTCGGCCAGCGCCAGACGGACAGCGGCAATGTGCACTTCCAGGGGGTCGCCTTGCCGCGGGAGCTGGTGCTGCAGGCGCCCGCGCAAGCCGCCACGCCGCAAGCGACCGTGCGCTCGCAGATCGCGCAGCTGATCATGGCCAATCTGTATTTGGGCATCGCCGAAGGCGCGTTCGAGGCGGCGCGCCTGTACACGGACGAGCAGGCAAAGGCCTGGTTTGCCTCGGGCGTGGCCAAGGCAACGGACGACCCATTGGTGCAGCACCGCTATGGCCAGCTGTGGCTCTTGCTGCGCCCCGCGCAGGTGCTGGCCGACGCGGCGGCGCAGGAACTGGAAAAGGTGTTCCGCAAGAGCGCGCTGGTGACGGCGCGCGAACGTGGCTTGCTGGCAGTGGCCGTGGCCGAAGCCAAATGCCTGGCGCACAAGGCGGGACTGGAAATCAGCAGCCAGATGTTCGAACTGACGGGCGCCCGTTCCACCTCGGCCCAGTATGGCTTCGACCGCTACTGGCGCAACGTGCGCGTGCATACCCTGCACGACCCCATCGACTACAAGCTGCGCGACCTGGGACGCTTTGCCTTGAATGGCACGCTGCCCGAGCCGACGGCGTATTCCTGATTCACCCACCAAGGAGCTACCATGACCATCGCCCGCCGCAGCATCCTCCTCACCGCCCTGTCACTCGCCCTGGCGAGCAGCTTCGCCCACGCCAAGGACCCGAAAGACATCACCATCGGCACCAGCGCCGGGCCGTACGCGGACCAGATCAAGCTGGGCATCAAACCTATCCTGGAAAAGCAGGGCTACAAGGTCAAGCTGGTGGAATTCAATGACTACATCCAGCCGAACTTCGCGCTGGCCGAGGGTTCGCTGGACGCCAACGTCTTCCAGCACATCGTCTACCTGAAGAAATTCGCGCTGGAGCACAAGCTGGCCCTGACGGACCTGATCACGATACCCACGGCGCCGATTGCCATCTACAGCAAGAAGCACAAGACCCTGGACGACGTGAAGGAAGGCACAACGGTGGGCTTGCCGAACGATCCGACCAACCAGGCGCGCGCGCTGGTGCTGCTCGACCAATTGGGATGGATCAAGCTGCGCCCCAGCTTCGACCCCGTGCGCGCGTCGGAAAAGGATATCGCCGTCAACACGAAGAAAATCAAGCTGCTGCCGCTGGAAGCGGCGCAGTTGCCACGTTCACTGGGCGACACCGATTACTCCTTCATCAATGGCAATTACGCGCTGGCGTCGGGATTGAAGCTGACGGAGGCGCTGGTAGCCGAGAAAATCTCGCCCAACTACATCAACCTGGTGGCCATCCGCACGGCGGACAAGGACAAGCAGTTCGCCAAGGACCTGGCGGCCGCCTACCGCTCGCGCGAATTCCTCGACATCACGAATAAGCACTTTGCCGGCTATTCGAAACCCGACTACCAGCAAGCGTTGCAGACGGCGGCCAAGTAAGCCATGGCAAAGACGATACGCTTCAACGCCTTCCAGATGAATACCGTCGGCCACCAGTCGCCAGGCCTGTGGACGCATGCGCGCGACCGCAGCCACCGCTACACGGACCCCGCGCACTGGACGGAACTGGCGCAGCTGCTGGAAGCGGGCCTGTTCGACGCGGTGTTCCTGGCCGACGTGCTGGGCGTGTATGACGTGTACAGGGACAGTCTCGACGCGGCCCTGGAACACGGCGTGCAGGTGCCGCTGAACGACCCGCTGGCCCTCGTGCCCATCATGGCGCAAGCGACCACGCACCTGGGTTTCGGCGTCACCTGCGCCCTCACCTATGAACACCCGTACACGTTCGCGCGGCGCATTTCCACGCTGGACCACCTGTCGAAAGGGCGCATCGGCTGGAATATCGTCACCGGCTATTTAGACAGCGCGGCGCGCAACCTGGGCTTGAGCCAGCAACTGGGCCACGACGAACGCTACGATCTGGCCGACGAATACCTGGACGTCGTCTACAAGCTGTGGGAAAAAAGCTGGGATGACGACGCCGTCGTCAACGACAAGGCGCGCGGCATCTACGCCGATCCGGCCAGAGTCCATCCGATCAACCATGCCGGGCGTCACTACCAGGTGCCCGGCATCCATTTGTGCGAGCCGTCTCCCCAGCGCACGCCCCTGCTGTACCAGGCAGGTACCTCGCCGCGCGGCACGCGCTTCGCGGCGCGCCATGCGGAAGCCACCTTTGTCAGTGGCCCCAGCAAGACGGTGGTGAAGCGCTATGCGGACGACCTGCGCGCCGCCGTGCGGCAAAGCGGGCGCGATGGCGACGCGCTGCTGATCTACGCGCAGGCGCTGGTCATCACGGGCGCCACGGAAGCAGAAGCGCGCGCCAAGCATGCCGACTACCTGCGCCACGTGAATATCGAGGCGGCCCTGGTGCTGCTGTCCGGCTGGACGGGCGTCGATTTCAGCCGCTATCCGCTCGACGCCACCATCGACTACATCGATTCCCCGGCCGGCCGCTCGGCGCTGGCCTCATTCAGCCAGGCCGACCCGGACCGCACGTGGACGGTGCGCGAAGCCGCCGAATACATCGGCCTGGGCGGACGCGGCCCGGTACTGGTGGGCGATGCGCACCAGGTGGCCGACCAGCTGGAAAGCTGGCTCGATGAAACGGGCATCGACGGCTTCAATCTCGCCTTCGCCGTGGCACACGACAGCATGGCCGACGTGGTGGAACACATCGTGCCGGAACTGCAGCGGCGCGGCCGCTATCGCACCCATTACGAGGAAGGCAGCTTGCGCCACAAGGTCTTCGGCCAGGGTCCGCGCCTGCCCGCCAACCATGCAGGCCGCCAGGTCAGCATCGCACCGGGCAGCGCCACCCTGGCAGCGGCTTGACACATCCAATTCCCCATTCAAGGACACCATGAAACGCAGAAGCATCTTGCAACTGGCCGCCAGCGGCGCCACCCTCGCCGCCTTGCCCGGCCTCACTCGCGCCGCCGCGCAAGCGCCGCTGAAGGAGCTGCGCCTCGACTACGCCTATTATTCGCCCGCCAGCCTGGTGCTGCGCCGCTTCGGCTGGCTGGAAGAAGCGTTCAAGCCGGACGACACCAGCATCAAGTGGGTACTCAGCGCAGGCAGCAACCGCGCGCTCGAATACCTGAACGCCAACAGCATCGACATCGGTTCAAGCGCCGGCCTGGCCGCCCTGCTGGCGCGCGCCAATGGCAACCCTATCCGCGCGCCGTACATTTTTTCGCGCCCCGAGTGGACGGCGCTGGTGGTGCGCAAGGATAGTCCCATCCGCAGCATCGCCGACTTGAAGGGCAAGAAGGTGGCCGCCACCAAGGGTACCGACCCGTATCTGTTCCTGCTGCGCGCATTGAAGACGGCGGGCCTGAAACGCGGCGACATCGAACACGTCAGCCTGCAGCATGCGGATGGCCGCGCGGCGCTGGAGCAGGGCAAGGTCGATGCCTGGGCCGGACTCGATCCGCACATGGCCGCCAGCGAACTCGAAGCGGGTTCCCGCCTGATCTACCGCAACGTGGCCTTCAACACCTACGGCTTCCTGAACGTGCGCGAGGAATTCCTCGCCAGCCGGCCGGCCGAAGTGGGCAAGGTGATCCAGGCCTACGAACGGGCGCGCGCCTGGATACGCGCCTATCCGGCCGAGGCGGCGAAGATCCTGTCGGAAGAAGCCAAGGTCAGCCTGCCGGTGGCGCTGCTGCAGGTAAAGCTGCGCAGTGACTTCAGCAATCCGCAGCCGTCGAACGAACATGTGAAGGCCCTGCTGGTGGCCGCGCCCATCCTCGTCGATGAAGCGCTGGTCAAGCCCGGTGCAGACCTGAACCGCGCCATCGCGGACCTGGTCGACACGCGCTTCGCCGCCCCCTTCATCAGCAAGGCGTAAGCGGTCATGACCAGAGACACGCTCGCCGCGCCAGCGCCGGTCCACGACACGGGCGTGCGGCACCGGCTCTTGCGCCAGCCTTTGCCGCGCGCGGCGCTTGGCCTGCTGCTACCCGCCCTGGCGCTGCTGGCGGCGGAACTGGGCGTGCGCATGGGCGCCATCCCCGCCAACCTGCTGCCGGCGCCCAGCGACATAGCCGCCACCATCGCCGAGCTGGCGCGCCAGGGCCTGGCCAGCCACGTGCTGGCCAGCACCGTGCGCGTGGCCATCGGCTTTGCGGGCGGCGCGCTGCTGGCCATCGCGCTCGGCGCGGCCGTGGGCCTGAACCGCACGATGGAAGCGCTGCTCGACCCCACCTTCCAGGCCCTGCGCGCGATTCCCTCGCTGGCCTGGGTGCCCTTGCTGCTGCTGTGGCTAGGGATCGATGAAGCGCCCAAGCTGGTCCTGATCGGCATCGGCGCCTTCTTCCCCGTCTACATGGGCGTGGCATCGGGCATCCGCGACGTGGACCGCAAGCTGATCGACGCGGCCCGCATGTACCGTTTGAGCCGCCCCGCGCTGGCGCGGCGCGTGCTGCTGCCAGCCGCCCTGCCCGCCATCTTCACGGGTCTGCGCAATGGTTTGAGCCTGGCCTGGATGTTCATGGTGGCAGCCGAATTGATCGCCGCCAGCCAGGGCCTCGGCTATCTGCTCAGCGACGGGCGCGAAACGAGCCGCGCCGACATCGTGCTGGCCGCCATCGTGCTGCTGGCCGTGCTGGGCAAGGCCAGCGACAGCCTGATGCAGCGCGTGGAAACCCGCTTGCTCGCCTGGCGCGACAGCTATGCCACCACCTGACGAAAGCCTCCACGCATGACCGCCCTGCTTGACATTGCCATCCATGACAAATCCTATGGCGCGCGGCGCGTGCTGCATAACCTCCAGTTGCAGCTGCGCCAGGGCGAGATCGTCAGCCTGATCGGCGCCAGCGGCTGCGGCAAGAGCAGCCTGCTATCGATCGTGGCAGGCCTCGATACGGACTTCCGCGGCACCCTGCGCCTCGACGGCAAGCTGCTGGCGGGCGTGCACGCCGACATCGGCCTGATCTTCCAGGAACCGCGTTTGTTTCCCTGGCTGACGGTGGCGCAAAACATCGCCTTCGGCCTCGGTGCTGGCGGCGAAGACGATCCCAGGGTCGCGCAATTGCTGGAGGAAGTAGGCTTGCAAGGCCACGCGCACAGCCTGCCCAAGCAGCTGTCGGGCGGCCAGGCGCAGCGCGCGGCGATTGCCCGCGGCCTGTTTGGCCAGCCCCACATCCTGCTGCTGGACGAACCGTTTTCCGCCGTCGATGCCTTTACGCGCATGAAGCTGCAAGACTTGCTGGCCGCCGTCGCCGCGCGCCATGGCTTGAGCGTGCTGCTGGTGACGCACGATATCGATGAAGCGCTGTACCTGAGTGATCGCATCGTCATGCTCGACACGCGCGCCGGACCGCCACGCGCCCAGTACGACGCAAGCGCACCCCGGCCCCGCCTGCGCACGCCGGCGGCGCAAGCCCAATTAAAGGAGGCCATCCTCGGCGAACTGCACGCCGCGCACGCCATCTGACACCAGGCGCCATTTGCGTCCAGCCCCGTTCCGTGTCAGCATATGCCACCCTGGCACCACGGATAAGGATCGCAATGCCCCCCACTCTTATACGCGCGCTGGCACTGGCGCTGCTGGCAGGCCATGGCTCCCTGGCATTGGCGCAGGCGCCAGTCACGCCGCCGACGCTTGGCTGCGAGGTCTGCGCCACCTGGAACGCGGACGAGGCGCCGTTCCGCATCTTCGGTAATACCTATTATGTGGGCGTGAAAGGCCTCAGTTCCGTGCTGGTGACGTCGCCGCAGGGCCACGTGCTGATCGACGGCGGCTTGCCGGAATCGGCGCCCAAGATCATCGCCAATATCGCCGCCCTGGGTTTTCGCATCGAGGATGTAAAACTGATCCTCAATTCGCATGGCCATATCGACCATGCGGGCGGCCTGGCCGAACTGCAGCGGCGCAGCAATGCGCTGGTGGCCGCCAGCCCATCGGCCGCGCTGGACCTGGCGTCGGGCGAAGTGGGCCCGGACGACCCGCAATACCACGCGCTGCCCAAGTACCCGCCCGTCAAGGACATGCGCCTGGCGCGCGACGGCAGCCAGTTCAACGTCGGCCCCGTCAACCTGACGGCGCATGCCACGCCGGGCCACACGCCCGGAGGCTTGAGCTGGACGTGGCAATCGTGCGACGGCCCCCGCTGCCTGCACATGGTCTACGCGGACAGTGTCAACGCCGTTTCGCGTCCCGGCTTCAAATTCAGCGCCAGCAGCGAGTATCCGAACGCAGCGGCGGACTTGCGCCACAGCTTCGAGACCCTGGAAAAACTGCCTTGCGACGTGCTGATCTCCGCCCACCCGGAAGCGTCGCAATTGTGGCAACGGCTGGAGGCGAGCGCCTCGGCCGGCAGCGAAGCGTTCATCGACCCGCAGGCTTGCCGCGCCTACGTGGCGGCGGCGCGCACCGTGCTCGAGGCGCGCCTGGAGCAGGAACGGTAGGCTTGTCAACCGTGCACGCTGGCGCGGCGCCAATCTGCTACGCTGGCGCCATTCATTTAAAGAAGGATTGCCATGTTTAAACTCGCCAGCCTGATTCCCCTCGCCGCCATCGTCGCCATCACGGCCGGCTGCGCGCAAACGCCCGTACGCAGCGACGCTGCCGCCGCCGCGCCAGGCGCCACCTCGCCCGCCAAGCCGGCGCCGAAGCTGACGGGCACGCAGTGGAAGCTGAAGGAATTGAAGGGCAAGCCAGTGGTGCGCAAGGCGCCCGAGCAGCGCGAAGTGACCCTGCAGCTGGCCGAAGGCCGCGCCAGCGGCAACAGCGGCTGCAACCAGATGATGGGCGGCTACACCAGCGATGGCGTCAGCACCCTGAACTTTGGACAGATGGCCGGTACCATGATGATGTGCCAGCCGCAGGACATGGACCTCGAGCGCCTGCTCCTGAGCACCCTGGGCGAAGTCAATGGCTACCGCTACGCCGACCAGGAATTGCTGCTGCTGAAGGATGGCGTGCCCGTGGCACGGTATGAAGTCTTGACGGTGAAGTAAGACTGTGGGTCAGACCCGTTGGGTCTGACCCCAGCCCTAACTCTGGGGTTACGCCCCTTCCGCCGCACCTAATCGTTACGCATCTGCGCTTGGGATACATTACTCTCAGGCGGCACGCTCTGCGTCAGCCACACATTTCCCCCGATAGTCGATCCCGCGCCGATGGTGATGCGCCCCAGCACGGTTGCGCCCGCGTAAATGACCACGTCATCCTCGACGATGGGGTGGCGCGGCGTGCCCTTGATCAGCGCGCCGGAAGCATCGGCCGGGAAGCGCTTGGCGCCCAGGGTGACGGCCTGGTACAGGCGCACCCGCTGGCCGATGATGGCCGTCTCGCCGATCACCACGCCCGTGCCATGGTCGATGAAAAAGGAGGCGCCGATGTGCGCGCCCGGATGGATGTCGATGCCCGTCAGGGTGTGCGCGATGTCGGCGATCAGTCGCGCCAGGAACGGTGCGCCGAGCGCGTGCAGGCGGTGGGCCAGGCGGTGGTACAGGATGGCGATGGTGCCCGGGTAGCACAGCATGATCTCGGCCACCGAGGTGGCGGCCGGGTCGCCTGCGTAGGCGGCCTGCACGTCCGACACCAGCAGGGCGCGGATATCGGGCAGGCTGGCGGCGAACGCGCGCGTGATGTCGCGCGCCTGCTGCGCCAGGGCCGCGTCGTCGCTGGCGCCATCGCCCTCATCGCCGGCCGGAACGGCGTGAGCCGGAGCCGAGAACAGCAAGCCGCGCCGCACCTGTTCGCTGAGGCGGTTCAAAGTGGTATTGAGGGTGTCGCCGACAAAATAATCGATGCTTTCGTCCGTCAGGTTGGGCCGTCCGTAATGCGTGGGGAACAGGGCCGCCGACAAGCCGTTGACGATGGTGGTGAGGGCTTCGCGCGACGGCAGTTCACGCACCCTGCCGTTATGGCGGATCTTGTGCTTGTCTTCGCGCGAGCTGCGCAAGGCCTGGATCACGGGTCCCAGGTTCCACTGGGCCGTGTCGTCGGCGGGCGCCGCGGGATAAATGCTGTGCATGGCGTATCACTTCCAGAAAACGGCGAACAGGCCGGGTCGCCCCAGCTTAGCGGTGGCGACAAGCGATGCAAACGAAGAATTTCAAGGTTGCATATGTGAAAAACGCATATGGATCGCGTGGCGGCCAGCGATCAAACCCGATTGTTGCCACTAGCGTAAAATGACGGACTAACAAAAACACTCTTCAACATGACTAAATTATTAACATGGATCTTGGCGGGCCTGGCGATGGTCGGACCGCTTGCAATTGACACCTATCTGCCGTCTTTCCCCGCCATCGTGCACGATTTCAATGCCAGCCCCCTGCTGGTGCAGCAGACCCTGAGCTTTTTCCTGTTCACGTTCGCCTTCATGATGCTGTTTTACGGCACCCTGTCCGACTCGTTCGGCCGCCGTCCCGTGATTCTCGTCTCGCTAGTGCTGTATGTGATCGCCTCCGTGGGCGCCGCGCTGGCGCCGTCGCTGGGCTGGCTGCTGGCCTGGCGCGTGCTGCAGGGGCTGTCGGCGGGCGCCGGCTCCGTGATCGGCCGCGCCATCGTGCAAGACCGCTATTCGGGCGCCGCCGCGCAAAAAATTCTTTCCCACATCATGATGGTGTTCGCGCTGGCGCCTGCCATCGCGCCCGTGCTGGGCGGCTGGCTGCAGGTGGGCCTGGGCTGGCGCTGGATCTTCTGGTTCCTCACGGCGTTTGGCGTGCTGATGTTCGTCGTCGTCTGGCGCGCGCTGCCGGAAAGCCTGCCGAAGGAGCAGCGCCACGCCTTCCACCTGGGCGACATCGCCGTCAATTACTGGAAAGTGCTGTGCCACCGCCAGTTCCTGCTGCTGTCGACGGCCATCGGCGCCGCCTTTGGCGGTTTCGCCCTGTACATCGGTTCGGCTGCCTACTTCATCATCAACATCCTGCATCTGCCGGAAACGGCATTTGCCTGGCTGTTCATTCCCCTGATCAGCGGCATGGTGTTCGGTTCGGCCCTGTCGGCGAAAATCGCCCACCGCTACAGCCAGCGCCAGATGATCTGGGCCGGATTTATCCTGATGCTGGTGGCGGCTGCAGCCAACATCGGCTACAACTATGTCTTTGCCGCCGAAGTGCCGTGGGCCGTGCTGCCCCTGTTCTTCTATTCGTTCGCCCTGTCGATCGCCATGCCGCCGATGACTTTGATGGCCTTGAACCACTTCCCCAACAACAGCGGCCTGGCGTCGTCGATGCAATCGTTCATCCAGATGCTGCTGTTCGCGCTGGTCTCGGGCCTGGTGGCGCCGCTGCTGTTCGACAGCGCCTTGAATCTGGCGTATGGCGTGATGGCTGGACTGCTGGTAAGTTTATTGTGCTGGGTGTTTGCGCAGGGCAAGGCCAACGAGTAGGTCGGATCAGGGCCACGGCGCAGGCGTCACATCCTGGTATTGCGCCCCGCCCTGCTCCGGTTCGGCCTCATCATTTTGCGCCGGCTGGTTCAAGGAACCGGCCGGCGAACGCAAGCTCAATATCTCCTTGCGCGCCTCGACGAAGTCGGCCGAACTGAGGGGGTGCTGCTGGTCCGGCCAGTGGCTGACGGCCCATTCCTGCAACGCTTCGTAGCGCCGCCACAGTTCGGCGATGAATTCGCGGCGCGCTTCTTCCTGCTGTGCCGCCGTCTTTTCGGCGCCGTCCCCGATAGGTACTTGCATGGCTGCTCCCTGGCTGATCAATCGTCCTGCCAGCCTACGCAGCAGCAAACCATACGTCTGTTCGCGAACGAACACAGAACTTATACAGGCATCTTGCGGAAGCCCACGGCCAGGCGGTTCCAGGTATTGATGGAGCCGATGGCCAGAGTGATGTTGACCATTTCCGCCGGTGTCAATTGTTCCGCCAGCGCCGCATACACGTCATCCGGTGCCTGGCTTTGCGGCAGCAGGGTCAACGCTTCCGTCCAGGCCAGCACGGCCCGCTCGCGCGGCGTGAAGAACGGTGTTTCGCGCCAGACGGACACGGCATACAGGCGGCGCTCCGTTTCGCCCGCCTTGCGCGCGTCGCTCGTGTGCATGTCCACGCAAAAGGCGCAGCCATTGATTTGCGAGGCGCGCAGGCGGATCAGTTCGAGCAGCGAGTGTTCCACGCCCAGCCTGGCGATCGCCGCTTCCAGCGCGTACATGGCCTTGACGGCGTCCGGCGAAGCTTGTGTGAAGTCGAGTCGTTGCTGTGTCATGATGCATTCCTTGAGAGAGTAAAGATGCACCATTGTAGAAGCGCAAGCAGTACGCGCGGCAGGCCAATCCTCCCGAAAAACAGCAGACCACCAGCAGACACACCATGGAATTACATATCCTGATCGACGGCACGCGCGACCTGGGCGGCCAGCTGTACCGCCAGCTCAGCGAGGCCATCCGCTCGGGCCGGCTGACGGACGGCCAGCAATTGCCGCCCTCGCGCCTGCTGGCCAGCCAGCTGGGCCTGTCGCGCAAGACGGTATCCGACGTATATGACAAGCTCGGCTATGAAAAGCTGCTGGTCGGCAAAGTAGGCGTGGGCAGCTTCGTGCAGACGCCGCACGCGTCGCCGCAGCGCCGCCACGCCAGCACGCCGCTGGCCAGCGCGCAGCGCATCGCCCGCTGGGAAGCGACGCCCACGCCCCTGCGCCGCGCCAGCCAGGAAACGCCAGCGCGCTACGCCTTCATCGGCGGGCGCGCCACGCCCGCGCACTTCCCGCAGGATGAATGGCGCTCCTGCATGCTGCACGCGCTGCGCCAGGGTGGCCAGGCACGCGGCCGCTATGGCCCTGTCGCCGGCTTGCCGTCCTTGCGCGCGGCGATTGCCGGCCATGCCGCCTTCAGCCGCGGCATCCATTGCACCGAAGAACAAGTGCTCGTCACCAGCGGCGCACAGCAAGCCTTGCACCTGCTGGCGCTGACCTTGCTGGAAGCGGGCGACACGGTTGCCGTGGAAGAACCCGGTTACCCGGTGGCACGCGCCGTGTTCGCCAGTCAGGGCGCCCGCGTGGTGGGCATCGACGTGGACGAGGATGGCATCATCGTCGGGCAAATCCCGGACGGCACACGCTTGATCTATGTCACGCCCGCGCATCAATTTCCGCTCGGCATGCCGATGAGCATGGCGCGCCGCCATGCCTTGCTGGAGCGGGCGCATCAGCTGGGCGCCATCATCATTGAAGACGATTACGACAGCGCCTTCCGTTACGAAGGCCGGCCCGAGGATTCCCTGCAAAGCATGGACCGCTACGGCGTCGTCGCCCACGTGGGCAGCTTTTCCAAGATCATGCTGCCGGAATTGCGGCTCGGCTATGCGGTGCTGCCGCAAGCCATCGTGGCTGCCGTGGAAACGGTGAAATACCTGAGCGATTGCCATACGGCCACCCTGGGCCAGCATGCGCTGGCCAAATTCATCGGCGATGGCCATTTGCTGCGCCACATCCGCCGCTGCCACGATATTTATGCGGGGCGGCGCGAGCGGCTGCAGCACTGGTTCAACGGCCCGTTGGCGCCGTGGTTCCGCCTGGTGCCGGCCAGCGCCGGCTTCCACGTGGCGGCCCTGGCCCAGGCGCCGCTCGATATCGCCGAATTGCTGCGCCGCGCGCGCCTGGCCGACGTCAGCCTGTATGCGCTATCGGGTTTTTATCACGGAGAGGCGCGCCATGCGGGACTGTTTCTCGGCTATGGCGCCATCGACAAGCTCGATATCGACACGGCGCTGGCCCTCGTGCTGGCGATCCTGCAGGAAATAGCACCGCTGGCCATCAACGGGGTTGCCAGCGATAATGTCCCGTGATGGGATAGCTGAACAGAATATTTTCCTCGCGCGCGCCCTCGCCGATGTTGTGGATGATCAACGGCACGCCGCTCCACGATTGCTTGTCGCTGACGATGCCGATGTGCGTGAGGTTGCGCGGCAGGCGCCAGGTGACGATGTCGCCCGCGCGGTAAGCGTTCGCTTCCTTGCTTGGCGGCAGGCTGGTGCCATGGCGGGCAAAGTAGGTGCCCAGGTTCGGCACGCGGCGGTGGTCGATATTGCGGTCCGGCCCCTTCATTTGCCAGCGTCCCTGCTGCTGGTACACCTGCCACGCCTTGCGCATGTCTTCGTGCACCAGCACCTGCAAATCCTGCCCCAGCTGGCGGTAGGCGCGCACGACCACATCCGTGCACACGCCCCGCTCGAGCGGCACGTCGCCGCCCGGATAGGCGAGTCGTTCATAGCGCGGATCGTACTGCACGGTCACGCCCACCTGCTTGCGGGCAGCGGCGACGAGGGCTTGCGGGGTGGCAGGGATTGCCGACGCCAGCATGGGCGCCAGGGCAAGTATCAGTGCGAAAAGCAGTTTGGTCGGCATCAACGTCAGTGTTCGGATGGAAATGCCAACTTTACCTCAGTGGCAAGGAAAACGCCGTACGCTTAGGCGGCCGCCAGCTGCGCCAGGTGGGCAGGGAAATCCACCGCCGGGCCAGCCGCATTGATGGTGTCGAAATAATCATGCCAGCCCGTGGCGGCGATGCCGTCCAACAAGGCGTCCAGCGCCGCCTCGTCCGGGAAGCGCCAGACGGCATAGAATTGCTGGGCAGCCGCATGCAGCTTGCCGCCATCGATGGCGCCCATGGCCAGCGCTTCGGCGCCCATGCCGGACAAAGCCGCCATGCCGGCGCCCACCGTGGCGAAATACGCCTGGCGCGCGGCGCCGTCGAGGGCCAGCCAGGCGGGTTTTGGGCTGTACAGTTCTAACAGGTAATGCATGTTTTTCCTCCAAAAAAATTAAGAAATCGAACGCTGTGCCCGCTTGCAGATGCGCTGTGTGGCGGCAACGGGGCTTTCCAGCAGCCATTGCGCGCACAGGCTGCGCACCCAGTCCGGCTGGCTCTTGGCCGCATCGTTGAGCCAGTTGGCCACGGAATCCTGCACATAGACGGCCGGGTCGGCACGCAAGGCTTGCAGCACGGGCAAGGCCAGCTGCGGCTGCTCTTTTAGCCGGGCAATATGCGCGCACCACACGCCGCGCGAGCGCAGCGCTTCGCAGGCGAAACGGCGCACTCTTTCCGACGGGTCTGCCGTCCACGGCGCCAGCAAGGCAATCGCCTCCTCAAGATGCGCAGCCAGATGGGGCCGCAGCGCCAGCCAGGCCCATTCGCGCACGCCGAAATGGCCATCATCGGCCAGCGGGCGCATGGCGGCCAGCCGCTGCGGCAAGGGCCAGCCCGCCTGGCTGGCGATGGCAAAGCAGGCCCAGCCGCGTACCGTGTCGGAGGCATGTGCTTGCAGCAGCGCCAGGTCGGTGTTGGCCTCGAGCAGCAATTGCGCCGCCAGTGCCATGCGTCTGGTGATACCGGCTGCGGCCTGCGCGCGCATCTGCTCCAGGCGCGCGGCGCCGATAGCGGGCACGGCCGCGGCCAGCAACTGGGCGAAATCGATGGCCAGCCCTTCCGTCAGGGTGGCGCTGGCCACGCTGCCCCCGTTCAGCAGGGCCAGGCGCGCGGGAGCGATGTCGGCGACGCCACGGCTCATGCGGCACCTCGATCCGTCTTGCGCCAGGCTTTTTCCAGCAGCGCGCTCAACAACTGCATTTCCTCAGCCGTGAAATCGGCAAACAGGCTGGCGATCCATTGCGCATGCTCATCGACCAGGGTGGCAGCGGCGCCTGCTCCCTTGGCGCTCAGGCGCACCAGCAGCTTGCGCCGGTCGACCTGGTCTGGGTGACGCGCCAGGAAACCGTCGCGCTCCAGGCCGTCGAGCAAGCCCGTGATGGTGCCGCGCGTCACGCCGGCCCGCTCGGCCAGTTCGTGCGGCGAGAGTCCGTCAGGCACGTCGCGCAGCAGGGACAACAAGACAAATTTGCCTTCCGATAAACCATGCCGGCCCAGGCGCGCGGCGCAATCGCCATCGATGGCGGACGCCAGGCCCAGCACTTCAAAGCACAACCGCAACTGGCCGATGGACCGCGTCATGTCGAGACCGCTGGCACGGCGCTGCACGTCGCCGAGCAGGGCCGTATATTTCTGTTCGAGTTTTATCATATGGCGCAATATAATATGGCGCCATACTAAATGTCAAATGGAAAACCGTCACGGTTTTCCTGTCGGCTCAAAAGCGGGCTTTGTCCCGCGCCCACGCGATGATGGCTTGCGCATCGATGGCGCCCGGCTGGCGCGCCACTTCCATGCCTTTGCGGAACAGCGCCAGGGTGGGAATGCTGCGGATATTGAAACGGCTGCCCAGGTCCGGCGACGCTTCCGTATTCACCTTGACGACGCGAAACGCCGGCTCCAGGGTCTTCGCGGCTTGCACATAGAATGGCGCCATGCTGCGGCAGGGGCCGCACCACGGCGCCCAGAAATCGACCAGCACGGGAATGTCGCTGCGTTCGATATGCTTGAGGAAGCGGGCGCTGGCCAGGTCCACGGGCTGGCCCGTAAACAAATCCTTCTGGCATTTGCCGCAAGTGGGCTGCTCAATCAGGCGGGCGGCCGGCAGGCGGTTGACGGCGTCGCAATGGGGGCACACGATGTGCAGGGAGTCTGGCGTGGTCGAGGTCATGGCATTCCTGGAAAGGGTAGCGTACAGTTGCCGGACATTTTACGGCGTATCGTGCAAGGCCGTCGGCACGCTGGCGGCACTTATCCGGATAGTCCACTATAGTGCGGTGGAACGGCGCGCACATTGCCGAGCCAGCCAAGGAAAACAATGCCTGATGTCGCAGAAAATAGGGAACTGAGCACCGAACTTGCCGCGGTCCTGGCCGTGCAGCGTGCCGCCTGCCTGGCCCGCCCCGTGCCGCCCCTGGCCGAGCGCAAACGCGACCTGCAAACCTTGCAGCGCTTCATCCGCGACCATAAAGACGCGCTCTGCGAAGCGATCAGCGCCGATTATGGCAACCGCTCACGCCACGAAACCTTGCTGGCGGAGATCTTTCCCGCCATTGACGGCATAGCCCATGTATTAAAACACTTGAAGAAATGGATGCGGCCGCAGCGCCGTGGCGTCGACTGGCGCAATTTCCCTGGCGCCCGCAACCGCGTGCTGCCGCAGCCGCTGGGCGTGGTGGGCGTCATCGTGCCGTGGAATTTTCCCATGAACCTGAGCCTGGTGCCCTTGACCTATATCTTTGCCGCCGGCAACCGCGCCATGGTCAAGATGAGCGAAAACTCGCGCCACCTGGCGCGGCTGCTGATCGACAAGATGCCCGCCTACTTTCCGCCTGAAAAACTGCAATTCTTTGACGAGACGGGCGGCGTGGGCATGGCGTTTTCGCAATTGCCGTTCGATCACCTGCTGTTTACGGGTTCCGGCCAGACGGGCCGGGCCGTCATGGCGGCCGCCGCGCGCAATCTGTGCCCCGTGACCCTGGAGCTGGGCGGCAAGGCGCCGGCCATCGTCTGCGCCGACTTCGATGTGCGCACGGCAGCCGAGCGCATCCTGTTCGTCAAATACCTCAACGCGGGGCAAATCTGCACCTGCGTCGACCACGCCTGGCTGCCCGAAGCCAGCATCGCCGCCTTCGTCGACCATGCGCGCCAGATCATGCCGGCCCGCTATGCCGGGCTGGACACGCCCGACTACACCTCCATCATCGACGCGGCTGCCTTTGAGCGCCTGCTGCAGGCGCTCGACGAGGCGCGCGCACGGGGCGCACAAGTGATTTCACTGCTACCGGGCCCAAGCCACGACCGCGCAACGCGCAAGATCGCGCCGCACATCGTGCTCGACGCGCCCGAGGACAGCCTGCTGCTGATGCGGGAAATCTTCGGCCCCATCCTGCCGCTGCGCGGCTATACCGACCTGGAAAGCGTGATCGACAGCATCAACGCGGGGCCGCGCCCGCTGGCCATCTATCCATTCAGCAATGATGCCCGCACGGTGCAGCTGCTGATCGACCGGGTGATGTCGGGCGGCGTGTCCGTCAACGACGCCCTGTACCACGTGGGCCAGCACGACCTGCCATTCGGCGGCGTGGGCGAGTCCGGCATGGGCCACTACCATGGCGTGGAAGGTTTCCACACCTTCAGCAAGCTGCGGCCCGTGTTTTATCAGGCCCGCTACAGCGCCTTGAAACTGCTGTGGCCGCCGTATGGCAAGCTGGCCAGCCGCGTGCTGGCCTTCCTGACGCGCTGATGCTTTACAGGAACAACGAGGCGGCGATGGCCCACATGACGAGGGCGATGATGCCGTCGAGCACGCGCCAGGCAATGGGCTTGGCAAACACGGGCGCCAGGTAGCGGGCGCCAAAGCCCAGCAGGAAGAACCACAGGGCCGAAGCCATGATGGCACCGCCGGCGAAGTAGAAGCGTCCCACGCCTTCATGCTGGCCGCCGATCGAGCCGAGCAGGATGACCGTATCGAGGAAGGCGTGCGGGTTCAGCAGGCTGAACGCCAGCGCCGCGCCGATCACGGCCCAGTAGCCTTCCGGCGACTTGGCGGCCGACACCGTCAAGGCCGTTGGGCGCCAGGCGGATTTGGCCGCGCGCAAGCCATACGCGATCAGGAAGGTGGCGCCGCCGGCCTTGGCCCACAGCAGGAAATTAGGGTTGTCGGCAATGAAGGTGCCCATGCCGGCCACGCCTGCCGTGATCAAAATCGCATCGCACACGAGGCAGACCAGGATGCAGGTGAGCACGTAATGGCGTTTCAAGCCCTGCTTGAGCAAGAAGGCGTTTTGCGTGCCGATGGCCACGATCAGGCTCGCTCCGAGCCCCATGCCTTTCAAGAAGATTGCGCTGTCCATATCGATTCCTTTATTGCTTTCCATCACGCGCACGGCCGCCCACGCTCTGCCGGCAACGGCAAAGTCATCAGAGGTAGGTGGAGGGTGGTGCGGAACCAGGAGGACCGCGCGGGAGAGTGGAGTTGTTACCCTATTTCAACAGTGTAAAGAAAAAGTAAATATAAGTATAATGAATGATTCTAACCATATATAAGAGAAACTTATGCGCGTCGTCGATTACCGTGGATTGGCCGCCCTCGACGCCGTGATCGGCCTGGGCAGCTTTGAAAAGGCCGCGCAGGCGCTGGCGATCAGCCAGCCGGCCGTGTCGCAGCGCATCCGCACCCTGGAAAACCTGGAGGGCACCTTATTGATCATCCGCAGCCACCCGCCCCTGCCGACGGAAGCGGGCCAGCGGCTGATCGCCCACTACCGGCAAGTCAAGCTGCTCGAAGCGGCGCTCGACGCCCAGCCCGGCCCCACCACGCAACTGCCGGAACTGGCCATCGCCGTCAACGCCGACAGCGCCGCCACCTGGATCCCGGAAGCGCTGGGGCCGCTGCTGTCGCCGCCGTCGTGCCTGCTCGATATCCGCCTCGACGACCAGGACCATACCCTGAGCCAGTTGCGCGAAGGGCGCGTGTTTGCCTGCGTCACCAGCGCCAACGACCTGGTGGCCGGCACCACGGCCACGCCGCTGGGCGGCATGCGTTATCTGTGCGTGGCCTCGCCCGCGTTCGCGCAGCAATGGTTTCCCTATGGTTTTACGGTGGAAGCCGTCAGCCAGGCGCCCGCCATCACGTTCGGCAGCAAGGATGCGCTGCACGAGCGCTATCTGCAGCACCGCCTCGGTTACACGGGACGCTATCCGCACCACGTGCTCGGTTCGGCGCGCGACTTTGTGCGCTTCATCGAAGCGGGCTATGCGTATGGCATGGTGCCCTTGCTGCAGGCGGAAACGGCGCTGGCCACCGGCAGACTGGTCGACGTGGCGGCCGGACAGGCGCTCGACGTGCCCCTGACCTGGCATGCCTGGGATATCCAGACGCCGCTCACGCGCACCCTGTCGGACGCCGTCATCGCCACGGCGCGTAAATGGCTGTTACAGGATTGATTGACGCATGCAACATTTATCTATGCTATACAGCAACTTACCCGTGTGCGCCCTGCCCTGCCTGGCCTACACTGCAAGCATCAGCCATCACCATCAGGAGCAAGCATGACGATCCTGCGCACCACCCTGCTCGGCGTGCTGGCGGCCATCCCGCTGGCTGCCGGCCTGGCCGCCTGCTCGCCCTTGATGGCCATCAATGCCTTGTCGTCCGGCAGCGCTTCGCAAGTGACGCGCGGCCTGGCCTACGGCCCCTTGCCGCGGCAAAAGCTCGATGTCTACGCTCCAAAAGTGCGCACGGGGCCCGTGCCCGTGGTGGTGTTCTTTTATGGCGGCAACTGGACGACGGGCGAGCGCGCCGACTATGCCTTCGTTGGCCATGCGCTCGCGGCGCGCGGCTATCTGGCCGTGATCGCCGACTACCGCCTGTATCCGGACGTGCACTACCCCGAGATCTTGCAGGATGCGGCCCGCGCCGTGGCCTGGGCCGCGATGGAGTCCAGCCGCCATGGCGGCGACCCGACGCGCTTGTTCGTCATGGGCCATAGCGCCGGCGCCTACAATGCGGCGATGGTGGCGCTCGACGCCAGCCTGCTGGCGCGCCACGGCATGCGCCCGCACGACTTGCGGGGCTGGATAGGCCTGGCCGGCCCCTATGATTTTTTGCCGATCGAAAATACCACCACCCGGCCCGTTTTCTTTTACCCTGACACGCCCGCCGCTTCGCAGCCCATCCATCACGTGACGGCCGAGGCTCCGCCCGCCCTGCTGATCGCCCCCTTGCCCGGACAGGATAAACTGGTCGATCCGCAACGCAACACGGGCGGCCTGGCCAATGCCTTGCGGACGCTTGCCAGGCCCGTGACGGAAACCTATTTCGACCACGTGGGCCACGCCACCCTGATCGCCACGCTGGCCGCGCCCTTGCGCAGGCTGGCGCCCACCCTGGACGCCGTCAGCGCCTTCATCGATGCCAACAGCGGCACCGGTGACGCGGTCCCGTCCGCGCTCTTGTCCGCAAACTTGTCTGCAGTCTTGCCAGATACTGCCTTGCCAGCAAGCATAACCTTGCCGTCCCGCTCAGCTGGCGCGGCCACGCCGGCCCCTGGACTGCACGCGTACGACAAAACGCCCACCCCTTAAAGGGAGGGCGCTCTGTCCAAGCCAAGACGCACGATGCTGCGTGCCGGCTGGCCGCATAGCTAGCCGCACCGCAAGGCTCGGCCCTCGCGATGCGGCTCAGCCGCAAGCAGCTTCGTGCTTACTCTTTACGGCTGGCGCTGCTGCTCTTGCTTTGTGCGGAACCCGCTTGCGATACGCTGCCGCTGGCCGAGCCTTCGCTGCCGGCCGACTGCTGGCTGCCCTGGTGGCTGGCGCTTTGCAGGCTTTGACCGTCACGGCTTTGCGCGCCGCGTTGCTGGTCGCGGTTGGCGCCGTTCTGATGATAGGCCTGGAACGGTTCGGCGATGCGCTGCATGGCTTCCTGCTGCTTGCGCACGTTTTTCTCCGTTTCTTCCGACGCCGTGCGGGCCACTTCTTCGGCCAGTGCCTTGGCGGTACGGCTCGTTTCATTCACATGACGCTCTGCCACGTTGGCCAGTTCGACCTGCGTATCGGCTGCCAGGCGCGACAGCTGTTGCTGGTACTTGCGTAATTGCTCGGCGGCTGGCTGGCCGGAAGCAGCAGCCACCTGGAACACATCTTCAGCGCGCTCGACCGTCAGCAGGTTCTGGCTGGTGACGGTGGTTTCTTCCAGCAAGCCTTGCGCCAGTTGCATGTTCAAGTCGCTGAAGTGCTGCACCGACTGGAACAGCGACTTCGACAATCCATTGAAAAAAGCCAGTTGCGCTTCCAGGTGGTTTTTGGCGGCGGGGGTAACACTACGGGAATATGGATACATGGAGTTCCTCATTAAATAGCGGTTGGGTGGACATAAACAGATGGCGACACCACCGGCTGTCGAACGGTAAGGCAGACGGCCGGGCTACGCCACGAAACGCGAAAAAACATATCCGATTGGTGGGAAGATGCTTTGCAACGCGAGTCCCAAGGCTACGTGAGCACCGCAGGTGAGGGATGATCTGGATCAAAGGTGCGCTAGGCTGCGCAGAAAGTTTTGGCTGGACGGCTTGCCCTTGGCAAACGTCAGTGACGGGATGGGAAATCTGTGGCAGGCAGGCTCAACAAGCGGCGCCCGCGCCCGGCGCGACGGGCTTGTAGCCATGGCTGCGCAGCGAAGCTTCCAGCCAGCGGTTGCCATACCAGCCACGCGCCAGCAAGTAACTGAGTTCCGCGGCGGCCATCAACAGCATCATCGGGCCAATGCGCAGTTCGGTGGCCAGATGGCTGCCAAACCACAGGCACGCATCCATCGCCAGCATGAGCAGCAACAGCCACCAGCGGCGCTTGGCGACGGCCCAGAACGAACCCAGGAACAGGGCCGGCCAGGAAAAACCCGCTTTCACGTAGGCATAGCGGCCGGCATCGTCGGCAAACAGGGTGGCGCTGTGCTTCATGCTGCTCTCTTCAGGAAATAACGGTGTCAGGATTCGGGATGGTGGCAGACGGCTTCGACATTGTGACCATCGGGCCCCAGCACGAACGCGCCATAGTAATTCGGGTGATAGATGGCACGGATGCCCGGGGCGCCGTTATCCTTGCCGCCCGCTGCCAGCGCGGCCTGGTAAAAGGCATCTACCTGGGCACGGTTGTCCGCCGCGAAGGCAAGGTGCATGCCGGCATGCGGCGCGCCGCCCACGCCGAACCAGAAATCGGGCTTGCCATCCTTGCCCAGGCCGACCCAGCCTTGCTCTTCCATCACCACCGACACGCCCAAGGGCGCCAGGGCGGCCGAAAAGAAGGCCTTGCTGGCCTGTGCATCGCTGACATTCAAACCGATGTGATCAAGAATCATGATAGCGCTCCCTGGCGGTAGTGAAATAGGAAATACAGTATGCTCCAATATTGTCTTTTAGGCAAGCATAACTGCAGATCCCGCTCCGTTGCTCCAGGAAGCGCCATGCGCCTGCTAGCGCAGGTTGCCCGTATGACCGAGCGAATAACGGCCCGGCTGCGGCCATACGGTCAGGCCATGCGGTTCCTGGCCTACTTTGACCTTGGCAACGTCGCCGCTGTTCGTATCGATGCGATAAACCACGTCGTCGAAACGGCCGGACAGCCACAGGTACTTGCCATCGGCGCTCACATTGCCCATGTCGGGACTGCCGCCGCCGGGAATCGGCCAGTTCGCCACGACTTTTTCGGTGGCGAAATCGATCACGCTGACGCTGCCCTTGCCCTTCGGCTTGCCGTGGATACGGTGCGTGCCGCGGTTGGCCACGTACAATTTCTTGCCGTCACGGCTAGGATACAGGCCGTGCGCGCCCACGCCTGTCTGGATGAAGCCGATTTCCTTCAAGGTGGCGCCATCGACGATGTGCACGCCGTCGGCATCCATGTCGGCGATAAAGAATTTCTTGCCGTCAGGCGAAATGCGTATGTCTTGCGGCATGCCCTTCTTGACGCTGCAGATTTCGTTCGCCGGGCCGCCCACAGGGCCTGACTCGGCAAAACGCTTGGCCGGCATCTGCAATTTCAGGTAGCCATCGACCTTGCGGCCCACCAGGTCGATCTTGGCGATGGTGCCGTCGAACTCGCAGGTGAACATGGCGTAGCGGCCGTCATTCGAAAAATCCGCATGGTTGATGCCGCCGCACTGGGGCGTGTCGATCGAATACTGCACCGCCATGGTCTTCGGATCGCGGAAATCGAGGCGGTGGCGCGCTTCGGCCACGACGATGGCCGACTTGCCGTCCGGCGTGTAATACATATTGTAGGGATCGTCCACGGGCACTTCCTTGCCCGGCTTGCCGCTCAAAGGATCAATCGGCGTCAAACTGCCCTTGTCCGTACGCTCGGCATTGTTCGCCACCCACAGGGTGCGCAAATCCCAAGACGGCACCACGTGCTGCGGGCCGCTGCCGACCTTGAACTTGTCGACCACTTTCAGGCTGTCCGGATCGATCACATACACATCGTTCGAGCGCAGGTTGGGCACGTAGACCCGGCGCAAATGATCCTTGACGACAGGACTCATATTGCTGCTGGCGATGCTGCCGTACACGTTTTTCGGGTCCACCAGCGGCGGCATGCCCGGCAGCGGCGAATAGGCGGCGGCTGGCGCGACGACGGCTGGAGCCGCTGTGCTGGCGCCGATGACCTGGCTGGCCACGCCCAGGCCGGCCAGTGCGGCAGCCAGGGCAGATAAGGTGACGATGGTGCGTCGTTGAGATTTTTTCATGTGATTTCGCGTCGTTTCGTTGCAAAAGCCGGAAGTTCAACACTTCCAGCGGAATTATTTATGACCTTGCAGCAGCTGCCTGATGGCGGCCACCGAGGTGTCCACCTGCAACTTGATACCGATCTGGCCCAGTTCAGCCGTGGCACGCGTGGCGTCGCCGCGCACGCCATCCGCCACACCGGGCTTGGGCCCGTGGGCCATGGCCTCGCTGCGCACCAATGACGGGTCCGTCGCCAGCATCAGCGCCGCGTCCGCCAAGCCGGCATGCAAGCCGATCTCGGCGCTGCTGTGGCCGCGCTTTTGCAGTTCGGCAATATAGGCCGATTGCGTGATGTCATAGTAGTCGAGCAAGGCATAAGCGCGCGCATCCTTGCCTGCGGAAGCTTTGCCCCAGGCACGGTTCAGTTTATTCGCCACGTTCTGCTCGTTTTTCTGATAGCCGCCATGGTCGCCGAGGAAAATGATGTCGCGGAAACCATGCTGGCGCAGGCTGGCGGCCGCCCCTTCCAGCACGGCTTCGAAGGCGGCCGGTGGAATTGAAATCGTGCCGGCAAAGCGCATGTGGCCGGCCGGCGGAGCAATCGCGCCTTCCGGCACGTAGGAAACAACGGGCGCGACGATGGTATTGCCCAGTTTTTGCGCAATCTGCCGCGCCAGCAGCCCGGCACGCACATTGTGCTTGCCCAGCGCGATATACGGCCCGCTCTGCTCGACGCCGCCAATCGGCACCAGCACGGTGGTGGCGCCATGATCGATACGGCTGCGCAACTCCGTGCTGGTCAACTCTTCCAGCATGACGCTGCTGCTGGCAGCCGCAGCCGCCATGACGGGCGCCGTAAGCAGCAGGCACGAAAACGTCAGGACGAACAGGGAAACGAGGGGTGTGCGTGAAAGGTGGAACGTGGATGGCGCGCAAGGCGCCGTTCGCGGGGGGAACTGCAGAGTCATAAGCCAACATCTTTCCAAGGTCAAAGGCGCCGCGCCCGGCCTTGCCAGGCAAGCTGGCTGCCACGCAAGAATTGTATTCCATCATGACGGGAACGGCACGTTAATTTGACGCGGCAGTTTGCAAGGAATTGACGAGGAGAAACTATCTGTCAGGCTGTCGTCGCGCTAGCCCTGCCCGCCTCGCCATCATGAAGCGTTTCCTTGCGCTTCTCGGCATAAGCCTTGAGCGAGCGCATCGTCTTGGGTAGCCCCTGCCGGACTTGTTTGGCAACGCCTGGCCCGAACAGAAAGGCAAGCGCTCCCGTGAACCACACGCGGTGAACCACTTGCGATCCGCCATCTGCGGCAACAACCGTGTGCTCGAAATGGATGCGGAACCAAGGGATGTAGCCTTCCACGGTGAAAGAGCGGCCTGCGGTGCGCTCAGTGAGCAGCATCGCAATACCCATCCCCTTGCTGGGAACGATCCTGCCCTGCGTTCCCACCGCGAATGGTCCGTTAAGCCGGGCTTGCTTTGTATCCGGATCCCACAAGTGCCATCGGTCGACCTCGCTCCAAATTTGATCGATGACAACTGGCGGGACTGCAACGTGAATGCTTTCTTCGATTTGCATCAGTGGGGTTCTCCGTATGAATATCAATATAATTGCATGCTGGCTGTACTTGATTACCTTGGATCTGAGAGTCTATGAACGTAACACATTGGCGGGTTGAGGAGCTAAAACATTATTCAGCCGATATCGTTTGGCTTGATGCCGAGGGTGCTCGCCGTGCCTATGATTTGGTGGGCCTTCATGACTCGAAGACGCATCTCGGCTTGAACATTAACACCGTTGACTCCGTCGAGCGGCTCGCATTCGGCAATGATGCGGCCATCGCAACCAAATGGTTACGTGCCCGTATGCCGGGAACTCAGCAGCTCGTCGTGGTGTTTGGAGAAGACGAATGCTTCGTCTGCAGCAGTGTATTCCTGGTCGAGAATTGGTCGGATATCTTTATCCCTTCGCGTGACGACGCGATGATGTATTCGAAGGACACGCCGCTTATCCTATTTTATTGCCACGAGAATCAATTCGAGGCGGGACAGCGGATTGTCTTTGATTAAAAGCAGCGCGTGGACAGAAACTGCCCCAAGCAATGGCGTAATAGACCCACTTTCCATCCATCTGGCGAGTTTGCGTTCTGTACCGCTTTTCAAGCGGCCCGTCGCATGCCTGTTAAGCGGTGAAAAATCACAGCGTATTGTTAAACCTTTACCATGCGCGGCGGGTACCACGCTGCCAAATAAGGGGAAACAATGCAGAAACCGATAGGTCTGATATGTGCGGTCGTACTCGCCTTGAGCGCCGCTGTGAATGCCCAGGCAAGCACGCTTGAGCAACTCGTTCGCGCTTATGCTGAACAGCGCGACTTTAGCGGCGTAGTGCTGGTCGCGCGCGATGGCCAGCCCATCTACCAGGCCGCTTTTGGCATGGCACAGCCGGCCTGGAAGGTAGCGGTCACCGACGATAGCGTATTTCGTATCGGCTCACTCAGCAAGCCCCTGACTGCGACTTTGGTCATGCGACTCGCGGAGATTGGCCGTCTCAACCTCGATGAAACCGTTGCCACCTACCTGCCAGCTGCATATGCAGGTACTGACGCGGGGAAAATAACGGTGCGACAACTGCTGGCGCATACGTCCGGCTTGGCCGATCTGCCATCCCGCTACACCGATCCATTCTGGAGCAAAGACGCACGCCGTCATTACACGCCCAAGGAATTCGCCAGCGAATGGATTCCTGGTGCACTGGCAAGCGAACCCGGAATCTGGCGCTACAACAACAACGGCTATTACTTGCTCGGAATGATAGTTGAAGTGGCCACCGGAAAAAGCTATGCCGAGAATATGAAACAATATATCTTTGCACCGGCGGGCATGCAAGACAGCGGTGTATTCGATGGCCGCACAATTATCGCGAAACTTGCACAGGGAACCGTCCAGGCCGACGATGGCACGCGCCTAATGCCCCCCTATATCGATCCATCCGTGTCTTATTCTGCGGCTGGCCTATATTCGACGGCACTCGACCTGGTGCGCTTCGACGCTGCGCTGGCCGGTGGCCGCCTGCTCAACCAGACGTCCCAGCGCGACATGTTTACCAATCGAGGCAAGGGCTATGGCTACGGCTGGGAGGTCGAGGACTGGGCCGTACGCAAAGATGCGCCACTTCCCGTTGTTCTGCATACCGGAAGCGTCCCTGGCTACCAGAGTATCTTTGTGCGCTCCTTATCCGATCATGTGGCTATCGTCATTCTTGACAATGCCTGGCAAGGGGCGACGGTGGTGGCGATGGCAAGAGACATTGCCGACCTTGTGCACGGCAAAGCGGTGGCCTTGCCGCGACGCAGCCTGCAGGCCGCCCTCGGACCGATCCTGTTTCGTGAGGGCCTGGACGCAATGCGTGCCGCCTACATCCGCCTAGGTGTACGCGAGTCCACCATGTACGATGTGAGCGAATCTGCGCTCAACGCTTTTGGCTATAGCCTGTTACGCAAGGGCCAGCCGGAAGCGGCTATCCAGGTCTTTCGCTGGAATGCAGAAGCCTACCCCCTGAGCCATAACGTCCACGATAGTCTGGCTGAAGCCCTGCTTGCATCGGGAGACCGCGAAGGCGCTCGCGCCGGCTATGCCAGGGTATTGGCCTTAGATCCAGGCAATCGCCATGCGACTGAAGAACTGGAAAAGCTCCTGCACACAAATCCCTGAGCAATGGCCGCCCCGGAGCGCAAGCGGACGGAGCCGATTAGCGCTCTGAGACGCTGCCAGTAGCTTGCTCTCCTGATCCATCGTTCTTGAACGATGAAAACCGATGGTTCGTGTCAGAGGCCTGGATTTCCTGCCAGGCACCTGGTGGGCGATCTCGTAGCTGCCTGATGCAACGACGAGATCGGGTTTGACCTGCCTGTCCCCTGCCCTGCAGAGACTCCTGCCACGCTCAAGCAAAAGCTGCTTGAGCGTGGCAGGTTGCCGGCACTACCAGCCGCCGCAACCACCTGTTCGCCAGCGCCGCCGTTATTTACTCGCTGCCCGGTGCCCGCATCGCCACGCGTCTGCTCGCCGCACTACGATTGATCGCCGGCCGCCCCCCCTGCCAGCACCGCTCTGGCATCATCAAAATCGAAGCCTCGGATCCCACGTCCGAAATCGCACAAATCAATGAATCAGAAGCCGTGCTGAGGCGCGGCGCTGCTAAGTTCGGCGGATTCGCACCGCCACTTGGCATGAATCCTTGCTTGTAATTCATATATCTTTTTATCAAATAAAAGAAATTGACTATGCAATAGAAGTGAATTATATTGAGTCAATAGATAGCACACATCAAATAGTGACATCGCAATGTAGGGCATGAGGCAATCCCAGGGGGTGGGTCGGCCTGCCCGCAGTCGCACTTCTTACATGGATGGGCCAGACTTAGTTATTTTGAACCCAGACATTCCACTCTTCTTCAAATTTCAATCATGCGTACTTCCAAAGCCCAACAAGCCAAAAACCATCGGCTGATCATTCAGACCGCAGTGGACCTGATGACCCAGCATGGGTTTGAAGGCACCACGATGAAGCAGATCGCGCGTGCCGCCGACGTGGGTGATGCCACCATCTACAAATACTTCCCTACCAAGGAGAAACTGGTAACCGCCTACTTTCAGCAAGCAATTGCAGACGCAGTGGCGCAGGCCGAGAAGACGGAGGGACAGAACGAATTTTCGTTGCAGGAGCGTCTGCAACTGGTGATCGAGAGTCTGCTGGAAGGTTTGCTGGCCGACCGCGAATTTGTGGGTCTGGCGCGCGGCATGGTGGAGCGCGCTCCCACGCTGCTGTTGGGCGAGCAACTACCCGGCAAGCCTTTGCTCCGGCAAACCTTCCTGCAGATGCTGGAGCAGGCCGAGACGACCGGTGAAATCGTGCCTTGCGGCTTCAAGCCCAGCCTGGCCGGACTGTTGGCCGACTATGTGTACGGCGTCATTGCATACTGGCTACGCGACACCTCCGAGCATTTTTCCAACACCACGCAAATGGTCGATTTAAGTTTGGGCGTGCTGGTGTTAGCCTTGCGCAGCGGCCTGGTGGACAAGCTGCTCGAGCTGGGCGGCTTCATGGTGCGCAGCCAGCTGGCGCGCCTGCTGCAAGACGGCAATGGCTTGCTGGATCTGCTGCAATTGGCCCGCCGCGGCTTGGGCGGGGTACGCTCATGATGCCCACGACTAAGACGAACAAAGTTTCGCAGTTGCCGCGTACCGGGCGTCTTTCGCGTGGCGCGATTGTCGGCATGGCAGTGGCGCGGGCCGGGCTGACCCACCTGGGACATAAGGCCAAGTCGATGACGCGCGACGATGCGAAAACGGAACAGGCCCGCGTGGCACATGGGGCGGAACTCGGGCGCATCCTGTTTGCCGCGTTGAACCAGCTCAAGGGCACGGCACTCAAAGCCTCGCAGCTGCTCAGCATGGAACTGGGCTTTCTACCAGAGGGCATGCGCCAGGAATTAGCCCGCGCCCACTACCAGGTCACGCCGCTGAACCGCGCGTTGGTGATCAAAGTGATGCGCCAGGAGTTTGGCCAGGATCCGCAAGCCCTGTTCCCGCAATTCGATCCGATCGCCTTTGCTGCCGCCAGTCTGGGTCAGGTCCACGCCGCCATCATGACCGACGGCCTGGCAGTGGCCGTCAAGCTACAATACCCCGGCATGGCGGACTCCATTGGCAGCGACATGCATATGCTGCGCAGCCTGCTACAAGCCTTTGCGGAACGCTCGGATATGATGCCCAAAGCCGATCTCATCGCGCGCATGATGGATGACATCGAACAGAAACTGGCCGAGGAGCTGGACTATTTGCACGAGGCACAGACCATGCAATGGTTTGCACAGCATCTCACGCTGCCGGGCCTGGTGATCCCCCAGCCGGTCATGGGCCGCACCACACGCCGCGTGCTGACCATGCAACGCCTGCCGGGACTGCATCTCAACGAATGGTTGCTGACCGAACCCGATCAAGCCGCACGTAATCAGGCTGGTCAGTTGCTGTTTGACGCCTTCTTTCATTGCACCTTTGTGCTGCGCCGCTTGCAAGCCGACCCGCATCCGGGCAACTATCTGTTCATGCCGGATGGCCGACTGGGCCTGCTGGACTTTGGCTGCACCCGCACGCTGGACGCTGACTTTTGCAAAGCGCTCAGCGCGCTTTGGTCGGCACAGTTGCGTGACCCGGCGGACCACAGGGCCATGCAGCAGGCCTATCGGGACCTGGGCCTGATTGAGCCGAATCTGAATGAGCAGGACTTTTGCCAGCAACTGCTGCCGGCAATGGCCGAGCGGCATGCCTGGCAGAAGTTGCCGTTTACCGTGGCGGTATATGACTTTGCGCAACACCCGCCATACCCACGTCCGTCAGCCGAGCATCAGCGCCAGGCACTTCGGCACCTGCAGTCCTTGCCGGAGGAACTGCCCTACGTAGACCGGGCCTATCTAGGTCTGATCCAGCTTCTCAAAACCCTCGGTGCACGTGTGCGCACCACCAACCCCTGGATTCGTTAAATGCATACCACGTTTCTGCTTCCGGGATGCGCAGTCTTCATCATGCCTGGCAGCAGCCATGCCGCGCTCGCGCAATATCTGAGCACCACAGCTCAATCACCCAGCGTTGCACTTGATCCTTGAAACCATCAAGCCTATCGACAACGCGCTCGAAAAGAAAAAACATGTCCCAGTCTGCGTATAGCGCCAAAGTATTCGCCATCTACTTGTTCGTCGTTGGGCCCATGTTGGTCGTCGCGCCGAACTTCTTGCTGTCGATCTTTCAAATTCCGCCAACCTCCGAGGTCTGGATTCATTTGCTTGGCGTTATCGTATCCATGATTGGCGTCTATGCGTGGGTCGCAGCCAAGCACGAAAACAAGCCGTTTCTGGTAGCGTCGGTATACACGCGCCTCTTCGTATTCGCGGCCTTCACGACCTTCGCCGCCATTGGCCTTGCCAGCCCAATGATCGTTTTTTTCGGAGTAGCAGATCTTCTTGGAGGAGTGTGGACCTACTTCGCGCTGAAAGCCGACGCGCGGTGGGCAAGAACTGTCCTGGCGGGCCAGCACTGAGGCCCGTCCAATCAGGAAAAAAATTCTTCACGAACAGATATTGGGTGGACTTATTCACAACTTCGGACTCAAAAAATGTGGTGCTCGTCCGTGGTCTAATTTTGAATCGACGCAAACGGCGGAGCGCAACATGAAGAAAATAGTCATCGTGATTTTTGATCATTTCACCGATTTGGATTTGTTCTTGATGTGGGACATCCTCGGCAGGAACAAGACGGACTGGCAAGTGAAGATATTGGGAACAAAGGAAGCGCACCCATCCGCAAACGGTCTGCTTATCAAGACCCACGGGTCCATCAGCGAAGCGAATGACGCAGACCTTGTATTGTTTTCCAGCGGTAAAGTTGGCGTGAAAGGCGCTATCGCCAACCAGGATTTCATGCGTGCATTTTCCCTGAATCCAGATACGCAGCTCATCGGATCGATCTGTGCCGGCTCGTTCATTCTTGCCAAGTTGGGTCTGCTGGCATCGGGGCCGGCCACGACTCATCCCGATGCCAAAGAGGAACTGCAAGCCCTGGGAATTGACGTTCTCGATTTGCCCTTGGTATGCCAGGGGAATGTTGCGACCGCAGGTGGCTGTTTGTCTGCCGTGTATCTGATCGGTTGGGCCGTTGAGGCCTTGTTCGGCCGGGACAAACGTAAAGAAACACTCAGGGAACTTATTCCGGCCGGCCAAAGCGCAATCTATGAGCGACTAATTGATACGAGTATCCGCGACGCCATTGCCCCGAAAGCAGGAGTTGGCGCAATATTAGATGGAGCATGCCGGCCCATGTGACCACGATGCAAGCACTCCGTTCGCCAGAGCACGTTTGCAGACTTTGAATGCGCGCTAATCAAAACAACCGCAGTCCAACCGTCACTCACTCACTTTACAGAGAGCGTTTTATTCATGACAAACGAAGCAAACAAAGTCTTCTTCATTTCCGCACCGGCAGCAGCCATGTCGGCGTCAGGATTGACGCGCATTGATTTCTCCGACGGCTATTCCGGTCAGGCGGATCGAACCTACGTTGACGCCGAACAAGCGGGGCGCGCCGTGTTCGCTGAACCGCATCGCATGCTCACCTGGCTCATTATTGTGCGCAACGCAATCGTCGCACCGTTGGGACTAAAGAAAAGTATTAGCTTTAGCGATCGCGGGCTGGGAAAGATTGGCATGTTTCCGATTATTTCCAGTACGGGCACTGAAGTCGTCGTCGGTGGCGACGACAGGCATCTGGATTTTCGGATCTGGATAAGCATTCAACCGAGTCTGAAGGGATCGGAAGTGACGATTTCAACCTTGGTTAAAATAAACAATCTCTTTGGAAGAGTTTATTTGTTTATCATCATGCCGTTTCATAAGCTCCTGACTCGCTCGCTGTTGGAGCGCGCGGTCAAGCGGCGCGACAAGGTGCACCGTATGCCAGAAAGGTGACCTCATTGTTGCCGCTAAGCCAATATTGACCATCTAAAGGCAGCGTAGGAGTTTCCAGCGCCCGGCTTGCGGGACAGCCTCCGCAAGCCCGGTGACCAACCCACACATCGGTGAGCGACTGGAAGAATTCGAACCACGCGAAATCCGGCGCATCCTGGCGGCCGTTACGAAGTGGGCCACAGGCGCAGCACGTCATCGCTGGCGCATTGGATGGTTCCGCCGCATAAAAAAGGCTCTGTCATCGACAAATAGGGGAACTGCCGGAATCTTCCTTTGGCAGCGCTGTCTGACTCTACATAGTTACCACACAGGGAGCAGATCATGCAGCCAGCCGAATGGATCCGTTTTATCGCCCAGTTTGCTCACCTGAACCGACGCCAGCGGCAAACAGGCATCGCCCTGCTGTGTGGCAACGCACCGCAAGACGCGACCGTCGCGTTGCTGGAAAGCGTGGCGCAGCCGCGATTGGCCTGTCCCGCCTGCCGCTCGCCTCACCTGCACCGGCATGGCCATGCGCACGGCTTGCAGCGCTACCGCTGCGTGCCTTGCGGGCGCACTCTCAATGCCTTGACGGGCACGCCGCTGGCCCGCTTGCGTCACAAGGCGCTATGGATCGCGTATGCCGATTGCCTGCTCGATTCCGCCTCGGTGCGCCAGGCCGCTCAGCAGCTGGGATTACACCGCAACACCACGTTTCGCTGGCGCCACCGCTTTCTCAGCGTGGCGAAGACGGACCGGCCGCATGGCCTGCATGGCATCGCCGAGGCCGATGAACTCTACGTGCTGGAATCGGAAAAGGGATCGAGGCAGATGACGCGGCCGGCTCGCCGCCGGGGCGGCCATGCCTTTAAACGCGGTATCTCGAATGAGAAAGTCTGCATCCTGGTGGCGCGCGACCGCACGGGCCAGACTCTCGATTTCGTCACGGGCAAAGGCGCGTTGACGAAGGCACAGCTGCACCGATGTTTGTTGCATGTCATCGACAAGGATGTTCTGCTGGTAACGGATGGTCATGCGGCCTACCGGGCGTTTGCCAGGGAAGCGGGTATCAGCCACGAGGCCGTCAACTTGCGCGCAGGCATCCGTGTGCAAGGTGCCGCGCATGTGCAGAACGTCAATGCGTATCACAGCCGCTTGCGGCAATGGCTGCGTCCGTTTCACGGCGTGGCGACGCGCTACCTGCCAAATTACCTGGGCTGGCGCTGGATACTCGACGCCGGGCGCATCCGTTCGCCAGAAACGTTATTGAAAGCAACGCTGGGAGCATTCCCACATTTGACGGTGACATAGCCTAAAAAAAACCCCGGCGTACCGGGGCAGTCACAAGGTTTAAGCGCGGGCACTGCGGCCAGGCAGCGCCAGGCGCCGGCTGGCGGCGGCCGTTGCCGGGGCCGGCAAGCCGCCCGCCGCTTTCAACGCTTTCCCTTGGGCATCGCCGCGCAGGCGGAACACGGCCACCACATCGACAAGCTCGACGGCTCGGTCTTGCAGCGAGGATGCGGCGGCGGCCGCCTCTTCCACCAGGGCTGCGTTTTGCTGGGTGACCTGGTCCATTTGCGAAATGGCCTGGTTCACTTGCTCGATGCCGGCGCTTTGCTCGTGGCTGGCGTTGGCGATGTCGCCCATGATGTCCGTCACGCGGCGAATGCTGGCGACGATTTCTTCCATCGTCGCGCCGGCCTGGTCGACCAGCACGCTGCCCGTGTTGACTTTATCGACGGAATCCTCAATCAATCCCTTGATTTCCTTGGCGGCCGCCGCCGAGCGCTGCGCCAGGTTGCGCACCTCGGTGGCCACCACGGCGAAACCACGGCCCTGCTCGCCCGCTCGGGCCGCTTCGACGGCCGCGTTCAGCGCCAAAATATTGGTTTGGAAGGCAATGCCGTCGATCACACCGATAATGTCGGCGATCTTCTTCGCCGATTCGTTGATCGAACCCATCGTGCCCACCACTTGCGCCACCACGGCGCCGCCTTTGCGAGCCACGTCCGAGGCCGACACGGCCAGCGCGTTCGCCTGGCGCGCATTGTCCGTGTTCTGGCGCACGGCCGAGGTCAGCTCCTCCAGGCTTGATGCCGTTTCTTCCAGGGAAGACGCCTGCTGCTCCGTGCGCACGGACAAGTCCGCATTGCCAGCGGAAATCTGCGCGGCCGCCACGCTGACCGTATCGGCCGAGGTGCGCACGGTGGCGATCACGCCGACGATACGCTCAAGGAATTTGTTGAAGGCCGTGGCCGTGCGGCCCACTTCATCCATGCGTTCGACGGGCATGGCGGCGGACAGGTCCAGCGAGGCGCTGACCCTTTCCAGCGTGTGTTCGATATTGCCCAGTCCGCCGCTGATGGTGCGGTAGATGTGCCAGGCCAGCGCACCCGTCAGCAGCACGGCCACGCCCAGCACGGCCAGCATGGTGTTGAACGCCGTGTCGTAGGCGGCCAGGCTTTCGGCCTTCACGTCATCGACCAGCTTGTTGTTGTAGGCGATATGGTCATCCATGCTTTTCTTGGCGGCGGCGGCCGTGATGGCCAGCGGCGTGCCGGCCAACAAGGTGGCGCGCACGCCGTCCATGTCGCCCGCGTAGGCGGCAGCAAAGAATGGCGCCAGCGCACGGCGGTAGGCTTCCATGGCGGCCTGGTCGGCGTCGAGCATCTTGCTGTCCGTCGCGTCGTACAGGCGCTCGGCGCGGTAGGTGGCAATGACCTTGTCGAAATTCGTATTGGCGTCGGCCACGGCCTTGTCCAGCGCCGTCTTGTCGGCCAGGTTAGAGAACACGGACAGGCGGTAACCGGCCAGGCGCGAGTCGGCCAGGAAACCCTTGGCCGCATTCAAGCCCTGGATGCTGGGAATGATGCGGTTTTGCACGGTGTCAAAACGCTCCTGGGCGCGCTGCAGCTGGATGGCGCCGCCAGCGCCCAGCAATAGCAGGGCCAGCAAGGCGATGGTGAGGGTCAGAATTAATTGCTTGGTGATATTCATGGTGTTTCACAGTAAAAAGTGTGGCCTGGCAAGGCCAGGCGGGATAAATAGCTGCCGATCAGGTGGCCGGGATCGCTTGCCAGCGGTACTAGGCCGCCAGCGGTGCGGCGTCAGGCGTGCGGCGCAGCAAGTCGCCATGCTGGCGGCAAAACGCCAGGCCCGCCTTGTGGCCCACGTCGAACAGCAGCTGCATGTTCGAGCTGGACCAGTCCAGGGTGTCGGGCCAGTGCTGCTCCGGGATGCCGCCCATCAGGTCGAGCTTGAGCAAGCGCCGCTTGGGCTGGCCCGTGCGCGCATCCGTGTTGTGCTCGAGTTCGAACAGGCGCAGCTCGCTTTTGGAAATTTTCACCAGCGGCGTGATGATGGAGCGCACCCACGCGTCGTACAGGTTGCGCGGCTTGCGCAGCAAGCGCTCGTCACCGAGGATGTCGAGGATGACCAGAGTGTCGGCGTCAGCGTGTTCGCCCTTGCCTTCGATAAACGGGTCGAAATTGAGCGTGTCGAGCGCCGCGCCTTCGATGTAATCGTCGCCGGCGATGGTCGTGGGCGCATACAGGAAGGGAAACGACAGGGCAGCGCGCACGTGGATCGGCTCGATCTCATGCTTGCCCCAGATCTGCATGCGGTGCTCGCTGAGGTTGTAGGCATTGATGTAGAAATCGGGGCGCATGCGCGCCACGCCCGAAAAATCCACGGCTTTTTCCAGGAACGGCAAGTGCGCGCAGAGGCCCAGGCTTTTCGCCGACAAGTCCGATGGCGACAGCGACGACACCATCAATTTTCCCCAGTCCGACCAGGCCGTGGGCACGCCCGCAAACGTTTGCTGGAACGCCTGAAAAAAAGGATTGTTGGCTGGCGGCTGGAAGGCGTCGCGGAACGTGCTCGCATGCATGCCCGGCTTCTGGAATACCTTGTAGTTAATCGGAATCATCTTGTAGATGCTGTCAGCCACGCCCGTGTCGGCCCAGCTTTGCAAGGCCTGGCGCGGCGCGGCTTCATGCGGCGTCGTGTAAAGCAAACCCATCAACACACCGGCGCCCGAGGCGGAAATGACGTCGAACTCGATGCCTTCGTCGAGGAAAGCGGCCAGGGCACCAGCGATCAAGGTGGAATTTGGTGCGCCACCACCCAGCAGCAGACCCGTTTTGCGGGCCGGTTTCGCTGGCGCGGCTGGCGCCGGATCCAGCGGTGTCGTCGTGACTGTCTTCATGCACACTCCCTGAACGGAACGGGGTGATTACCCCTAATTGTTGGTTACTACACGCGTATGGCGCCTCATCATGCACTTATTTCCACAACCATGAAGTTGATGCAATGTTGTGGAAACAGATATTAAATTAACATAAATAAATTCCTTATGGCAATTTAGTTAACGCATGATGGGTATTCAGAAAGGGTATAAGGTGACGGCGCGCGGCGTAGCGTGGTGCATTGCAGCAAATAAATGTTCCGCGATGCTAGGAAAAATCTCTGTAGGGTAGGAATATTCCTCAACCAGCCGCCATGGCGGCTGTCAGGCCATTCAGGGGATGGAAGGGAGCGAGGAAAAATGCAGGTGGGTACACAAATGGTCAACAAAGACGCGAATTTTGGGCGACAGGTGGCGGCTTGACGGCCACAGCACCCAGAACTTGCTCGAATGCAGTAAATAGCCGGCCAGCACGGCTTGCAATTCGCCCCGAGCGATGGCATCGCGCACGATAAAGTCAGGCAGGTAAGCGAGGCCGACGCCCTGCGTGGCGGCGCCGATCAAGGCTTCGATATTGTTGCAGGTCAAGGCGGTCGGCAAGCGCAACTCGCCGCCGCTGTCGCCCCCGGCGCGCTGCAACGCCCATTCCTGCAGTTTCCCAGTGGTGGGGAATTTATAGCGCACGCAAGCGTGCCCTTCCAGCGCGCGCGGCGTGGCCGGCACACCATGGCGGGCGAAATACGCGGGCGAACCGACGATGGCAAAGGCAAACGGTCCCAGTTCGCGCGCCATCAGCCGCGAATCCGTCAAGGTGCCGCTGCGCACGGCCACGTCGACGCCTTCGGCCACCACATCGACCAGGCGGTCGTTGAAATCGAGGTCGAGCTCGATCTCCGGGTACAGCCGGGTAAACTCGGCCAGCAGGGGCAGGATGATGCGGTAGCCGATCACGGGCAGGCTGACCTTGAGCTTGCCGCGCGGCGCCTCGGCCAGGTGCGACAGTTCCGCCTCGGCATCACCGAGGTCGGCCAGGATGCGCTGACAGCGCTCGTAAAACAGCGCGCCCTCGTTGCTCAGGCTGATGCGCCGCGTGCTGCGGTTGAGCAGGCGCACGCCCAGCTTTTCTTCCAGCCGCGCCACGCTCTTGCCCACGGCCGAGGCCGACACCCCAAGCAGCCGCCCGGCCGCCACATAACTGGAAGTTTCCGCCGCGCGCACGAAGGCGGCAATGCCGTTCAGATTATCCATGCCATCTCGCTATCTTGATTAGAGAATATTTGTCCGTTATGAGTGGATTTTCAACCACTTTTTCATAGATTACGTCCATATTATCATCAGATTCCCTCTTTCTGGAATCATTCCCATGGATACGAATCACCGTATGAAGCCAGCCTCCCCGGCCAGGCGCGCCTTCGTGCTGGCCGCCGTCTGCCTGGCCGCGCTATGCATGCCGCTCAGTTTTACGGGGCCGGCCATCGCCATTCCCGCCATCGCCGCCGACCTGCACGGCACGCCGCTGGCGCTGGCGTGGATCACGAATGCCTTCATGCTCAGCTTTGGCGGTTGCCTGATGGTGGCCGGCGCGCTGGCCGACCGCTATGGCCGCAAGCGCGTGTTCTTGCTGGGCATGGGCGTGTTTTCCGCCGCCGCGCTGGCGCTGTCGGCCGCGCCCGGCATTGTGTGGCTCGACGTGCTGCGCGCCGTCCAGGGCCTGGGCTGCGCCATGGCCCTGTCGAGCGGACTGGCGGCCCTGGCACAGGAATTCGACGGCCCTGCCCGCGCGCGCGCCTTCAGCCTGATCGGCACGGCCTTCGGCGTGGGCCTGGCCTTCGGCCCCTTCCTGGCAGGCACCTTGATCACCCGCACGGGCTGGCGCGCCATTTTTGTCGCCGCGGCCGCGGCCGGCCTAGCCGCCCTGCTGGCCGCCGCGCGCGCCATGCGCGAATCGCGCGACCCGCAAGCGCAAGGCGTCGATTGGCCCGGCGCGCTGACGTTTACCGGTGCGCTGTCCCTGTTTACCTATGGCTTGCTGCAGGCGCCCGACAGTGGCTGGGGCAGTGCCGCCAGCCTGGGGCTGCTCGGTGGCGCGGCCTTGCTGCTGGCTGCATTCGTCCGCGTGGAGCGGCGCGCGGTGCGGCCCATGCTGGATTTGTCGCTGTTCCGCCTGCCCGCCTTTGCCGGCGTGCAACTGCTGGCGGCCGCGCCCGCGTTTTCCTTCGTCGTGCTGCTGGTGCTGCTGCCGGCCCGCTTCATCGGCATCGAAGGCTACAGCGCGCTGGAGGCGGGACGCATGATGATTGCCCTATCGGCGCCCATGCTGGTGCTGCCGGTTCTCGCCGGCCTGGCGGCGCAACGCATTGCCCCCGCGCACATTTGCGCCAGCGGCCTGCTGCTGGCGGCGGGCGGCTTGCTGTGGCTGTCGACGTGCGCGCCGGGCCAGTCGCCCTACACTTTGCTGGGGCCGCTGCTGCTGATCGGCTGCGGCATCAGCCTGCCCTGGGGTTTGATGGATGGCCTGGCCATCAGCGTCGTGCCCGTCGAGCGGGCCGGCATGGCGGCCGGTATCTTCAATACGACGCGTGTGGCGGGCGAAGGCCTGGCGCTGGCCATCGTCAGCGCGCTGCTGGGCACGCTTACTGTCGCGGCGCTGGGCGGCGCAGGCATGGCCGGCATCGGCGCACAACAGGCGGCGCACGCGGGCCCCTTCCTGGCCCTCGGCGAGCTACGCCATGCAGCTACCCTGTTGCCGCAGGCCGGCGCCGCCGAACTGGCGCAAGCGTACGGCACGGCCTTCCGTCACTTGCTGTATGTGCTGGCCAGCATTACGACGGCCTCGGCACTGCTAATCCTGGCATTCCTGCGTCATCCGGCCCCTGCCGCAACGGACACGGCCGCCCTGCCCGCCTGCAAAGCACAGCAATAATTCACGACCATCATTCCGTCTGCCGTACACGGCGGCGCCCACGCGCCGCCGCCCTCCCTGATGTTTCTCCGCAACACCTAAAAAGTTTCAAGGATTAAAACTAGTTTACTGATCAAAGCGCTTTGAACTATACTCAAAGCGCTTTGAAACATAACTAAAGCGCTTTGGTTGTGCGAAGTTATGCGCACCGATCCCACACCTATAAAAACACTGGAGACGCAATGAACAAACATTTCTTGAAAACTTTGCCTGCCGCCGTGGCGTTGGCCTTGAGCGCTTCGGCCGCCCAGGCCGCCCTGCCGATCGATTTCGGCGGCTATATCCGCTCGGGCTTCGGCACCAGCAGCGAAGGCGGCAAGGAAGCGTGTTTCGGCCTGGCCGGCGCCTCGTCCAAGTATCGTCTGGGCAATGAGTGCGAGACCTACGGCGAGCTGAAATTCGGCGGTGAAGCCTTCAAGGCAGCCAACGGCACCACTTTCCGCATCAATACCCTGGTGGCGTTCTCCGTCAACCAGAACCAGGACTGGGAACAATCGGACCCGTCGTGGCGCGAAATGAACGTCGTTGCCGACAAGATCGGCACGGGCGCCTTCGCCGAAGCGCGCGCCTGGGTAGGCAAGCGCTACTACGACCGCCAGGACGTGCACATCACCGATTACTACTTCTGGAATAACAGCGGCCCTGGCGCCGGTCTGGAAAACATCGACCTGGGCGCCGCCAAACTGGCCTACGCCATCGTGCGCACGGCCGATGACGGCGACAGCAAGCGCATGGGCCTGTCCCACGACTTGCGCTTCTCCGGCATCAAGGTCAATCCGGACGGCGAACTGACCCTGGGCTTGCAATTCAATCAGAAACGCAACGCGCAAGGCGCGGCCCCCATCGCCAGCGGCCACTTGCTGACCATCATGCATACGCAAGGCAATTTGCTGGGCGGCTTCAACAAGGTGGCATTGCAGTACGGCAAAGGCAGCGCCGCCAACACGGGCGGCTTCAGCCTGGGCGCAGACAAGGATGACAAGGTCGTGCGCCTGACGGAACAGATCATGATCCAGCCCAAAGGCGCCTGGTCGGGCATGGGCACCTTCGTCTACGAAGACAAGGAATCGGCAGGCGTGAGCAGCAAGTGGACGTCGATCGGCGCGCGTCCCGTCTACCACTTCACGGACAACTACAGCCTGGCCGTGGAACTGGGCCACGATATCGTCAAGCCGGAAGGTGGCGAAAGCCGCAACCTGACCAAGCTGACCTTCGCGCCGCAATTGTCGGCCGGCAACAGCTTCTGGTCGCGCCCCGTGCTGCGTGCCTTCTACACCTACGCCAAATGGAACAAGGCAGCCCAGTCGGCCGCCGCCGCGGAATCGGCGCTGTCGTCAACGGGCGTGTTCGGTGGCAAGACCAACGGCAGCTCGGTTGGTTTCCAGGTCGAGTCGTGGTGGTAAGAGCATCTGAAAAACGTCCATGGCGGCGTTGCACGGTCTTGCCGTACTAGCGTACTGCCTGCGACCGTGCGCCTTGCCCTGAACGTTTTATCAGACGTTCTTTATTGATCAGAGGCATCCAACACTGGCTGACGCCGCAAGGCGCCAGCCACTGGCAGCAGCACCGCCCGCTCATCCAGGGGCAGGTAGTACCCGGACCCACCATTTCGCCGCTGCACGCGATGGCCGGCAGCTTCAATGTAGTGATTCAGCAGTATCCTCTTTTAGCGCGGGCGCCCCTGGGTTTGCCCGCGTATTTTTTTGGGCGCCGCCGCCGCTTGCCATACCCCTGATCAATCCGGCATTTATCAGATAAACTACCCTTTATCGCGCCGCAACGCTCCCGACCCACCCTGGATAGACCCCGACTGCAGCATCCATGAACCTCAAAAATCTCGCCAAAACGCTAGGAATATCCGAAACCACCGTCAGCCGCGCCTTGAATGGCTATCCTGAAGTAAGCGAACGCACGCGCGAGCGGGTACTGGCCGCCGCGCAGGCGGCCGGCTACCGCCCCAATCCCATGGCGCGCAGCCTGGCCGTCGGGCGCACGAATATCGTCGGCATCATCTACCCGCTGATGCCGAACGACCTGGCCGATCCCATGTTCATCGAGATCGTCGGCGGCATGTCGGAAGCGCTGGAAGCGCAGCAGATGGACATGATGATCGCGCCCGCCTCCGCCACCAATGAATTCCATACGTATGAACGCATGGTCAAGGGCCGCCGCATCGATGGCCTGATCGTCGGCCGTACAAAGCCGTTCGACGAGCGCATCGCCTACCTGGCGCAGCAGGGCATGCCGTTTGTCGCGCATGGCCGCACGCAGCTGAACCAGCCGCACGCGTGGTTCGACTATGACAACGAGGCCGGCATGCGCCTGGCCGTCGAGCGCCTGGCGCAGCTGGGCCACCAGCGCATCGGCCTGATCAGCGCCACGCCGGACCTGAACTTCGTGCGCCAGCGTGTGGAAAGTTTCCAGCACGCCATGCAGGCGGGCGGCCTGGCCGTCGACCCGGACAACCTGGTCGACAACGCGCACGACCGCCGCGCCGGCTACCAGGCCATGCAGCGCCTGCTGGCCCGCTCGCCCCGCCCCACGGCCGTCATCGTCGACAATCACATGTCGGGCGTGGGCGCCGTACGCGCCCTGCTCGACGCGGGCATCGCCATCGGCCGCGACATGTCGCTGATCGTCTGGGGCGTGATGGAAGATTCCCTGGCCGGCCACAACGTCACCACCGTCGTCCAGCCCGACCCGCGCGGTGCCGGCGCGAAGATGATCCATATGCTGCTGGCCCTGATGGACGGCACGCCCGTCACCGACCTGCAGGAACTGTGGCCGTGCGAACTGTTGCCGGGCGAGTCGGCCGGCCCCGTGCCGCACTAGGCGTTTTTCGCTGTCCCTACGCCGCCGGCCGCCTGGCCGGCGCGGCCGCATTGTTGTCCTGAATCACCCTCATAAAAAAATCATATGTCTGGCGCGTGTATCGCTTTACTTTTCAAAGCGCTTTGAACTATACTCATTTCATACCCAAAGCGCTTTGAATTTTAAAATAAGACGTTCGCCTACCAACCAGCAGCGCCGCCCTGATAGCCAAGGCTACAGGCAACTTTTAAGAAATCATTCATGCCGACCATCCAGAACAATCTCGCCCACCTGCCCGCCGACTGGTGGCGCAGCGCCGTCATCTACCAGGTTTATCCACGCAGCTTCCTCGACAGCAATGGCGACGGCATCGGCGACTTGCCCGGCATTACCTCCAAGCTCGATTACATCGCCGCCTTGGGCGCCGACATCGTCTGGATCTCGCCCTTCTTCACGTCGCCGATGAAAGACTTCGGCTACGACGTGGCTGACTTCTGCGACGTCGACCCCATGTTTGGCACCCTGGCCGATTTCGACCGTCTGGTGGCGCGCGCCCATGAACTGGGCTTGAAAGTGATGATCGACCAGGTGCTGTCGCACTCGTCCGACAACCACCCGTGGTTCGTGGAAAGCCGCTCCAGCCGCGACAATGCCAAGGCCGACTGGTATGTATGGGCCGACCAGAAACCGGACGGCACGGCGCCGAATAACTGGCTGTCCGTGTTTGGCGGTTCCGCCTGGCAATGGGAACCGCGCCGCGGCCAATACTTCCTGCACGATTTCCTCGCCAGCCAGCCTGACCTGAATTTCCACAACCCTGCCGTGCAGCAAGCGCAGCTGGACAACCTGCGCTTCTGGCTGGAACGCGGCGTCGACGGTTTCCGCTTCGATTCCTGCAACTTCCCGTATCACGACCAATTGCTGCGCGACAATCCGCCAGCCGCGCAGCGCGATGCGAGCAGTGTGTCGGCCATCAACCCGTATGGCATGCAGGCGCACGTGTACGACAAGACGCAGCCGGAAAACATCGCCTACCTGCAGCGCGTGCGCGCCGTACTTGACGAGTATCAAGCCATTTCCATCGGCGAAGTGGGCGACGACAATGCGCTGGCCACCATGGCTGCCTACACGGGCGCCGACAAACTGCACATGGCCTACAGCTTCAACTTGCTGACGGCGGAGTTTTCCGCCGCGCACATCCGCACCCAGGTGGAAGAGTTCGAGGCGCAAGTGGCCGACGGCTGGGCTTCCTGGTCCGTGGGCAACCACGACAGCGTGCGCGTCATGACGCGCTGGGGCGGCGAGAATCCATCGCCCTCGCTGGCCAAGGTGGTGCTGGCCGTGCAGGCCGCGCTGAAAGGCACGCCGTGCCTGTACCAGGGCGACGAGCTGGCCCTGACGGAAGCGGACATTCCTTTCGAGGCGCTGCAAGACCCGTACGGCATCCCGTTCTGGCCACAGTTCAAGGGCCGCGACGGCTGCCGCACGCCGATGCCGTGGGTGGCCGATGCGCCGCATGGCGGTTTCAGCAATGCCAAACCTTGGCTGCCCGTGCCGCCCGAGCATCTGGCGCGCGCCGTTGATGTCGAAGAAAACGATTCCGCTTCACCATTGCAGTTTGCGCAGAACATCCTCGCCTGGCGCCGCACCCTGCCGCAATTGCTGCGCGGCGACATCGTCTTCTTCGATGCGCCGGAACCCGTGCTGGCCCTGCGCCGCGACTTGCCAGGCCAACCGTCCATCCTGGCGGCCTTCAACCTGGGCACGCAAGCCGTCACCTTCGCCTGGCCAGACGCGGCGCCGGCGGCCGACCTGGCCGGTCACGGCTTGCCAGGCAGTAAAGATGGCCAGCAGATCACCCTGCCCCCGCATGGCGGCTGGTTCGGTACCCTGGCGTAAATCGCAGGCTTTGGCGGCCATGCCGCCAATTACAATAACGAGCCCCGCGCATCAGCGGGGCCAAATTGAGATGATGAGGACGACATGGCTGGACTGAAATTAGCAGGGCTGAAAAAGGCATATGGCGACGTGCAAACCCTGCACGGCATCGACCTGGAGATCGCCGACGGCGAATTCATGGTCTTCGTGGGCCCGTCGGGTTGCGGCAAATCCACCTTGCTACGCAGCATCTGCGGCCTGGAAGAAATCAGCGGCGGCGACTTATATATCGGCAAAACACGCATGAACGATGTGCCGCCCGCCAAACGGGGCATCGCCATGGTATTCCAGAGCTACGCCCTGTACCCGCACATGAGCGTGGCACAAAACATGGCGTTTGGCCTGAAACTGGCTGGCATGAACAAGGTGCAGATCGCCGACGCCGTGCAGCGCGCCGCGCAAATCCTGCGCATCGAACCGTTGCTGGAACGCAAACCAAAAGACTTGTCGGGCGGCCAGCGCCAGCGCGTGGCCATCGGCCGCGCCATCGTGCGCAAACCCGACGTTTTCCTGTTCGACGAACCGCTGTCGAATCTCGACGCCTCGCTGCGCGTGCAGATGCGCATCGAACTGGCGAACTTGCACCGCGAATTGCGCTCGACCATGATTTACGTCACGCATGACCAGGTCGAAGCGATGACCCTGGCCGACCGCATCGTCGTGCTCAACGCGGGCCGCATCGAGCAAGTGGGCGCACCGCTGGAGCTGTACCACCATCCGGCCAACCTGTTCGTGGCAGGCTTCCTCGGCTCGCCCCGCATGAACTTCCTCAAAGGCAAGATCCACAGCTATGCGGACGGCGTGGCCACCATCGCCACCAATGCGGGCGGCATGCTGCAAGCCGTCCTGACACAGCCGCTTGCCAGCGGCACCCCCGTCACCGTCGGCGCGCGTCCCGAACACGTGCAGGCGTGCGCGCCCGGCGCCACTGCCGCCATCACGGCCACCGTGCAGGCGGTGGAAAAACTGGGTGACATCAGCTATCTGTATGTGCAGGTAGCGGGCGGCGACGAGCCGCTGGTGGTGCGCGCCGATGCGGAAACGGACTGGGCCATTGGCCAGTCCGTGGCGCTGCAGGTGGCGCCGGCCCGCGTCCACGTGTTCGACGAGCATGGCCAGACCCGTACCTGATTCCAGATTTAAGGGGCCAGGCGCTACAGGCGCCGCCTGGCCTGGTTGCATCGTTTCAGCCTTGATACTCAACATAAACTTAGCATAAAAAAAGATACTGGAGATTGACATGTCCTTCACGCACCCGAAACGCAGCTTCATCAAAACCACCCTGATCGCCGCCGCCCTGGCCGGCATCGGCAACCTGGCCGCCGTCAGCATGGCGAACGCGGCCGAAGCAGGCACCCTGCTGATCTGGATCAATGGCGACAAAGGCTACAAGGGCCTGGCCAAGGTCGGAGAAGAATTCACCAAGAAGACGGGCATCAAGGTCGTCGTCGAGCATCCGGAAGATGCACCAAACAAATTCCAGCAAGCAGCGGCCGCCGGCAAGGGCCCGGACATCTGGATCTGGCCGCATGACCGCATCGGCACCTGGATCGACGCCGGCTTGCTGCAACCATTGACGCCTAGCAAGGAAGCGCGCGCCGCCATCCTGCCGCTGGCCTGGAACGCCTTTACTGTTGGCGGCAAGACCTGGGGCTACCCGATCTCCATCGAAGCCGTCGCCCTCGTCTACAACAAGGACCTGGTGCCGACCCCGCCAAAAACCTTCGAGGAAATCGCCGCGCTGGACAAAAAGTTGTCCGCGCAAGGCAAGAAAGCCATCCTGTGGGATTACACGAATACCTATTTCACGTGGCCTTTGCTGGGCGCGGGCGGCGGCTTCCCGTTTGAAGTCAAGTCCGACGGCCGCTACGATGCAGCGAAGACGGGCGTGAACAATGCCGGTTCGCAAGCGGGCGTGAATGCGCTGATGACCCTGATCAACAGCGGCGCCATGCCGAAGGGTGCCGGCTATGCCGAGATGGAAGCCGGCTTCAACCAGGGCAAGATCGCCATGATGATCAACGGCCCATGGTCGTGGGACAATGCGCGCAAGTCGAAGATCAACTTCGGCGTGGCAACGATCCCTACCGTGGCAGGCAAGACGGCCACGCCATTCGTGGGCGTGCTGGGCGCGATGATTTCCAAGGCCAGCCCGAACAAGGACCTGGCGACGGAATTCCTGGAAAACCAGATGCTGCAGCTCAATGGCTTGAAAACCATCAACGCCGACGTCCCGCTGGGCACGCCAGCTAACAAGGTGCTGTTCGCGGAATTGAAAGCCAATCCGAACATCCAGGCAACGATGGAAAGCGCGCAAGCGGGCCGTCCAATGCCAAACAACCCGGAAATGGGCCGCTTCTGGTCGTCGATGCAATCGGCGCTGGAAAACATCACGCAAGGCCGCCAGACGACCAAGGATGGCCTGGACGCGGCGGCGAAGCGGATCACGACGGCGAATTAAGTCACTCAAGGGGCTTGCCCCTGCGGGATCGGCATGCGCGCCACTGGCACGCATGCCCCCCAGGTCTCTCACCATCTTCACAGGTATCCCATCGTGCGCAAGTTTATCGGCCCTACGGTATTGACCATCAGCATGGCGCTGGGTCTGTATCTGCTCTTCATGTTGTACATTTCCGGCCAGACCATGCTGGCCGCCGTTTTCCTCGGCTTGCTGACCCTGACGACGTTTGTCTTCACGTCGCCGCGCGCCTATGCCTACCGTTATCTGTTTCCCGGTATCACAGCGGTGATCGTCTTCGTGCTGCTGCCCATGGTGTACACGGTGTCGATCGGCTTTACCAATTTCAGTTCGCGCAACCTGCTCACCTATGAACGGGCCACGCAATACCTGCTGGATGAGACGCAGCGCGTGGAAAGCGCCGGCTATGCCATGACCGTGCATGCCGACAACAAGGAATACCGCTTGCGCCTGGAAAGCCCGGATACGGGCGAAGTGCTCTTGACGCAGCCGCTGGCCCTCAAGCGCGCCGTGCCCCTGAACGTGGAAGTGGCGCCGCTCGATCCCGTGCAAGCGCCCGTGCTGGCCCCGCCGCTGCCCATCAAGGACATCATCGCCCTGCAAAAGGATTTGAAACTGCTCACCCTGATCCTGCCGAACAGGATCGAGTTGCGCATGGTGGGCTTGCGCGAATTCGGCCCCGTCGCGCATGTCTACAAGCAACTGCCCGACAAGACCCTGAAGAAAATCGCCACGGGCGAACTCGTGACACCGAACTTCAAGACGGGCTTTTATGAAATGCCGGACGGCACCAAGCTGGAACCGGGCTTCAAGGTCAATGTCGGCTTCGCCAACTTCGTCAAGATTTTCTCCGACGAAGCGTTCCGCGGCCCCTTCCTGCGCATTTTCGTCTGGACCATCGTTTTCGCCCTGATCAGCGTGGCCACCACGACGGGTCTGGGCATGGTGCTGGCCGTGCTCTTGAACTGGGATGCGCTGCGCTTCCGCGGCCTGTACCGCACCCTGCTGTTCCTGCCATACGCCGTGCCGGGCTTCATTTCCATCCTGGTCTTCAAGGGTTTATTTAATAACAACTTTGGCGAAATCAACCTCGTGCTCGACGCCTTGTTCGGCATCAAGCCCGCCTGGTTCTCGGACACCACCCTGGCCAAGGCCATGATCCTGATCGTGAATACCTGGCTCGGCTACCCCTACATGATGGTGGTGTGCATGGGCTTGATCAAGGCGATCCCGTCGGACCTGTACGAAGCCTCGGCCCTGGCCGGTGCGGGACCGCTGACGAATTTCTTCAAGATCACCCTGCCGTTGATCATCAAGCCGCTGACGCCGCTGATGGTGGCCAGCCTGGGTTTCAACTTCAACAATTTCGTACTAATCAGCTTGCTGACGGGCGGGCGTCCCGATTTTCTCGACACAACATTACCGGCAGGTACGACGGACTTGCTCGTGTCCTACACCTACCGCATCGCGTTCGAGGATTCCGGCCAGAACTTTGGCCTGGCCGCCGCCATCTCGACCCTGATCTTCTTCCTCGTGGCCGCGATTTCGCTGGTCAACATGCGCCTGACGCGCATGAACAAAGCATAAAGGACAGCATATGGCTATCGTTGTCGACCGTTCCAACCGCTGGCGCATCCTGGCGGCCCACGTCGCCGTGATCGCGCTGATCGCGCTGGTGATGTTCCCCTTCCTGATGATCTTGTCGATCTCCCTGCGGCCCGGCAACTTCGCCTCGGGCAGTTTGATCCCGCCCGAGATCAGCTTCGAGCACTGGCGATTGGCGCTGGGCATGTCCTACCAGGCGCCCAACGGCGCCCTGGTCGAACCGGACTTCCCCGTGCTGCTGTGGCTATGGAATTCCATCAAGGTGGCCAGCATGAGCGCCACCGTCACCGTACTGCTGTCGACCACCTGCGCATACGCGTTCGCGCGCATGCAGTTCCGCTTCAAGTCGCAGACCCTGTCCGCGCTGATGCTGCTGCAGATGTTCCCCGCCGTGCTGGCCCTGGTGGCCATCTACGCCATCTTCGATGTGCTGGGAAGTTACGTGCCATGGCTGGGCATTGACCACCACGGCAGCCTGGTGCTGGCTTACACGGGCGGCATCGCCCTGCACATCTGGACCATCAAGGGCTACTATCAAACCATCCCCATCGAAATCGAGGAAGCGGCCAAGGTCGACGGCGCCACGCAATGGCAGGCGTTCATCTACGTGCTGCTGCCGATGACGGTGCCCATCCTGATGGTGGTGTTCCTGCTGTCGTTCATCGGCGCCATCATCGAATACCCGATCGCCTCCGTGCTGCTGCATGAACAGAACAACCTGACGCTGGCGGTCGGCTCCAAGCTGTTCCTGTACGAGCAAAAATACCTGTGGGGCGACTTCGCCGCGGCGGCCATTTTGTCCGGCCTGCCCATCACGGCCGTATTCCTGCTGGCGCAGAAATGGATGATCTCCGGCCTGACGGCTGGCGGCGTGAAGGGCTGACCATGCGCCGCGCCCTGACTACGCTGGCCGCCCTGTTACTCAGCGCTTCGGCGCAGGCAGGGAGCTTCGCAGATAACCCCATCGTCTACTTCGCCGTAACGGACCGTTTTTCCAACGGCAATCCCGGCAACGACCACAGTTATGGCCGCGCCGCCGACCCGCAAGGCGGCGATGTGGGCAGCTTTCACGGCGGCGACATCGCCGGCATCACGCAGCAGTTGAAGGCCGGCTATTTCCGCGAACTGGGCGTCAACGCCCTGTGGATCACGGCGCCGTACGAGCAGATCCACGGCTGGGTGGTGGGCGGCAAGCAGCAGTTCCAGCACTACGCCTATCACGGCTACTGGGCGCTCGACTTCACGACCATGGATGCCAACATGGGCACGCGCGAGGAACTGCGCGAAATGATCGATACGGCCCATGCGCAAGGCATCCGCGTCCTGTTCGACGTGGTGCTGAACCATCCCGGCTACGCGGACTTGCGCACCCTGTCCGAATACAAGGTGCCGGTCCTGTGGCCAGGCCATGAGCAGGCCGTGCTGCGCGACTATCACAGCTTCATCGACTACAACAACTTCGCATTCGCGCAGTGGTGGGGTCCGGACTGGGTGCGCGCCGGCTTGCCCGGCTACGCCGACGGCGGCAAGGATGATTTCACCATGCAGCTGGCCTACCTGCCCGACTTCCGCACGGAGAGCGGCAAGGCCGTGGGCTTGCCGCCAATTTTGCAGCGCAAGGCCGACACGCGCGCCGTGGCCCTGCCCGATGCGACTGTCCGCACTTACCTTGTCAACTGGCTGGCCGACTGGGTGCGCGAATTCGGCGTCGACGGCTTCAGGGCCGACACCGTCAAGCACGTGGAGCCGGCCAGCTGGCTGGCCCTGCGCGCGGCAGCCACCGATGCCCTCAAGGATTGGAAAACCCGCCATCCGCAGCAAAAGATCGATGACGCGCCGTTCTGGATGACGGGCGAAGCGTGGGGCCACGGCCCCGAGCGCAGCAGCTGGCATGACGCCGGTTTCGATTCGATGATCAATTTCGACTTTCAAAGCCGCGCTGGCGGCGACTGGAAAAGCATCGATGGCGTGTACCGCCAGTACGCGGGCTTGCTGGGCAAGGGCCCGGGCCCCCGCTACGACATCCTGTCGTATATCTCGTCGCACGACACCAGCCTGTTCCCGCGCGAGCAACTGAAGCATGGCTTGTCCGCCCTGCTGCTGGCGCCGGGCGGCGTGCAGCTGTTCTATGGCGATGAAAGCGCGCGCCAGCCTGGCGCGGCGCCCGTCGGCGACGAACAGCAGGCGACACGGTCAAGCATGAACTGGTCTGCGCTGGATGCGCCCACCCTGGCGCATGCGCGCAAGCTGGGTCAGTTCCGTCTGCGCCACCCTGCCCTGGCGCGCGGCGAGCACCGGTTCATCAACGACAAGCCGTATGCGTTCGCCCGCGTGATGGATGGCGACGCCGTCATCGCCGTGCCCGAGGCGCAAGGCACGCTCGAACTGAAAGTTCACGGTGTTTTCGCCGACGGCACCCTGCTACGCGACGCCTACACCAATCAAACCTGTATCGTCAAAGATGGTGCCGTCGCGGTGAACGCGGCCGGCACCGTCCTGTTAGAAAAGGCTGCACCATGAGTACCTATGACATCTTAGTGGTCGGCGGCGCCGGCATCGACACGATCGTGCGCGTCCCCGACCTGCAATTGCCCGTCGCCGATTCGCTGCACGTGCCGCCCATCCGCGACTACGTGGCGCACACGGGCAATGGCGTGGCGCTGGGCTGCCACGCGCTGGGCTTGCGCTGCAAGTTCATCGACTTCATCGGCGACGACGCGCAAGGCGCGGCCATCCTGCAGCGCTACAAGGAAGCCAGGCTCGATTTTTCGCACATCGTCGAACCCTCGGGCACGCGGCGCAGCGTCAACCTGGTCGACCCGCAAGGGCGCCGGCTGTCGCTGTACGACGGCCGTCACCCGGAAGACGTGCGCATGCCGGCCGCCTTCTATCTACCCTACCTGGGTCCGGCGCGCCACGCGCACTTTTCCATCATGGGCTGGGTGGCCGAACTGTTCGACGATGCGCTGGTGTGCGGCACGACGGTGTCGACCGATTTGCACGACTGGGATGGCGTCAACCCGCACCACAAGGTCTTTGCGCTGCGCGCCGACCTGGTGTTTCTCAGCACGGCGGCACTGGGCGAGCGCCGGGACGACGTCATGCGCGCCATCATCTCGCAAGGCCGTGCGCAGGCAGTCATCGCCATGGCGGGCGCGCACGGCGCCTACCTGCTGGAACGGGGCGGCGCGTCCGTGCGCCACACTCCGACGGCAGGCTTGACCCTGCCCGTGGTGGACACGAATGGCGCCGGCGATTCCTTCGTGGCGGCGTTTTTGCAGGCCTGGCTGGATGGCGCGGGCATCGACGCCGCCATGCGCCGTGGCGCCATCGGCGGCGCGTTTGCCTGCGCGCAAAACGGCACGCATGAACGCTTCATCGGGCTGGCAGAGCTGAATGACTTATATCAAGACCACACTAGCTTATGACTTAATATTCTATCAAGCGTAGCATCGAGCTAAGGTGCGCATGGCACAATGGCTGCGGATTTCACCACACAGACTATTGAAACCGGAGACCACATGAGAATCGAAACCCTGGCCGTGCACGCCGGCTACACCCCCGACCCGACCACCAAGGCCGCCGCCGTCCCCATCTACCAGACGGTGGCCTACGCCTTCGACAATGCCCAGCATGGCGCCGACCTGTTCGACCTGAAGGTGGCAGGCAATATCTACACGCGCATCATGAACCCCACGCAGGACGTGCTGGAAAAGCGCGTCGCGGCGCTGGAAGGCGGCGTGGCCGCGCTGGCCGTCGCTTCGGGCATGGCGGCCATCACCTATGCGATCCAGACGATTGCCGAAGCGGGCGACAATTTCATCTCCGCCAGCCAGCTGTATGGCGGCACCTACAACCTGTTTGCCCACACCCTGCCCCAGATCGGCATCGAAGTGCGCTTCGCCGACGCGCGCCAGCCGGAAACCTTCGCCGCCCTGATCGATGCGCGCACCAAGGCCATCTTCTGCGAATCGATCGGCAACCCGCTGGGCAATGTCACCGATGTAGCCAAACTGGCCGAGATCGCGCATGCGCACGGCATCCCGCTGATCGTCGATAACACGGTGCCCAGCCCCTATCTGTTCCGCCCCATCGAGCACGGCGCCGACATCGTCGTCCATTCGCTGACCAAATACCTGGGCGGCCACGGCACCACCGTGGGCGGTGCCATCGTCGACAGCGGCAAGTTTCCATGGGCCGAACACAAGGAACGCTTCAAGCGCCTGAACGAGCCGGACGTGTCGTATCACGGCGTCGTCTACACGGAAGCGTTCGGCCCCGCCGCCTTCATCGGCCGCGCGCGCGTCGTCCCGCTGCGTAACATGGGCGCGGCGATTTCGCCCCTCTCCGCCTTCCAGCTGATCCAGGGCATCGAGACCTTGGCCCTGCGCATGGACCGCATCTGCGACAACACGCTGGCCCTGGCCAGGCACCTGAAACAGCATCCGAAAGTTGCGTGGGTCAATTACGCAGGCCTGGAAGACCACCCGGACCACGCGCTGGTGAAAAAATACATGCACGGCCGCGCATCGGGCATCTTGTCCTTCGGCTTGAAGCTGGCAGATGGCGAAGACCCGCGCGCGGCCGGCGCCCGCGTGCTCGACGCGCTGCAGCTGTTTACGCGCCTCGTCAACATCGGCGACGCCAAGTCGCTGGCTACGCATCCAGCGTCCACCACGCACCGCCAGCTCAATCCCGAGGAACTGGCCAAGGCGGGCGTGTCAGAAGACATGCTGCGCCTGTCCGTCGGCATCGAGCATATCGACGACTTGCGCGAAGACCTGGAACAGGCGCTGAACGCCGCTTAAACGCTGGCTTTGACCCCATAGCGCGATGCCGGCTTGCCGCGCATCGCGCCCGCGAACAGGGCCAGGCGGGCCGCATCAAACTGCTCCCACAAGGCCTGCTCTTCCACGGAAGGCAGGGTCACCAGCTCGCCCTGGTCCAGGCCCGCCAGCGCCGCATCGACGCAGTCTTCCGCGCGCATGATGGTGGCCTGGTCCAGCTGCGCCAGCGGCACGCCGCTCAACTCCCAGATTTCCGTCGCCGTCGACGCGGGCAGCACCAGCTGCACCGTGATGCCCGTGCCAGCCAGTTCCTGCTGCAAGCCCCGCGTGAAATTCATCACATAGCCCTTGGTGGCACTGTAGACCGTGCTGACAGGCAGGATGTGGAAGGACAGCACGGAACCGATGTTGATGATGGTGCCGCTATTGCGTTGCTTGAATTGCGGCAGCACGGCGTAGGTCAGCTCGGCCAGCGCCGTCACGTTGACCTGGTCCATCGCGGAGATGCCCTCGGGGGCCGAGTCCAGCACGGGCGCCAGGGTCGAGACGCCTGCATTATTGACCAGCATGGTGATGGCGGCATTCGACGACAGCTCGTTGGCCACGCGCCGCAAGTCGTCCACGTCGGCTAGGTCGGCCGCCATGGCGCGCACGGCCACGCCATATTTTTCTGCCAGCGAGGCGGCCAGGGTGCCCAGGCGCTCGACCCGGCGCGCCACCAGGATCAAATCGAAGCCGCGCGCGGCCAGGCGGTCCGCATACACGGCGCCCAGGCCCGACGATGCACCGGTGATGAGGGCCGTGCCTTGGGTAGTAACTGCATTCATGATCATTCCTTCTTCAATATAGGGGTGGGTTGGCGCCATCAAACATGACAGCCATCATGCTTCAACACATTAAATATGACGATCGTCATGTTTAATGTGTTGAAGCATGACGAACATCATGTATGATGTCAACCATTATTTTTACATCGCGATCAGGAGCCTGCCATGCGTTATCCCGCCGAAGAAACCGCCGAAAAGCACCAGCGCATCCTGACGCAAGCGGCGCGGCTGTTCCGTGAAAAGGGCTATGACGGCGTCAGCGTGGGACAGATCATGCAGGCGACGGGGCTGACCCACGGCCCCTTCTACAACCACTTCGCTTCGAAGGAAGCGCTGATGGCCGAAAGCACCCTGCATGGCTCGGAACATTCGCGCGTGGCGCTCGATGCTGCAACGGCAAGCCCGGAAGCGATGCGCCAGTACGTGCGCGATTACGTGAGCACGGCCCACCGCGATGCGCCGGGCGATGGCTGTCTGCTGGCTGCACTGGCCGGCGACGCGCGCAAGCAGCCGGCCGTGCGCCCTGCCTTTACCGTCCACCTGAAAGCCATCATCGGCAAGCTGGCCACGCATTTCCCGTGGCGGAAAAAGCGCGACCCGCGGCAGGACGCCATCGTCATGCTGTCAGCCATGGTGGGCGCCGTGGCGCTGGCGCGCGCCGTCGACGACGCCGCGTTTTCCGATGATATCCTGGCAGCGGTCAGCGCAATACTTGCGCCACCTGCCTGACCCTGTCGGCCACCGTGCCTGACACATCGATATAGGCAATCCCCCGCCGCGCCAGCTCGTCCCGGTACCACGCATGCTGGCGCGCGCGGAAATCCTCGTCGCGGCGCGTGCCATCCTGGATGAAGGGGAAGTCAGGGGCGCACAGCAGCACCAGGTCATAGCGGTGTTCGGCCAGCTGCGCCAGTTCCTGCTCGGCCTTGCCGAACATCTCGACGCAGTAGAAATACGTCGTCATGAGCGAGGTATCGCAAAACAGCCAGCGCCGCGCAGCCAATAGCGCCTGCGCTTCGCGGCGCAGCTGTTCCCGGCCGATCTTGAGCAGATCGTCATAGTTCAATATGCCATCCTGGCTTTCCCATAGCTCGCGGCCATATTCAGCCACCCAGGCCGTCCCGAAATGTACCGCCAGCGCTTGCGCCAAGGTTGTCTTGCCGCTCGATTCGCCACCGAGCACGCACACGCGCGTGACAAAATCGGCGCGCACGATGGGCGACAGAAAGGCGCCGTGCGCATGCGGGTCTTGCCGCGCCAGTGTGCCCGATACGGGCACCGCGGTTCTCGCCTCGTCCACGCTCACGTGCGCCACCGTGCCCCGCGCATAATGCTGCTGCAGCACTTGCGCAAAGCCTGGACCATAGTCTTCGCTGGTGAAGACGGCGTCGACGGGCAATTCCAGCACCGTCCAGCATAGCCAGCCCATGAAGTGGCGATGCAGCTCGCCATCGTCATCGTTGTGCGGCAACGCGCGCGCTGGCACGCCGCGTGCGGCGCACAGGGCGGCCAGGCGCGCATCGTCCAGCACGACGATGTACGCCTGCGGAAATTGCGCGCGCAGCCAGCGTTCCCTGCGCGCCGGCTCGTAGCCCGAAAATTCAGGCTTGGTGTAGCTGACCACCAGCAGTTCTTCGCTGGCGTCTTGCGCACGGTTGATCAACAGTTCGTGGCCCTGGTGCAGCGGGCAAAATTTGCCGACCACGAGGCCGCGCTTGTAAAGGTTCATGCCACTGCTTCCTGCAAATCCGAGGTGTATTGAATGATCTTGTCTTCCGCCAGCAAAGTCTCGACCGTGATGGTGCCGAAAAAAGGCGCGAGCAAGGTGCGCGCCTGGTCGGCCTGCGGCATGGCGCCCGGCGCCAGGCGCAGCGCGATGGCGCCATCGCCATGCTGGTGCACGCCAAACAGGGCGATGGCCAGCGGTTTCAGGGCGTGCGTGATGTCGATATTGTTGATCCACTCGCCCTTGACCGTCCTGTAGCGCAGGGGACTGCGCCCGGCCAGCCCCACCAGCACGGGACCGTGCGGGCCATGCGCCAACGAAGCATAATCGCCCGTGCGGTAGCGCACCAGGGGCAGGCAGAAATTGAAGCCGCCTGTCACCGTGATTTCGCCGCGCGTGCCATCGGGCACGGGCTGGCCCGCACTATCGAGGATTTCCACGTACAGCCGGTGCTGCAGCAGCACGTGGCCACCCGCCCGTTCATCGTAGACGGCGACCGGTCCCACTTCATTGAGCGAATAGATGTCGAGCACGGGACAGCCGAAGCGCGCTTCCAGGCGCGCGCGCATGCCGGGCAACAGCATCATCGACACGGACATCAATGCAGCCGGCTTGTGCGCCATGGACAGAGTCAGCAGCTCGGCAAACGAGATGGGGTCGCCCGCGATCAGCTCCGGCGCCATGGCGTCCAGGTAGCGCGCGCGGTCCTCCGGGTCGCGCCAGTCATCCGGGTGCAGGTTGATCTTCGCCAAGCCAGATTCGTTCATCGTCGGCGTGACGGAGACATAGGTGAAGCAGCGGCGCTGGTGCCCCAGCAGCATCACGCCCACCTGCCCCGCGCCATGGCGCAGAATCACGCCGAAGCGGTGCAGCGCGCGCTTGTGGAAGGCCAGGTAGCGGCCCGCCACCAGCGGGTGGGAAGCGATCAGCAGCGGATGGCCCGTAGTGCCCGTCGTCTGGAAATTGATCATGCGCGAAAGATCCGCATCATCGGGCACGAAGGCGGCGATGTCGTGCGCCAGCTCGGCGCGGCTGATGGGCGCCACGTCCGCAAGGCGGGAAGGCGGCGAACCGCAGGCGCGGTAATGCGGCACCGTGACATAGACTGTCCTGAGAAAATCCGCCAGCCAGGGCGGCGGCGCGGCATCGTTCCAAGCGACGACAGCCTGCATGACTTCCTGCTCGTAGGCGCGCAAGGCTTCCACCTCCGCAGCGAGAAGCTTGTTGCCGCTGCGGTTGCGGTAGACGGGCGCCGCGGGATGGCTGCGCAGTTTTTCCAGCATGCGCGCACCCGCTGGCGTCAGGGTGGGACAGTAGTCGTGGTCCGATTTCCAGGCGCCGCCCGGCAGATTGACATCCACGCTCATTCGCGCGACCACTTGTCGGCCGATTCCTCGGCCGCCTTTTTCGCCAGCGCTTCGCGGATTTCCCGCGCGCGCTGCTCGGCCAGCCGGCTCGCCTCGAGCAGGCGACGGCGCTCCGTACCGCTAATGGCGGACAATCGATCCGTGGCCTGCGCCACGCTTTCGTCGCAAGGTCGAAAGCCCAGGCGCGCCAGCACGATGCGCGCCAGTTCCTCGCGCCGCTCGGGGTCTTGCGTGAACTGGTGGGCCGGCGTGGCAGCGGCCAGTTCACGCGCCGCCTCGCCCAGCAACTGCAACAAATCGTGCTGCGGCAACTGCTGGCCGGTGAACCAGTCGTCGGCCAGCAGCCAGCACAGGATCATGGCCAGCGCCAGCCGGTTGCGGTCCGCCTTCACTTGCGCGCCGATAAAACCCTGCAGTGACGCGGCCGGCGCGCGGGCGCCATGCAGCAGCAAAATGTCGTTGACCAGCGCGGCCACGGCCACGGCCTGCGCATTGGCGACGCCAGCGATGCGCGGCTCGGCCAGGAATTCGACGGGCGTGTCGGCCAGGCGGTGGGTCAGGGTTTCGAGGTGGGGACCGTGAGTATGCATATCATTGTTGTATATAGTGGCGCCGGCTGAACGCCCGCGCAAAGTCCAGCAAGTCCTCGTAGCGCTCGACGGCGTGGATATCCCAGCCCTGTTCGCGGCGCGCGCGCTTCAAATCGTCGTAGGTTTTCTGCAGCCACGTGTGGCTGGCAGCGCCCTCCCAGTCGCGCTCCAGGTTCAGCGCCATGGTGCCGCCCGCGCCGCCCTGCGCCAGCGCCTTGGCGGAAATATCCCAGCCGCTGTTACCCAATTCATCCTTGTCGAACATGGTGGTGATGCCATCGTCGGAAATCATCAAAATGTGCGCGGGCCGCTCGCGCTTTGCCGCATAGGTCTGGCGCAGGCGGTGGATGGGGAAGCAGGTGCCGCCGCCGAAAAATTCTGTCAGCACGCCCAGGATCAGGTCTTCATCGCGCACGAAACCGGGCGTTTGCATCACTTCGTTCTTGCCGCTCCACAGGGTCACCTGCACTTTCGCGCCGGCGCGCAGAGCCGACAAGGCGATGACGGCGCCAGCCAGTGTCAAAAACGAGGTGTGCGCCTGCGGGTTCGGCATGGAGCCGGAACTGTCCACGTACATGTCCAGGTCGACGGGCACGGCATCGATGGCGCGCGCCGGTTCGCGGCCGTACACGCGGCGCACGGTGGTCACACCGGGCACGGGGCGCGGCGACTGCATCACGGATTGCAGCCAGTCGATGTCTTCCAGAGGGTCGCCGATTTCCCATGGTTCCAGCCCTTCCATCTGCGGCTCCTGCGATTCGGGCGCGGGGCGGCTGGGAAACGCCACCAGGTGCGGCAAGGCCCGCTCGCGGTAGTAGCGGATGGCGATTTCATGGTCGCTCAGGTTTACGCCAGACGCCTTTAAGATATCGCCCAGTTCGAACGGTTCGCGCAACTGGCCGCCGCCCGGCCTGGCGGGCGCCTCGGTCACAGGTTCCTCGCCATCAAGGCCAGAGATGCGCTTGTCGTGCACGGGGTGGATGGCGCCGTCCGCCTCGTCATCCTCGATCTGCTGTGCGCCATACGTCTGGCAGCCACGGGCCGCATCGCGCGTGTCGAGCAGATAGCGGCTCGGGCTCAACGCATCCGTGTCTTCCACCAGGTAAGGCAGCAGCAAGGTGGCAAAGCGGCCCGCCGCCAGCATCCAGTCGTTCGCGTAGACGCGGATCAGGCGCGCGCCCAGCCAGGCGTCCGTGTCGAGGCGTTCGTCGGCCTGGCCGCCTCCCAATTCGCCCTTTTCCAGCTGCCACAGGTTTTCATAGATGCGCATGTACAGGGTCCACACGCCGCCGCTGGACTTGGCCTCCACAGAGCGCCCCTGCTCGAGCTTGCGATAGATATCGGCCATGCGCAGATTCGCCTGGCGCTGCAGGCGGTCGTTGATGAACAGGTCCGTGTACAGGTTGGCCACCATGGGCGCGTGCTGCTCCAGCGTGGGCAAGGCGCGGCGCATGCGCGCCAGCAGGCGAAACTGGTCGCTGGCGCTGCCCGGCGCGAGGATGTGGTGGCCAATTTCATGGGCAAGCACTTCCAGCGCATAGTCTTGCAAGCCCAGCTCCGTCACCAGCGGCAAGTCCACCACCACGCTCTGGTCCAGCAAACGGATCATGGCAAAGCTGCCGGACAAGCCCTGCTTGCTGGCCTCAACGCGGCTGGCGCACAGGCTGGGGTCGCGCAAGCGCGTGAACTTGCTCCACACGGCCAGGGCCTCGGGCCAGGCGGCGCGCCAGTTGTCGATCAGCGCGGTGTCGGCGGACGTCTTCATGCGAGCGGCAGCAGGCGGATCGCGTGCGTCCACGGCGACGTGATGGCCAAGGTGTGCGCATTCGCGGCAAGCGCGATGTCGCCGGCCGGCAGGTCGAGCGCGATGCTGCGCGCGCCGATATGCACGGTGGCCCCATCGAGCCGCACGGACGCTGGCGGGGCACTTGGCGCTTGCTCGAACTCCTGCGCCGTGGCGCTGTGCAGCACGGCGCCATAGGCGTCGGCCACCAGCAAGTAGTGGCGCTCGGCGCTGCGCACAGCAAAGCCGCAACCGTCCACCGTGGCGCGCACTTGCGGCGGCGTGCCGAAAGCGCCACCGAGGCCGCTGAAGCTGCCGAATTCCCTGCCCTCGGCATTGCCGCGCCATGGATTCGCCATGAGCTGCGCATGCACCTGCGGCCACTGCGCGCCCGGTTCGCCAAAGGCGGCCAGCGCCAGCGCGGGCGGCAAGGTGTCGGCGGCGGCCAGCGCCCCCAGGCGGAAATGCGCGACGCCGGCGCGCCACGCCAGCACCTGGCCCACGGCGCGCAGCTGCGCCAGCGTGGCGATCTGCGGCGCCAGGGCGGCCAGCTCGCGCTGCCATTGCGCGGGACGCGCCCCCGCCACGGAGGCGATGTGGACGGCGGCGTTGCTGAGCATGCCCAGCACGTCGATGGGCGCCGTCGCCAGCAGCGTAGAAAGCTGCGGCGCCAGCTCGCGCCAGACGGTATTCAGGAACGGGTTTTTCGCCGCCGGACCGGCCAGGCCATGGCCCACCAGTTCCAGGGCCATGTCATAGGCGGCCAGGGTCACCCCGCCCACGCGCTCGGGCGCGGCGGCTACCACGGCCTGCACCAGCGGATCGACGCCGTCGTGCAAGAAGACGCCAAAGGCGGTCATATCGAGCGAGGGAAAGCGCCGGCGCGCTTCCACAGCGCGCGCATTGAACTGGGCACGGCCGCTGGCAAGTATCGATGCGAAGGCAGGAGAAATCATCGCAGCCTTTCAGTCGCTGTGCGAAAAGTGCAGCAGATAGCGTTCATCCCCCAGTTCGAACGCGATCTCGTCCCAGTGGATCGCGTACCACATTGGTGGCATCATCGTCACGGCGTGCAGGGAAAAATCACCGGGCACCTCGTCGAGCGATGCCAGGAAGGCGGCCACCAGATGCGCGCGGAAACGCCCGGCAGGCGCCGCCTGCATGTGATCCGACGAGAAAAACCAGCGCTGGCATACCTGCTCCAGGTGCGCGCGCCCGCACGGCACCGCCGCGATGTGCCACAGGGCTGCCGGCAAGTCGCGTGCGGGTACGATGACGTTCAAGGCGTAATCCTCCACGCGCAAGCCCAGCGCCGTTGTCAAATCGGGCGCAGCGGGCAGGCGCTGCAACTCGTAGCTCGCGCACAGGTCGCTCGCTTCACTATTGAGCAGAGCCAGCGCTTCCAGGAAGCCTTGACAGCGAAGGACGCTCATTGCGAACGCAGCCAGCTGCGGTAATTCGTATAGCGCTGGTGCAGATACTTGAGTTTCAACAGGTCGTCGTACAGGGGACCATACAGCTTTCTCCCCTTGGTGCGTTCGCCGATCAGCTTTTCAATGCGGTTCAGGCGCGCCAGTGTCTCGCGCTCGCTGACGCCATCGAGGCCCAGGTCGAATTCGGCGGACAGCACGCCCACTGGATCATCGCGATCCAGATCCAGGCGGTTGAATTCATCGTTCGACAAATCGAACAGGCGGCGCAGCCAGCCCAGCCTGTCGCTGCGGTAGGCGGCGTTTTCCGGCAGCGCGAAAAATGGCGCGTCCGGGTCCGGCTGCAGCTTGTTATGCAGGACAAACGGCAGCACCTGGCGCAAGTCTTCCAGCTCCACTTCGCCATTGCCGCGGAAATACGCCATGGCCTTGGCGTAGATCATCAGTGCCATCAGGGTGCGCACGGAAATGCCATTGAGAGTCTGGCAGCCCAGGTCCTTCAGGCGGTCGCGCCCATTGTCGGCCGCCTGCGCGGCGCCACGGTCGGCGCCGGCCAGGCGGGCCGTATCCTTGGTCATGTATTCGAACTGGCCGCCGGCCGTCTCGAACAGCTCGAACTGGCTGGCAAAGAATTCCAGACGGCGGCGCACGGCGTCCGGTATGACCACCTGGCGGATGGATGCGCCGATCTGATCGACCTCGCTTTCCGTGAAGATGATATCGGGCGGCACCAACTCTTCGGGCCGCACGTTTTCTTCCACGCGCAGCAGCAGTTCATTCAAAAAGCGCGGGTTGAAAGCCAGCGCCTGCACCGTCACATCGACCCGGTCGCGCAGCGCCTCGATCACCTGGTAGGTGCCGCCGCCCTGGTCATCGTTGGCCGTCAGATACCAGGCCGCTTCCGGGCATTCGTAAATGTGGTTCAGCACTTCCGCGTAATTGTCGCCCATGACGGTGAGCAGCGCGCTTTGCGTGCGCGTGGGGATGCGGTTGTATTCATCGACGATTTTCACGCGCATGCCCAGCCAGGCGCGCCAGGCGATGCGGATATCGTCCATGCTTTGCGCGTTGACCAAATCGGCCGGCAGCGGATTGCCGAGCAAGTCGGCCACCGTCATCTGCGGATGGCCGTGCTGCATGGCGCGCTTGACTTCCTTGACGGTGGAACCGGCCAGAACGCCCATCAGCAAGGCGCTGGCCGTCTTGCCCCTTCCCGGCCCGCCGACGAACAGGCATTTGCGGCGCGTGGCGAAGGTCAGCAGGGGTAGCAAAATAAAACTGGAATAGCTTTGCGCCGATGGCAAATTCAGGGTGCGCCGGCTGTCGCCCACGGAATATGTCTGCGATGGGCCGTCGTTGTACTCGATGTCGTAATGGGGACTGATGATGGCGTGGTTGACGATCCAAAAATAGGCCTGGCGCAGCTTTTCATCGAAAGGCCGCGCTTGCGTCTCGCCTTCCGCTCCCAGCGCGATGGGCCCCTGGTACAAATCCGCCACGTCGAACTGCCGCGCGGCAGGCGCCGCCTTGGGCTTGGTAGGGGCTTGGGACAGGCGCTGGAACAAATTAAAAGCAGACATGATTGGCTAACGCCTGTCAAAACCTACTGCGCGTCGGTATTCACGGCCTGCGATGCTCACTGTACATTCGTACAGTTGCGCTTCTCGGCCGCAACTCCCTTCCGCTCGCTACGATTTTGTCAGGCGTTGTTATTTAATGTGGAAACGAAATTATTGCATATCGGCCCAGTTACGCCTTGTTCAAATCAACACCGGTTTCCTCCATCCTGCGCCAACGCCACCAGCCCAGCACCACGCAGGCCAGCAACAAGGCCAGCAAGCCCGCCACCTCATGGCGGATTTCATACAATGAGGCGCCCATCTGGTTGAGCGCGACAAAGCCCTGGATGCCGGCCGTGGATGGCAGCAGCCAGCGCAGCCATTGCAGCACGACGGGCATGGACGACACGGGCCACGTCAGGCCCGCGAGGAACAGCACCGGCATCGAGGTGGCGATCATCAGCTGCGTGCCCCGTTCGCGCGTGCGGAACAGCATGCCCAGCAGCATGCCGAAGGCCGCTTCCGCCAGCGAAAACAGTACCAGCAGCAAGAGCATGCCGCCGAAGTTGCCGCCACGGGGGTAATCCTGGAACCAGAAGACGAAGCCGAAGAAATAGCAGCAGTTAAGGAAAGCCACGCAGGCAAACGCCAGCAGCATGCCGATATAACCACCCGTCGTGCGCTTGCCGGCCACGGGGAAACTCTTGCGCTGGTACCAGGTGCCGAACAGCATGGTCATGCCGATCAGCAAGGTCTGCTGCACGATCAGGGTGGCCACGCCGGGCACGACATACGCGCCATAGCCTTCCTTGACGTTAAACAGGGGCACGGCGTCAAAGGCAATGGGCGAGCGCTGCTGGTTGGCCTGGATGGTCGATGGCGTACCCGCACCCAAACGCTTGAGCTCAATACCGGCCGAGACCGTGCCCACCACCTCGGCCAGCCCGTTCAAGGCCACCTTGTTGAGCATCAAATACAAGCCGTTGCCCGCCACCTGGGCATGGGCGGCGCGCCCAGCCAGCACGTCCGTCTGCAAGCCGTCGGGAATGATCAGCACGCCCATGACCTTGTCGCGCCACAATAAATCTTGCGCGACGGGCAGGTCCGGCGTGACGGCGATCAGCTGCAGCGAGGGATGGGCCATGGCAAAGCGCGTCAGCTGGCGCGACATGGCGCTTCGGTCCTGGTCGACGACCGCCACAGGCACGCGCTGGACGATTTCCGTCGAGTACGGCAGCGGATAAAAGAAGGAATAGATGATGCCGCCGATGAACAACAAGGTCAGCGCGCCCTTGTCTGTCAGCATGGCGCGCCATGTGGCGAGGAAGGATTGCCACATCATGTGCGTCCCCAGGCGGCCGGCGCATTCGCGCGGCGCGCCAGCAGGAACACGCCCACGGCGCCGCAGCCGATGGCAAAGCCGGCCAGTATCAGCATTTCCTGCACACCATAACGCCACGGCGCGCCAGCCAGCCAATATTTCGTTTGCAACTGCAGATAATGCGTGAGCGGCAAGGCTTCCGCCCAGGCGCGCGCTGGCGCCGGCATGGCCATCAAGGGAAAGGCCTGGCCCGCAAACGCGAAGGCCGGCGCCGTGATGAAGGCGGCGCCGGACAGCGCCAGGCGCAGGGACACGGTGGCGGCGATCAGCAAAGTGGCCAGGCCACAATAGGCGAGCACCAGCAGCAGCATGCTCAACAGCAAGGCCGGCAAGCTGCCCGCCACGGCCCAGCCCCGCGCCAGGCTGAAGAACAGCAGGTACAGCAGCGCCAGCGCAAAATAAGCAAGCAAGGGAAACAGCAGCTTGGCGCCGATGGCGCGCAGCCAGCTGCCCTTCGCCGAGGCCAGCCACTGCGGCACTGTGCCGTCGCGCAACTCGCGTCCGATGGAAGTGACGACGGCGACGACGATGAAAATCTGCAGCATGGCCGGCATCAGGGCCAGGGTCAGGAACGCTTCATAGCTGGTGTTCTCGTTGTATAAACTGTTCAAGGTCGTGCGTATCGGTTCGAACTGGGCGGCAGCCTGCACGCCCGACATGCCCTTTTTCACCCTTGCCGTCATCTCGATGCCGGCCGACAAGGTCGTGCTGACCGTGCGCACGTCGCGCAGCAAGGCGCCCGCGTGCGAGGAAAACTGCGCGTTGTACAGCCATTGCACGGTGGCTTGGCGTCCGCCCAGCAGTTTCTGCTCGAAATCGTTGGGGATGACCAGATAGCCAAACGCCGTGCGTTCGCGCAAGCGATGCAAGGCTTCGTCGCTGGACGCCACTTTCGCCGCCACCTCGATGCCAGGCGAGGCGTCGAGCCAGCGCGTGAGCTGGCGCGACAAAGTGGAGTTATCGTTATCGATGACGACGATGGGCAAGTCGCGCGCAATGCCGGCGGAAAACACCAGCCACAACATGCCGCACAGCACAACCGGAATCCAGCTGAGCATGCCAAAGTCCCAGAAGTCGCCGCGCAAGCGCCGCCACTCGCGTGCCAGCGCCGCCGGCTGCTCTTTGTCAATCTCGCTCATCTAGTATCAGAGCGGTGGAAACACGACCGACATGCCCGGACGCAAGCCCTCGACCTTGATGGCGGGACGCAAGCGGATTTCAAACGTGCGCAAATCCGTGCCGCCCGGACGGGCCGCGCGCCACGTGGCGAAGTCCGGCAGCACGGCGATCGAACTGACCTTGAAGCTCAGTTGCTGTTTCAGCGCCGGCACATTCGCCGTATGCGTGCTGTCCATGGCAAACGCGGCCATTTCATCTTCGCGCACCTGCAGCACGGCCCAGGCGTCATCGAGGTTCACCAGGGTAATCACAGGAAAGCCCTGCGGCGCCAGTTCACCGGGCTGTATCTGGATCTTGCTGACCTGGCCCGCCACGGGCGCGGCGATCTTCGTCTCGGCCAGAGCGATCTGCGCTTCCGTCAGCACGGCCCCCACCTGCCGCGCCTGGGCGGCGGCGGCCGTCTTGTCTTCCGGACGGGCGCCCTTTTGCGCCATGTCATATTGGGCGCGGGCCGCTTGCGCCAGCTGGTCGGCGGCGCGCCATTGCGCTTGCGCCTCGTCGCGTTTCTGCTGGGCGATCACGCCTTGCTCGTACATATTGTTGACGCGGGTATACGTGGTCTTGGCAATGGTCGCCCCCGTCTGGGCCCGCTCCCAGTTGGCTTTGGCGGCCGCGACTTCTTCCGGACGCGCACCGGCTTGCGCCTTTTGCGCCACGGCATCGGCCGCTTGCGTGGCGGCCGTGGCCTGGGCGATCTTCGCGTCCACTTCCGGACTCGTCAGCTGGAACAGCAGCTCACCTTTCGGCACCGTCTGGCCCAGCTTGACGTACAGCTCGCCCACCCTGCCCGGCACTTTCGACGACACATTGACTTCCTGCGCATCCATCTGCCCCTGCAAAGGCAGACGCTGCGGCTGGAACGCCTGATACAGGCCCCAGCCGACGAACCCCAGGATAACGATGCCGGCGACTATGGCCAATGGTTTTTTGGAGGTACTCATTATTATTTGTCCACAGGTAATTGGATATCGGCCGCGGCGGCCAGGCTGCCCAGGCGCTGCGTCTCGCCCGTCGCTTCCAGCAATTGCGCCAGGCCCATCACATAGTTATAGGCCGTCTGCGCGCGCTGGGTCTCGACCTTGGCCAGGTTCAGGCGCGCGTCGACCACTTCCAGCGACGTCACTTGTCCTTGCTGGAAGGCAACTTTTTGCAAGCGGATATTTTCGCGCGCCAGTTCCACCGACGAGGCCGTGGACAGGTACTGAATGCGGGCGTTTTCCAGCGCGCGCCAGTTCTTTTCGATCAGGGTGGGAATGTCGCGCTCGGCCTGGCGCGCCACCACTTCCACCCGCTCCTGGTCCAGCTTGGCGGCGGCGATCATCTTGCCCGTATTGATGCGGTGCACGAGCGGTACGGACACGACCAGGCCGATGGCCCAGTTCGAGCGCACGAGTTTTTCATTGCCGCGATTTAAATTGTAATTACCGATGGCAAAGACGGTGGGCGCGTATTCCTTGCCATGCAGCTTCAAGGCTTGCTCGGCCTGCACGCGCTTGCTGTCGATCTTTTTCCAGTTCGCGTTTTCCCGCATGCCCGTGCTGATGAACGATTGCAAGGTGCCGACCGGCAAGCTGTTGACGAACAGCGGCGTGCTGGGCAGCACTTGCGTGCTGACGGCAAGCAAACGGTCAAGCGCCACCTGGGCGATTTCCTCGTCGCTGCGCGCCTGCGCTTCGTCGCTGCGGGCGCTGTCCAGGGCCACGTCGGCGCGCAGGCGTTCCGCGCGCGAAATCAGGCCGCCCTTTTCCAGCCTGGCCGCGTCGCGCTGGTGCTGCGTCACGCCAGCCGTCACTTCGGCCCGCACGGCTACCACTCTTTTGGCCAGCAGCAACTGGAAATAGCGCTGCGCCACCAGGGTGGCCAGCTGCTCTTCCGCCTCCGTGCGCTCGGCCTGCGCGGCCAGGGTCAGGCTCGATGCGAGTCCCTTGACGGCGTCCAGGCGCCCGCCCGTGTAGATGGGCCACATGCCCAGCAAGCCGAACGAGGTCAGGTCCGTCACCACTTCGCGGTTCAGGGAATTGGGAATATGCGGCGTAGGCAAGCCGGGAATCGGCGGCAGCACGGATTCGATGCCGCCCACCACGCCGGACAAGCCGCTCGTATCGATATTCAAGTCCGTCGACAAACGGCCGCGAAACGCCGTCAAGTCCACGGAAGGACCATCGATATTCGACAAGGCTTCCGCCTTCAATGTTTTTGCGCGCACGTCGAGCGCGGCGCCCTGCACGGCGCCCGAAGCCTTGGCCGCTTGCTGCAGCGCCTCGTTGAATGTCAGCGGCTCCGCCAGGGCGGGCACTGCCACGCCCAGCGCGCTCGCCAGCAATAATGATAAGTGTCCTTGCAATCTGCCCATGTAGCGTCCAGTCAATGAATGAGGGGAAAGCACGGGGTTGCCATGTTTATACTTTCACAATAGCAATTATATCCACGGATGTCTATTCCAGCCTGCACTATTGGTTACCAGACTGGCATATAAAAACGGGCGCCTCTTGCGGGGCGCCCGTTGAGCTCAAGCATCCAGCAGCTTATCTGCTTTTGGCTTACTTCTTGGCCTTTTTACTCCCCTTCTCTTTTTCCTTTTCAAACACGGCAAAGAACTCGGACGCCATGTTGCGGATGGCGCGGCCGATGTTGGCGTAATCGTATTCGTTCAGGTTGGCCAGCGACACGCGGCCGGACGGGTGCGTGGTGCCGAAGCCGCGGCCCGGCAGCAGGATGACGCCCGTTTCCTCGGCCAGGCGGAACAGCGCTTCGTTGGGTTTGAGTTTTTTCAGCAGCCACTGCGAAAACTCCACGCCATGCATCTGCGCGGCCAGCGATTCCATGTCCAGCAGATGGTAGTAACGCACGGAATTGGCGTCGTGCACCATCGGCAAGCCCAGCTCGCGGTACAGCGCTTCCTTGCGGCGCAGCACGATGCGTTTCATCGACTGCTTGTACTTTTGCTCTTCATCCATCAGCGAGAACAGGGAGAACAAGGTCATCTGCGCCTGCACGGGCGTGGACAGGCCGGCCGTGTGGTTCAGCGCCACCGTGCGGCTATCGGCGACCAGGCGGTCGATGAATTTCAGTTCGCGCGGCTCCGTGGTGATGGAGTGATAGCGCGCGTCGAGCTGCTTCTTGATGGTTTCCGGCAACTTGGCAATCTTGGCGTCGAGCACATTGTTCTCATGCGTGGCCACCACGCCCATGCGCCAGCCCGTCGCGCCGAAGTATTTCGAGAACGAATACACGAGGATGGTGTTGAACGGGCAAATGGCGAACAGCGAGACGAAATTGTCGGCAAAGGTGCCGTACACGTCATCGGTCAGGATGATCAGGTCCGGACGCTTCTTGATGATCTTGGCGATGTATTCCAGGGTTTCGTCATCGATCTTGACGGAGGGCGGATTGCTGGGATTGACGAGGAAGAAGGCTTTTACTTTCGGGTCAAGCAGCTTGTCCAGTTCCTTCTTGGTGAATTGCCAGTTGTTCGATTGCGGCGCATCGATGTGCACGGTGTTCAGCTTGTAATCATTGAGCTGGGGAATTTCGATGTACGGCGTGAAGATCGGCATGCCCAGGGCGATCGTGTCGCCTTCCTGGATGATGTGGTTCGATTTCAGGCTGGCGAACAGATACGTCATGGCGGCCGTGCCGCCTTCGACGGCGTACATGTCGAAGTTGCCGACAAACGGATGGTCGCCGATCATTTCACGGTGGATATACTGGCCGACGATTTTCTCGGACAGGCGCAGCATGCGGTCCGGCACCGGATAGTTGCAGCCCAGAATCGCTTCGCACATCTCATACAGGAAATCGCCTGCGCTCAAGCCCAGCTGGTCGCGCACATACGACACTGCCGCCTCGATGAAATGCACGCCCGGATTGCCCTCGTGTTTGCGCACGAAGATTTCAAAGCGCGCCTCGATACCGTCGCGCGTGGGGAAGCCGCCCACGTCGCCCATATAGACATAGGAACGTTCCGCTTCCGTCATGGCGAACTGGCCGAATTGGAAGAAACCGTGGCGCGGCGTGGTCGCCAGGAAATTCGGGTTGCCGCGGCCCGCATTGAGCATCAGGCGGTTGCTTTGCTTGGCCGTCTGGATCAGCGCATCCTTCAGTTCGAAGGGGCTCAACAGGGCGAGTTTGCTTGGGTTACTGAAATCCATTTTTACTACTCCTTATCAGACTGATAATTTTGAAGGTTCTTGCCAACACATGCAGACTCAGACGAAGGCCACAATCAGCGGCCCCAGCAAGGTCAAGAAAACGTTGGCCAAGGCATACGTGATGGCAAACGGTACGGTGGGAATCGAGTTTTGCGCCGCGTTCAGCACTTCGCCGAACGCGGGATTGGCGCTGCGCGAGCCGGACAAGGCCCCAGCAAACACGGCCACGTTGTCATAACGCAAGATGTAGCGGCCGATCAGCATGGTCAAAATCATCGGCAGGATGGTGACCACCACGCCCACGCCAAACAGGGTCAGGCCGTGTTCGCGCACGGTTTGCACGGCTTGCAGTCCCGACGTGAGGCCGACGACGGCAACAAAGCCGGCCAGGCCCAGGTCCTTGAGGATTTGCACGGCGCCGCTGGGCATATAGCCGAACGTCTGGCGCTTGGCGCGGAACCAGCCAAATACCAGGCCCGACAGCAGCACGCCGCCACCGCTGCCCAGGGTCAGCGGAATCGAACCGATGCGCGCCACCAGCAAGCCCACGAGCAGCCCGACGACGAGGCCGGCGCCCATGTAGACGAAGTCCGTCTTGGCACTCGGCACGATCATGTAGCCCACTTCGGCCGCCACACGCTTGACGTCCTGCTCGGCGCCATAAATGGTCACCACGTCGCCCGTCTGCACGACGGTTTCCGCTTGCATGGGCAGGATCTTGCCCATACGGCTCAGCTGCACGACAAAGATGCCGTGGCGCACGCCCGGCGCCGTCGCGCTGCGGATCTCGCCCACCGTCTTGTTGTGGTAAACCTTGTTGGTCAGCACCATGTCGCGGCGCTGCATCACCAGTTCCATGCCTTCGACGGCCAGCAATTCCTTGCCCAGCTGGGAAGAGACGCTGAGCATGGCTTCGCGACGGCCCACCAGCAGCACGATATCGTCGGCCGCCAGCACCAGGTCAGGGCTGACGTCGATGATCTGGCCATTGCGTTTCACGCGCTCGATAGTGATGGCCGTGTTCGGATTGGCGCTTTCGATGTCCGCCACGGAGCGGCCGGCACCGGGGCCCACGTCGTAGATGCGGCCGATCAAATCAGGCGCGGCCGGCGTCTGGCCTGGCCCCAGCACCTGCACGCCCGCCTGCAGCGCCGTTTCCGCCTTGATCGCATCTTCGCGGATGGTGCGGCCCATGAGCTTTGGCAAGATATTGACGCAGACGATGATGGCGCCAAACGAGCCGAACACATACGTGACGGCATAGCCGACGGCCACGTTGCCCTGCAGGCGCGCCACCTCGTCGGCCGCCAGGCCCAGCTTGGTGATCGCGTCGCCAGCCGTGCCGATGATGGCCGACTGCGTCAAGCCGCCCGCCGCCACGCCGGCCGCCAGGCCCTTGTCCAGGCCAAAGACCCTGGCCAGGATGACCACCGTCAGCAACGCCGTCACGGCCAGCACGACGGCCAGGATGATTTCGCGCACGGACTGGCGCCCCAGCGAGTTGAAGAACTGCGGCCCGCTTTCATAGCCGACGGCATAAATGAACAGGGCAAACAGCACCGACTTGACGCCAGGATCGATGGCGACGCCTACCTGGCTGACGAGTACCGCCACCAGCAGTGAACCGGCGACCCCGCCCAGCTGAAACGAGCCGAACTTGATCTTGCCGATGTAATAACCCGCTGCCAGGGAGAGGAACAAGGCAATTTCAGGCGACTTCTTGAATAACTCATGCAACCATTCCATGCGGACCGCCTTTCGTGTTGAAGGAATTCTTTACTGCGTGTGCCCTTGCTGATTACTTATGCGTGCACCGACCCCGCCAGTGCCACGATGAGCGGCCCCAGCAGCGGCAGCACCACGTTCGAGATGGCATACGTAATCGTGTAGCCCAGCAAGGGCGTGGAATTGCCGGCCGCGTTTTGCACGGCGGACAGGGCTGGCGTGCTGCACTGCTGGCCGGCGATGGCGCCCAACAGCACGGGCGCTTCCAGCTTGAGGAAAAAGTGCCCCACCAGCAAGGACAGCGAGGCGGGGATGACGGCGATCAACACGCCCATCAGCGGCAGCGACAACCCGTACTGGCGGATCAGGTCGATCGCCTGCGGCCCCGACGCCAGGCCCACGCAGGCGATGAAGGTGGCCAGGCCGATATCCTTCATCATGTCGAGCGCGCTGGGATGGATGCCCGGCATGCCAGGCTTTCGCGCCTGGTACCAGCCGAACACGAGGCCCGTCAGCAAGGCGCCACCACCCGTGCCCAGCGAAAACGGGATGCCGCCCAGCTTGGCGCTGAAGCCGCCGATGACCACGCCCAGCACGATGCCGATGCTGGCGTAGACGATATTGCTGCGGTCGCCCGTGGGCACGCGCTTGCCGATGGCGGCCAGCGCCGTGTTCAGCTCGCGCCCTTCCGTCGTGCCGTACAGGCGCAGCACGTCATCGCGCTGCAGGGCCAGATCGGGCAAGGGCGGCATGCTGTGCTCGCCACGGACGACGGCAGCCACGTGCACGCCGGTTGGCAAGGCCAGCTGGCGCAGGGACTGGCCCACCAGTGCGGCTTGCTGCAGCACCACTTCGACGGCGGAGACGGCCATGTTCAAGCCCGTCGTGTCGGCAAATTCCTCGCCCAGGATGGCTTCGGCCGCCACCAGCGCGGGACGGTGGCCGATCACCAGCACTTCGTCGTTATTACGCAGGCGCAATTCCGGTTCCAAAGGCAATACCTTGCCATGCCGGCGCACGCGCGTGATGCTGGCGCGGCCCGCAAAAATATGCTGCAAGGCGTCGAGACGGCGTCCCGCGCCACGGCTGATGCGGTAGGCGCGGCCCACCATTTCCGGCGTGGCCTGCACGCCATCGCCATCAGTCTGCGCGCCGCCCATCTTTTCCCACAATTTATCGGCTTCCTCGCGCAGGTTGACGCGCAACAACAGCGGAAAAATCTGGCTGGTGGCGATGACGATGGCGATCAGGCCGAAAATATATGTGATGGAATACGCGGTCACCACGTTGGCCTGCAGCTCGGCGATGCGGGCGGCCGGCAGCGCCAGCTTCGAGATGGCGTCCGTGGCCGTGCCGACGACGGCCGATTCCGTCGCCGCGCCCGCCATCATGCCGGCTGCCGTGCCCTGATCCAGGCCAAGGAAACGCGTGGCCAGCAGCACCAGTCCCAGCACCACCACCACCTCGATCAGGCACAGCAGGCCCAGGCGCAAGCCCTTGGCATTCAGGTTGGCAAAGAACTGGGGACCGCCCGCATAACCGAGGGCAAAGATGAACAGCATGAAAAAGACGTTCTTGACGCTGGCGTCCAGGGTGATGCCCAGCTGGCCGATCAGCAGCGCGGCGATCAGGGTGCCGCACACGCCGCCCAGCTGGATCGGGCCGAAACGTATCTGCCCTACCGCATAGCCCAGCGCCAGCGCCAGGAACAGGGCCAGTTCCGGCACCTGGTGCAATACGGACGTGATCGAATCGAGCATGGACAAACCTTCGAAAAGATAACGGATGGTTACAAGAGAACAGAGCGTTCGGCGGCTGACGGCAGCTGGCTGTTGAACGGGCGCACGGATCCTGCACGGCACCTGCGGTAAACGCTTGCGCCGGAGAAATGTTGTTACGAGGAATCATGTTCGGTGAAAAATTTACAAGTGTCAACAGGTGTTCTGTTGAACTCACCTTGCGTTTCATCAAACATCCTGCGCACGATTGAAGCGGTTGTTTGACACTGATCAATAAAACTACTAGTGATGTTTTGGACGATACCAAAGGGCCTTGCGCACCAAAGGCGTCTCCTCCGGCAAGTCGGGATTGGCCAGTTCCAGCACGTACCGGTAGGACAGTTGCAAAGCCTCCGCAAGGCGACCGAAATGGCGATGGAACAGTTGTGCAAAACTGCCATCGGCGAGCATGGTTTCCAGTCCCCTTTCAATGTGGCGCGCCAGTTCCGGCCGGTGCCGGCCGACAAAAAAGTACAGCGCGGCCGGGTAGCGGATGACCAGGTGCGTGTCGAGCGCCAGCGGCAAGTGCGCATGGCTGGCCAGCTCGCTTTGCGCCTCGATCACGGAACGGGGAAAGTAATCGATGCGCCCCGCCGCCAGTTGCTGGAACAGGCCCTCATAGGTACTCGAGGTATCGAGGCGCAAGCCATTCGCCTGCAGGATGGCGGAATCGGGCCAGTCGCGCATCTGACCGGCCGATAGCCGCGCCAGGGCGCCAATGCTGCGCACGCCGCGCAGCAGCTGCGGCTGGCGGGCCTGGATCAGGGCCACGCGCCAGCCGATCAAACCGCGGTCGATGGGGATGCGCACTGGCAACAATTGCGTTTCGCGCGCGCGGCTCGTCATGGCCCAGACGACGTCGACGCCGCCCGAGGCCGTGGCGATTTCCTGCATCGCGCGTGTCTGCACCATGCGCAATTCGGAGCGGCGCAAGGCATAGGCCTGGCCCGAACGGGCCAGCGCCTGTTGCAGCAAGGCCGTCACATAACCTTGCTGCGGATCATCGAGCGCCTGGTGACGCGGATACACGAGCGGCAGCGGCGGCGGCACCGCGCCGATGGCCGCGCCCAATGGCCACAGGGCAGCAAGCTTGAGCAGGGGGCGGCGCTGCATGGCCCCTCCTTTCCAGCGCTTTCATAGCGTTCTTATCAGAATGACAGTATCGCGCAGCAGAGCACGCTTGTCGACTGGAATACGGCAACTGTGTATAAAACAACAGCACTTTCAAGCTGACCAGGAGGGGTGAGTATTAATCCAGATCAATAAAACCCCAAATAGAAAATAAATCTTGCGTGCTGCTCTGGACGGCATGCGCACCGCTCGCCTACGCTGTTTTTTTATTTGAAAAACAAGAGGACCCCATGCAGACAGCACGCTTGAATATTATCGGGATGGATCACGAAGGCTGCGCCGACAGGCTGACGGGCGCGCTCGAAGCCGTCACGGGCGTGGCCACCGTGTGCGTCTCGCTGGCGCGCCACGGTGCCACGGTGCAGTTCGACGAACGGCTGGCCACGCAGGAACGCCTGCTGGCGGCCGTCAATGACGCCGGCTTCATGGGTGAAGCGACGGATGAAGAACAGCTGGCCTCGTGCAGCGGCGCCTGCGGCCACTGCCGCCACTGAACGCTGCCGCCAACTCCCCGCTCAGCCTTCCCGCGCGCCCCGGTCGCGCAGATGCGCCAGCACGCGGCGCGGTCCCAGCGCCTGCAAGTCGAACGGCGGCAACTCGATGGCGTCGAGCGTATTCTTGAACAGCAGACCCAGTTCCGTGTCGCCTTCCAGGCTCAGGCGGCGGCTGAAGAACAGGGTGTCCGGATCTTCCTGGCGCCGCGCCAGCAGCATCAGATCATGCACGCTGGCGGCGATGCACAGGTCCGGCACGTCGACATAGCGCTCGGCCACGAACACCGTGCCCTGCCACTCGAAATCGAAGGCGATGCCCGCGTCCAGCAGCCGCAAGCGCAGGCTGCGCCCTTCCAGGCTACGCCGCACGTCGTCGGGCAATTGCGGCGCCAGCAGACGGTTCAAGCCTTGCACGAACAGCCAGGAGGCGGGATACGGCGGCAGCTTGGACAGCAATTCGGCCAGCGGTTCGGGCAGCCGGTACGACACGGCGGGCTTGCTCATACTCGGCTTGGCCGGGACGGGCAATCTTTCCAGTTGATCTTGCATGGTGCTTCCTTTCGAGGCGTTCAATGGGCGGCGTGCTGTTCCATGCCGGGCTGGCCGTGCCAGTAGCCGTCACAGGCGCCGGCCGGCTGGCAGGCCGCCAGCTGGGCCTGGGCGCCGATCCCGCTGACCTGGCCGCGGCGGGCGCGGTCAAAGATGGCGATCACCTGTTCCGTATGCATGGCCTGCGGGCTGATGCGCGCCACCGCCACGCCCATGTCGCGCATGGCGTCGAGTTCGCGCACCAGGTTGTAGACCAGCGCCGACTGCGTCTGCGTGCCGTTCAACACGAGGAACGGCACTTCATCGCGCGTGCGCAGCAGCAGGCCGTCCGGCTCTTCCAGGCAGCTGTAGCCACAATCGTCCTTCGGCAGATTGCGGTTGCGCGCCGTGAAGCAGCGCGCGGAAAACGCCAGCGGCATGCGGCCGTAGGCGAACACTTCCGTCTCCAGCCCTTCCGGTTTCTGGCGCTGCATCTCGGCCAGCGCCGTCTGCCCCATTTCCAACGGCATCACCCAGCGCCGCGCGCCCAGGCGCGCCAGCAATTGCAGGCTGGGGCCGTTGAACAGGTTCAAATGGGGACCGGCGACGAAGGACGCGCCCTTTTCCATGCAGTGCACGGCGCCCATGTCGTTGGCCTCGACGCCGTAGCGGCCATTGCCCGTGATGCGGCGCAGGGTCGCCAGTTCCGCGCCCGCCTCGATCAGCGCCTGCGTCGACAGCACCACTTCCTTGCCGGCGTCGGCCAGCATGTCGGCGATATCGAGCCAGTCGGCCAGGCGTACCTCATGCCGGCGCGAGCAGACGGTTTCGCCCAGGTACACGATATCGACGGCGGTGCCGGCGATCTGCTGGTAAAACTCGAAAACGGTGGCGCGCGGCCAGTAGTACAGCAAGGGGCCCAAAGAGAGTTTTAACATGTCTTTTCCATTTTTTTAGTTTACAAAACCGTAGCGAGCGGTTCGCGGCGAGGCCGAGAAGCGCAGCTGTGCTAGAGCACAGCGAGCATCGCAGGCCACGCCCCGGAACGCGCAGTAGGTTTTGCTATTTCCAAGAGCGGTGGTAGGCACCCAAGGTGTGCTGCTGACCCTCGGCCAGCTTGTCCATGGCCGCCATCCAGCCCGGCTTGACAGCGTAGCGCGCATTACCTTCGCGGCAGGCGTCGATCGCTTCGCGCCACACGCGCGTCACCTGCGCCACATAGGCGGGACTGCGCTGGCGTCCTTCGATTTTCACGGCGCGCACGCCCATGGCGATCAGCTGCGGCAGCAGCGCCAGCGTGTTCAGGCTGGCCGGTTCCTCGATGGCGTAATACTCTTCGTCATTGACTTCGAAACGCCCCTTGCACAGGGTGGGATAGCTGGCGTTTTCACCGGGCGCATAGCGGTCGATCAACACGCCGTTCAGGCGCGATTCCAGGCCCTTCGGCGTTTCCAGCCAGCGCACGGATTTCGCCGGCGAGCACACGCCGTGCGTGTTCGGCGCCTCGCCCGTCGCATACGACGACAGCGCGCAGCGCCCTTCGACCATCACGCACAGGCTGCCGAAGCCGAAAACCTCGATCTCGACTTCCGTCTTGGCGATCAATTGCTCGACCTGCGCCATCGACAGCACGCGCGGCAGCACGGCGCGGGCGATGCCGAAGTGTTCATGGTAAAAATTGATGGCTTCGTAGTTGGTGGCCGAGCCCTGCACGGACAGGTGCAGGCGCAGCTGCGGGTGGTGCTGGGCCGCATACGCCATCAGGCCAGGATCGGCCACGATCATGGCGTCGATGCCGGCTTGCGCGGCGCGGTCGATGGCGCTGCGCCACACGGCCCAGTTGTGCGGCTGCGGATAGGTGTTCAGCGCCAGCAGCACCTTGCGTCCATATTGATGGGCGTAGCGCACGCCCTCGGCGATGGCCTTCTCGTCGAAATTGAGGCCGGCGAAATTGCGCGCATTGGTGGCATCGCGAAAGCCCAGGTAGACGGTGTCGGCGCCATTGTCGACGGCCGCTTTCAAGGCAGGCAGGCTGCCGGCGGGGCAGACCAGTTCCAGCGGTCCGGCCACGCGGGTGGCGGTGGTTGAATCAAGCATCATGATATTCACAGTCCTGTATCGGCTCAGGGTGCAGACTATAGCCCCGCCCATGCCGCCCAGTCCTTGACGCAGGTGAAGGAATGCATGCATGGCTGGCGCGCGTTCAACTTGCTTGACCTGGCTGTAAAATGCCCCACTTTTCTCCCTCTTCGATTGCCCGCCATGACCCGCAAACCGCTGCTGATTTTCCTGCTCACCCTGTTCCTCACCGCGCTGCAAGTGCAGTGGGCCGGCCCGGCCGATGGCTATGACGCAGAGACCATCTCCGTCCTGTCGCCGGAAGTACTGGGCGCGTATCCGGGCGTGCTGCTGCTGTTCCTGCTGGCCGTGTTCGCGCGCCGCCAACTGCCGCTGCTGCGTCAGGCCGCCATCTGCACGGGCCTGCTGGCCGTCTACTGGCTGCTGGCGAACTACGTGACGTTCGACGCACGCGTGGCCAGCTGGAGCACCTACTCGCCGCTGGAAATCTGGGCGCACGTGCTGCCCGCCTCCGTCGCCAGCATCGCCGCCTGCGGCGTCGCGTTCTTTTGCGCGAGCTGGCTGATCCTGCGCGAAACGCGCTGGAACAAAACCGGTTGAGGTGGTTTTTTCACCTGCATCAAGGATTCGTCACGCAACTGCACGCACCCTTTGACGCCACTATATTTAGTGATTAATCTCCATAAAAACACCGCATGTTGTGTTTATTGGAGGTTTCATGACGACAAATGCAGTTTCCCCCACACGCGGCCAGGTCGATGTCGCCGCGTCCATCAATGAATACCTGGACCGGCGCGACTGGCGTGTCAACGCCAATGCCAACCAGGGCTACTCGCTGGGTGGCCTGATACTCAACGTGTCGGGCAAGGTCATCGCCAACTACTGGCTGGACCAGGTGTATCCGCCGGAAGTGGGCGCGGCGCACCGCGAAGCGGCGCTGCACATCCACGACCTCGACATGCTGGCCGGCTATTGCGCCGGCTGGTCGCTGCGCACCCTGCTGCACGAAGGCTTGAATGGCGTGCCGGGCAAGATCGAATCGGGCCCGCCGAAACACATGTCGAGCGCCATCGGCCAGATCGTCAATTTCCTCGGCACCCTGCAAAACGAGTGGGCCGGCGCGCAGGCGTTCAGCTCCTTCGACACCTACATGGCGCCCTACATCCGCAAGGACAGCCTGCGCTACGAAGACGTGCGCCAGTACATGCAGGAGCTGATCTTCAACCTCAACGTGCCATCGCGCTGGGGCACGCAAACGCCATTCACCAACCTCACGTTCGACTGGGTCTGCCCGGACGACCTGCGCGAACAGATTCCCGTCATCGCCGGCCAGGAGATGGACTTCAGCTATGGCGAGCTGCAGGCGGAGATGGACATGATCAACCGCGCCTACATCGAGATCATGATGGCGGGCGACGCCAAGGGACGCGTGTTTACCTTCCCCATCCCCACCTATAACATCACCGAGGATTTCGACTGGCATAGCGAAAACGCGGAACGCCTGTTCGAGATGACGGCCCGCTACGGCCTGCCCTACTTCCAGAACTTCATCAATTCGGAACTCAAGCCGAACATGATCCGCTCCATGTGCTGCCGCTTGCAGCTGGACTTGCGCGAACTGCTCAAAAGGGGCAATGGCCTGTTCGGTTCCGCCGAGCAGACCGGTTCCCTGGGCGTGGTGACGATCAACTGCGCGCGCCTGGGCCACTTGTGGCGCGGCGACGAGCCAGCGTTGCTGGCCGACCTGGACCGCCTGCTGGAACTGGGCAAGACCAGCCTGGAAATCAAGCGCCGCACCATCGAGGAACTGATGCAGCAAGGCCTGTTCCCGTACACGAAACGCTACCTGGGCACCCTGCGCAATCACTTTTCCACCCTGGGCGTGAACGGCATCAACGAGATGATCCGCAATTTCAGCGGCGACGCTTACGACATCACGTCCGCCGAAGGCCATGCGCTGGCGATACGTCTGCTCGACCACGTGCGCGCCCGCATGGTGGCCTTCCAGGAAGAGACGGGCCATATGTACAACCTGGAAGCGACGCCGGCCGAAGGCACGACGTACCGCTTCGCCCGCGAAGACCGCAAGCGCTATCCCGCCATCCTGCAGGCGGGAACAAGCGACAACCCGTACTACACGAATTCGTCGCAGCTGCCCGTCGGCCACACGGACGACCCGTTCGAGGCGCTGGAATTACAGGACGCGCTGCAGCGCAAGTATACGGGCGGCACGGTGCTGCACCTGTACATGACGGAAGCGCTGTCGGATGCGAGCGCGTGCCGCGAGCTGGTAAAACGCGCCCTGAGCCGCTTTTCGCTGCCCTACATTACCGTCACGCCCACGTTTTCCATCTGCCCGCGCCACGGCTACCTGGCCGGCAAACATGAATTCTGTCCCACCTGCGACGCGGAACTGATCGCCCGCAAGCAGTCCGATTTCGCTCACCCACTCAAGGAAACGCCATGAACGCACGTCCCGACTTCACTCCCGCCATCACCCTGCTCGACACCGAACGCCAGCGCTGCGAAATCTGGACGCGCGTGATGGGCTACCACCGCCCCGTCGCCTCGTTCAACATCGGCAAGCAGGGAGAATTCCACGAGCGCCAGTATTTTACGGAAGCGAGCGCCCGCGTGGGCCAGCCCGCCTGCCATGGCTGAGTTGAAAGTGGGCGGCCTGACGCCCTTTTCCGCCACCGACTATCCGGGCAAGCTGGCGGCCGTGGTGTTCGTGCAGGGCTGTCCCTGGCGTTGCGGCTATTGCCACAATCCGCACTTGCAGCCCCGCACGCCGGAAGGCGCCATGCCCTGGCAGGACGTCCTGACCTGGCTGCGCCGCCGCGCGGGCCTGGTCGACGCCGTCGTCTTCAGCGGCGGCGAAGCATGCATGGACCCGGCGCTGGCGCGCGCCATGCAGGACGTCAGGGAACTGGGTTTCGGCATCGGCCTGCACACGGCCTGCATCTATCCGCAACGCCTGCAGGAAGTGCTGCCACTGGTCGACTGGGTCGGTTTCGACATCAAGGCGCCGTTTGCCGACTATCGTCATGTGACCCGCGTGGCCGCCAGCGGCGACCCGGCGCGCGCCTGTCTGGACGCCATCCTCGCCAGCGGCGTCGCCTACGAGTGCCGCACCACCACCCATCCGGACCTGCTGCCGGACGAGCAGTTGCTGGCCCTGGCCACCACCCTGGCCGCCAAAGGCGTCGATAATTACGTGCTGCAGCAGTTCCGTGCCGAAGGCTGCGCGGATGCGGCGCTGGCCGGCCGCCCCCTGCACGGCTATCCGGCGCCGCGCACCGTGGCGCAAATCGGCGCCATGTTTCCGCGTTTTACATTCCGTAATCATGGCAGTTGAGCCGATGACCACATAATTTCGCAAAGCCCCGCAAAATTCCCCGTTCTGCAACGCTGAAATGTCTTGCGTGCTGTAATGTATCAACTGTGCCGCGCACCATGCCCGGCATGGCAGATTTTTCACACCGCATTACAGATAAGCGTCATCCATGAACGATTTCACCGCAGTCAGCCCAGGCATCCCTTCCACCCACGCCGACATCCTGTACGGCCCGCCGCGACCGGATCTGCTGCGCGAGGAAGTGCTGGCCGATCTGCTGGAAGCGACGGCCCGCCGCTGCCCGCAGCAAATCGCCCTGATCGATGGCGAGCGCCGCATCACATATGCGCAACTCGATGCGCAGGCGGGCCTGGCCGCGGCGCGCCTGGTGGCGGCAGGAGTCAAGCCCGGCAACATCGTGGGCCTGTGGCTGCCGCGCGGCGCCCATCTGCTGCTGATGCAGGCAGCGATTGCCAAGGCGGGCGCCGCCTGGCTGCCCGTCGATGAAGACACGCCCGTCGAGCGCCTGCAAGTGTGCCTTGATGACGCCAATGGCTTTGGTGTGGTCAGCTGCGCGCAGTTCGCGCCGCGCCTGGCCGATGCCGGACTTGGGCGTCCCGTGTGGACGGCGGAAAGCCTGCTGGCCCCCGCCGCGCCGGGCGAAGTGCTGCCGACGCGCGGAGCCGTGCTGCCCGAACACCCGGCCTACGTGATCTATACGTCCGGCTCCACGGGTAAACCCAAGGGCATATTGATCAACCAGCGCAGCATCTGCCACTTCCTGCGCAGCGAAAACGCCGTGCTGGAGGTGACGCAATCCGACACCGTCTACCAGGGTTTTTCCGTCGCCTTCGACATGTCGTTCGAGGAAATCTGGATCGCCTACCTGGTGGGCGCCACCCTGTGGCTGGGTCCCAAGGAGATTTCGGGCGACCCGGAAGCCTTGCCGCGCGCGCTGGCCGACAACAAGGTCACCGTTCTCCACGCCGTGCCGACCTTGCTGGCCCTGTTTGCCGAGGAAGTGCCGAGCCTGCGCCTGATCAACCTGGGCGGCGAGATGTGCCCGGAGTCCTTGGTCGAGCGCTGGTCGCGCCCGGGCCGCGCCATGTTCAACACCTATGGCCCGACGGAAGCGACCGTCTCGTGCAGCCTGGCGCGTTTGCGGCCCGGCGAGCCGGTGACCATCGGCACGCCGCTGCCCAACTATGGCTTGCTGGTGCTGCAGGTGGCCGAGCCGGGAGAAAACCGTCCGCTCGTCCTGCTGCCGCGCGGCGAGACGGGGGAACTGTGCATCATCGGCCCCGGCCTGGCCGAGGGTTACCTGGGCCGGCCCGACCTGACGCTGGAAAAATTCCTGCCCAATCCCTGGAGCACGGGTCCTGACGATGCGCGCCTGTACCGCACGGGCGACCTGGCGCGCATCGATCTTGATGGCCAGGTGCTGTGCCTGGGCCGCGCCGACGACCAGGTGAAAATTCGCGGCTTCCGCGTGGAACTGGGCGAGATCGAAGCCGTGCTGGCGCAGCAGGCGGGCGTGGGTACGGTGGCTGTATTGTTGCGCAAGGATGACGGTATCGACCAGCTGGTGGCGTATATCGTCGGCAGCGACGAGGCGCCCGACGATGCCTTGGCCGCGAAAACCCTGCGTGCGGCATTGAACCTGCATTTGCCGCCGTATATGGTGCCGGGCCGTTTTGAATTGCTGCCGCTGATGCCGCGCCTGACCTCGGGCAAGATCGACAGGAAGGCCTTGAAAGCCATGCCCCTGTCCGCACCGCCGGCTGGCGAAGCGGGTGAATCGGACGTGCCGGAAACGCCGGCCGAAGCGGCCCTGTTCGCGGCGCTGGCCAAGCTGTTCCCGGGCCAGGCGATCTTGCGCCAGCTGGACTTCTTCAGCGACCTCGGCGGCCATTCCTTCCTGGCCGCGCGCCTGGCGTCCGCACTGCGCGCCGATCCGGCCTACGCCCACATGACGGTGCGCGACATTTACCAGAACCGGCAAATCGGCAAGATCGCCGCCGTGCTCAATGAAGCGCCGGCGCTGGCCACGCCGGAAGCGGAATGGACGCCACCATCGACCCTGAAGCGCTGGATTTGCGGCGCGGCACAGGCGGCGGCCGTGCCTGGCCTCGTCACCCTGCGCATGGCGCAGTGGATGGCGCCGTTCTTCACTTACCACTTCTTCACGGGCGACACGGGCGATACCGTGCCGCGCGCCATCGCCGCCTCCATCGGCGTGTTCCTGCTGGCGACCCTGGCCGAATTTGCCATTGCAATCGCCGGCAAGTGGCTGATCGCCGGACGTTTGAAACCGGGCAGCTATCCGCTGTGGGGCGTCACCTACTACCGCTGGTGGCTGGCCGACCGCCTGGTCGAATCGGCGCCCGCCTACCTGCTCAGCGGCTCGTCCCTGAACAGCTGGTGGTTGCGCGCGCTCGGCGCGAAAGTCGGCAAGGAAGTCGTCATCGGCTCGATGACCCTGCGCGCGCCCGACCTGCTGTCCATCGGCGACAACGTCAGCGTGGGCAATGCCGTCAACTTTGAAAACGCCCGGGTCGAGCGGGGCCGTTTGCTGCTGGGCCGGATCAGCATCGGCGACGACGCCTGCATCAGTTCTTACGCCATCCTGGAAGGCAACACGCAAGTGGGCGCCTTCGGCCACCTGGAAGGACAATCGGCCCTGGCCGATGGCGCGGCGGTGCCGGCCGGACGCGTGTACACAGGTTCTCCCGCGCGCGACATTGGCGCGTTTGACCCTGCCAGCCAGCCGCCCCGCCCCGCCGTTTCGCGCCTGCGCCTGACGGGCGAAACCGTGTTCTTCTGCTTCGGCATGGTACTCATCGCCGTGCTGTTCTTCATGCCCGTCTTCCCCAGCTTCGTGCTGATCGACTGGTTCGACGAGCGCGAAATGATGCCGTGGCTGCAGGGACGCGACGTGACGACCCAGCTGGCCCGCTACTTCCTGCTGGCCTTCCCCGCCAGCGCCGTGCTGATCGTGCTCACGGCCCTGCTGTCGGCCGCCATCCGCTGGGGCGCGCTGCCGCGATTGAAGCCGGGCAGCTCGCCCGTGCACAGCAATATCTATTGCGCCAAGTGGCTGGTCAGCCATATCCAGGAATCGAGCCTGAACGTCCTGCACGGCATTTACGCCACCGTGTACGCGCCGTACTGGTACCGCCTGCTGGGCGCCAAGGTCGGCAAGGGTGCCGAGATTTCCACGGCGCTGGGCGTGGTGCCTGACATGCTGACCCTGGGCGACGATACCTTCATCGCCGACGCCGTCATGCTGGGCGACGAACAGATCGACGGCGGCTGGATGACCATGCGTCCCACTGTCATCTCGCACCGCAGCTTTGTCGGCAACGGCAGCTATATCCCGGACGGCACCACGCTGCCCGAACACGTACTGATCGGCGTGCACACGCATGCGCCGCGCAATGAGCAGATGCACAGCGGCGACACGTGGCTGGGCTCCCCTCCCATGCATTTACCCGCGCGCGAACAGGTCAGCGGCTTTGCCGAACACCTGACGTTCAAGCCATCGCTGTTGCGCCGCCTGGGCCGCAGCCTGATCGAAGCGTTCCGCATCGTCGCGCCGCACGCGGTGGTGATCGCCGTCGGCTACACGCTGGTGCTGGACGTGATGCCGATCGCGGGCGCCGGGCGCTGGGGCGAAGTGGTGGGCGACCTGGCCATTGCCGGCCTGGCCTACGGCATCGGCAATTTTTTGGTGGTGGTGCTGTTCAAGTGGCTGCTGCTGGGGCGCTACCGCAAGCACGCGGCCCCCATGTGGACGCCGTTCGTGTGGATTTCCGAAGGCGTGACCAATCTGTACGAAGGCATCGCCGTGCCCAACTTCATGCGCTACCTGCGCGGCACGCCGTGGCTGCCGCTGGCCTTCCGCCTGTTCGGCTGCAAGATCGGCCGCGGCGTCTACATGGACACGACCGACATCACGGAATTCGACTGCGTGCACATCGGCGACTACAGCGAATTGAACGCCCTCACCTGTCCGCAAACGCATCTGTTCGAGGACCGTGTGATGAAGATCGACCATGTGGAGATCGGCCAGCGCGTCTACATGGGCCCGCGCAGCTCCGTGCTGTACAGCGCCAAGGTGGGAGACAATGCGCGCCTGGGACCGTTGACCCTGGTGATGAAGGGCGAGCACATCCCCGCCGGCAGCAACTGGGCGGGCTGCCCGGCCGCGCCTTTGCGTAGCTGATCGCAGCTGATGGATGCCACGGTGTTCTGGTCGACGGATGGCGTGCTGGTGATCGGCATTGCCGCCGTGCTGCCGCGCTTGGAGGCCCGGTTGCGCCTCCGCGCCGCCGTGCGCGAGGCGATGGCGACATGGCTGAAGATGGATATCGAGGCGATCTCGGTGAAGTCAACGCCGGGCGCCCCTCCACGTTTGCTACTGGCCGGCCGCGTGGCGGGTTTGTCATTTACCCATGACGAAGGCATCTCGCTGGCCGCCATCGGCCTGCATGGCCCTGTCGGCATCGACGTGATGCGGGTGCAGGACATTGCCGGCTGGTTCAATCTGGCGCGCGACTATCTGGGGCCGCAGGTGGCCGAGGAACTGGCCGCCTGCCCCGATGCACAGCGCCCCTTGGCCCTGGCGCAGGCATGGACGGCGCGCGAGGCGGTGCTCAAGTGCGCAGGGCTGCCTCTGGCGGAGTGGAACGGGGTAGCACCGGCTTGCCGCTTGCAAGCGCTGGCTTTGCCGGCACCGTATGTCGCGACTCTGGCATATTAATCTTCCTTGCCTTTGCCAGCTCCGCCGATCTGGACGAAAATCAGTTTTACGATAATACTGACGAGCAATCCCAGCACCCCGATCAATTCCAGCATGGCCATTCCTTTGCAGTGACAGCAGACCAGGCCACTGTAACGCGAATGCCGGGGCCAGGCTAATATCAAATCAGGCAGTCTCCGATCTCGAAAAGGCATACGATTGATTTCCATCAGACAGTTCCGCTATTTTGTCGAAGTCGTCGATGCGGGCAGCTATTCGCGCGCGGCGGAAAAGTTATTTATCGCGCAGTCGGCCCTGAGCCGGCAGATCAAGGAGCTCGAGGGCGAGGTGCAAGCCCAGTTGCTGACGCGCGACGCGCGCCATATCGAACTCACGCCCGCGGGACAGGTCTTTTATGAACGGGCAAAGCGCATCCTCGAAGACATCGACGAAACCGTGCGGCAGGCGCGCCACGTGGGACAAGGGGCGCAAGGCATCATCCGCCTGCTGCATTCGAGTTCCGTCACCCTCACGCCCGCCATCGGCGCCGTGCTGAACCGGCTACTGGCGCAGTTTCCCGGCGTCTCGCTCGATGTGTCGAAGGGCTCGTCGGAAAACCAGGCTGCCGATATCGAGGAAGGCCGCGCCGACCTGGGCCTCGTGCGCCTGCCCACCCTGCGCAAGCATGCCAATATCGTCGTGCGCGAACTGTTTGCGGAAAAACTGGTGGTGGCCGTGTCATCTGCCTCGCCGCTGGCCGCGCTGGAACGCACGACGATAGCCGCGCTGCGCGACGAAGCGTTCGTCTCGATCCCGCACAAGGACCGGGGAGGCCTCAGCTACCTGGTGGCGGGCCTGTGCCTGGCGCAGGGCTTCTTTCCGAAGGCGGCGCGCGCCCTGTCGCGCAAGACGTCGCAGCTGAACCTGATCGAGGCCAACATGGGCATCGCCATCGTCCCCGACAGCATGCGCCTGGTGGCGCCGCCAGGCGTGCGTTTTATTGCACTGCCGGACGAGGAATCGCATTCCATCGTCGGCCTGATTTCGCCGCGCGCGGCCAGCGGCATGGTGGCCGCGTTTACGGAAGCGTTCGTGCGCGAGATGAATGTGCTGCCGGCGGCTGATTAGCCCTCCGCATACAGCGCCGCGTCCACGTCGCGCACGGCCGCCATCAGCAGGGCCAGCTTCATGACATCGAGCTTGCCGTCCGTGCGCACGCGCGAGCACAGGTCGATGCCGTAGGGGCGCACCTGGCGCAGTGCATCGGCAACGTTGGTGTCGTTCAGCCCACCGGCGAGGAAAACGGGACGGGGACTGGCGCGCACGAAGCGCGCACTGACGGACCAGTCGTGCGTGCGGCCCGTGCCGCCCAGTTCCGGGACCAGCGCGCCAGGGCGGCCCGAATCGAGCAGGAAAGCGTGCACATGGGGCGCGTAGGCGGGGATCAGGTCCAAAGCCTGCGGCCCCTCCACATGGATCACCTGCACGCGCCGCACATGGGGCAGCAGGCGCGCCAGTTCCTCGACTTCACGCGGGTCGATATGGCCGACGATCTGCACGGTGGACGGCTGCGTGGCGCGCACGTGTTCGGCGATGGCTTGCGCCGTCGTCTCGGACGTCAGCAAGAACGTGGCTACCGGGGGCGGCGTCCAGGCGGCGATCTGCGCGATGCGCGCGTCGGGAATCGGTCCGGGCCCGGACGGCATGGCAGCCACCAGGCCCAGCGCATCGGCGCCGGCGGCAATGGCCAGTTGCGCTTCGTCGATGGAAGCGATGCAGCAAATCTTGATGCGGGTTCTCATGGCCTTGCGTATTCAAATGGGATGGGCAACATTACAACACAGGGCGCGGTGCGCGCCAAGACACGCGGTCAAGGCCGCGTCATGCCGCCGCAAGACCATCACCAGCACAGCAACGAGCAAGGGCCGATCCTATGGTGTCTGATCGTCAGCCCGCGCTGATTGACAGGCGCCAGGCGGCGGACGATACTTGATTTATCCGGGATCGCCATTGGAAGCCGCACATGCGTATCGTCGACTTTGAAGTCCGCAAGGAGTGTCCGCCGCAGTTGTGCGACTGCGGGCGCGAGCGCCTGCTCGACGATGCGCAGGCCGATCTGTCCATCCTGCGCCTGAACCTGACGGAAGAAAAGCGTTTGCTGGCGCACATCGAGGCCATCGCCACCCATGCGCAACTGCAAAAGCTGCAACTGCTGTTGCAGAAAAACCTGGGCGTGGAATTGCAGATTACACCGGGCAGCGGCGAAGTGCGCACTGTGCGCGGCTTCCAGATCCGCCTGATGGAACGGCCCGGCCTGTGCCGCAAGACGCGCGCCGCCATTCCGGCCGCCGTGCGCCGCTGCCTGGCCGCGCACCCCGAGATCGCGTTTGCGATATTGAATGAAAACGATTTGCTGGGAGGAGTTTAGACGCTGGCACGAATGGGAATGACCTTGCCCTTGGCCTCACGCGCACGCAACTGCCCGCAGCCGCCTTCCACGTCCTGCCCGGCCGAATCGCGCAATTTGGTCAGCACGCCGCGCGCGTGCAGGGCGGCGGCAATGGCGCGCGCCTTTTCCCAGCTGGGGCGCTTGAACGGCAAGTCGGCTATGGTGTTATACGGGATCATGTTGAGCACGGCGTACTTGCCCTGCAAGAGCGCGACGATGCCGTCCATCTCATCGTCACCGTCGTTGACGCCTTCCATCAGGGTCCACTGATACTGCACCGGATAGCCGGTCAGGCGCGCATATGCTTCGCCGAAGTCCACCAGTTCGCGCGGCGACAGCCTGGGCGCGCGCGGCAGCAGCTGTTCGCGCAACTCCGGCTTGGTGGTGTGCAGCGACAAGGCCAGCGCCGGCTTGACCCGCCCCTGCGGCAAGCGCTCGAAGGCGCGCGGGTCGCCCACCGTGGAAAACACGAGGTTCTTGTGGCCGATATTGCCCTCGGTACCCAGCAGCTCGATCGCTTCCATCACATTGTTCAGGTTATGCGCCGGCTCGCCCATGCCCATGAAGACGACTTTTTTCACGGGACGCATGGTGCGCGCCAGTACCACCTGGGCGACAATTTCTCCGCTGGTGACTTGCCGGATCAAGCCGTCACGGCCCGTCATGCAGAACTGGCATCCCACGGCGCAACCGACCTGGCTCGATACGCACAAGCCGTCGCGCGGCAGCAGCACACTTTCCACCGTCTGGCCGTCGTGCAGGCCCACCAGCAGGCGCGCGGAACCGTCCGCGCCCGGGTGTGTGCTGAGCAATTTCAGCATGCCTTGCAATTCGAGGTCGAGCGCGGGCAAGGCCTCGCGCACGGGCAGCGGCAAAAAGTCTGCGGCGCGGCGCCGGCCCTGGTCGTGCGGCTGGCCCTGGATCCAGTCGCGCAGCACGCGCTGTTCGTGCAGGGGCTTGGCGCCCAAGGCGCGCAGGCGCTGGCGGAGATGGTCGATTTGCATGGCGTCTGAATAAAAAAACGGCGCGCTGGTATCAAGCCAGGCGCGCCGTATGACAGGGAATAGCGTTAGACTTTCTTGACGAATTCCGTCTTCAGGCTCATGGAACCGAAGCCGTCGATCTTGCAGTCGATATCGTGGTCGCTGTCGACCAGGCGGATGTTCTTGACCTTGGTGCCCATCTTGACGACACCGCCGCCGCCCTTCAATTTCAAGTCCTTGATGACGCTGACCGTGTCGCCGTCCTGCAGGATATTGCCGGCCGAATCGCGGTACACCTTGGCGCCCTCTTCCACCGCTTCGCCGGCCGTGGCCGACCATTCATGCGCGCATTCAGGGCAGATCAACTGGCTGCCGTCTTCGTACGTGAATTCGGATTTGCATTGCGGGCATGGTGGTAATGTGCTCATTTTATTCTCTGTCTGGTGAACAGCGCGTGCTGTAAAAGCCGACATTATACTGCCTACGCCCCGCATCAGCATGCTTTTTCGCCATCATTGTCAAGGCCGGCGAATAATCTCGATGGTGCTGTGGACGATTTCCTCGTGGATGCCGATGCGCGCGCGCAGCTCGGCGGCCGTCAATGCGGCATCGCGGCTGACGACGGACAAGGCGCACGAGTACAGCTGCTTGCCGACTCGCCACACGTGCAGGTCGACGATGCGCGGCGTGTCGCCGGCGCTTGCCACTTCCACGGCTTCGCGGATTTCCTCCACCACGGGGTGGTCCATCTCGCGATCCAGCAAGACCTTGCCCGTTTCCTGCATCAGCTTTTTCGCCCACAGGGCCACCAGCACGGCGCCCGCGATGCCCATCACGGGATCGAGCCATTGCCAGCCGTAAGCCCAAGCGCCGCCCAGCGCGATGATGGCCAGCACGGACGTGGCGGCGTCGGCCAGCACGTGAATGTACGCGGCCTTCATGTTCAGGTCTTCGCCATGGTGGTGGTCGTGATGGTCGTGATGCTCATGGCCGTGACCATGGTGGTGATCGTGGTGTCCGCCGAGGATCAGCGCGCATACGAGATTGACAGCCAGGCCGAAAGCCGCCACCGCCATCGCCTGCGGATAGTGGATGGGCTGCGGCGACAACAGGCGCTCGACGGAGGCCACGACCATCAGCACGGCAACGCCCAGCAGCAGGATGGCGCTGGTATAGCCGGCCAGCACCTCGATCTTCCACGTGCCGAAGGCAAAGCGGGGATCGCGCGCATAGCGGCGCGCGGCCGCATACGCAAACGCGGCCAGGCCGATGGCCAGCGCGTGCGAACTCATATGCCAGCCATCAGCCAGCAGGGCCATGGAGTTATACCACCAGCCAGCGACAATTTCCAGCACCATGGTGGCCAGGGTGATCCACATGACGATGCGCGCGCGGCGCTCGGCCTTGTCGCTGGCTGCGCCAAAGACGTGTTCGTGCTGCCAGGCGGAGAGGTCTTCCTTGATAAATGGCGTTTGCATGACGGTCTCCTTATTTGAGGTAGGTGCGCAGGATGCCCGCGATGTCGTCGGCGCCCCTGGCCCGCTCGTCGCCCGAGATATCGGGACTGGCCACGTGCTCGCGCAAGTGTTCTTCGATGACTTCGGCCATCAGGCCATTGACGGCGCCGCGCACGGCGGCGATCAGCTGCAGCACCTCGCCGCAGTCGCGCCCCTCTTCCAGGCCCCGCTCCAGGCTTTCCACCTGTCCCCGGATACGCTTCACGCGATTGAGCAGCTTGGTCTTGTGGTGCGCCGTGTGTCCCATGATCCCGTCTCCATAAATACTATAGGGGGGTATACTATCAGAAACGGCTGCGGCCGCGTCAGGGCGCCGGCGCGATCTTTTGCAGCTTGCTGGCCAGCGAGGCGTCGGACAATTCGCCCAGGTGCGTATCGACCAGGTGACCTTGTGCGTCATAAAACAGGGTGGTGGGCAGGGCCGAGGACCCGGCCGCCTTGCCCAGCGCCGCTACGCTGTCGAGCAGCACATTGCGCAGGGTGACGCCGCTCCGGTCCAGGAAAGCGCTGGCCGCCGCCGCATCCTCGCGCTGGTTCGCATACACGAAGACGATATCGGCGCGCGCCTGCTGCGCGGCGGCCAGCACGGGCATCTCGCGCCGGCATGGCGGGCACCAGCTGGCCCACAGGTTGACCACCATGGGCTTGCCGCCGGCCAGCGCCGCCAGGGTCACTGGCGCGCCATCGAGCGCCTGCAACGCCACGGCCGGCAAGGCCGCCGGCTTGTCGTAGGCCAGCGAGATCCCTGCGCTCAGCACGCCCCAGGCCAGCGCGCCGGACGCGACGCTGACGGCCAGCGGACGGCGCATGGCCGCCATGGCGGGACGCCGGCAGCGCCACGCGGCAATGGCCAGCGCGGCCGCGATGCCGGCTGGCGCCAGGAAGCCGCCATCGCGGATATTGATGATGGACCAGGGCGCCACCAGATATTGTTCGTGCCAGCGTAGAACGAACGCCAGGCGCGCCGCCAGCAGGCCGGCGATCAGCATGTCGGAAACGAGAGGACCGGCATCCGGCAGTTGGCGATACCGCCTTAGCGACCACGCCACGCCATAGGCGACGCACAGGGAAACGAACAGCAGGACCAGACCCGTAGGCAGGGCCAGGGGGCCGATTTGCAGGGACAGCATGGGCGCTCTCTATAACGTCGAATGGATCGCCATTGTGGCCCATGCGGATTAAGCAGGCGTTAAGCGCTGCGAAGGTCAGGTGAGCAGCGCTTCCTTGCGCACGAAATGCATGGCTTGCGGCTGGTCCACCAGCACGCACTGCTTGCCCGTGCGCTTGCAGTGGTCGTGCACGCGCCAGTAGGCGTCGTGGCTGACGCAGCCCGTCTGGCAAATCACCAGGTCGGCCGCCACCAGGCCCGCTTCCAGCGCCGCCACGTCGTCGGCGCCATCGTCGCCGCCAGCATGGTGCAGGAAGCGCCCGCCGGCCTGCTCGATGGCTTGCTGCGCCACGTTGGCGCCGGCGGCCTGTTGGCCCGCATTCTGCTCCAGATAGCTGCCCACATACAGCACGGCTTTTTCGCGCAGGTCGGCCTGCAAGGCTGGCGCGGGCAGCCACTGCAGGCGCAGCAGCTCGCGCATCAGGTCCTGCACCCGCTCACCGAGCCACTCGACCCGGCGCGCCAGCCTTGCACGCGTCGGCAGGCCCGGCACGCTGGCCGCCAGTTCGGCCAGTTCATCGCGCGCCAGCGCCAGTTTTGTATCGCGGATCACGACCTGCGCCCGCGCGCGCATCAAGTCCGACTCCAGCTGCGCGATGCGGGCCGCCTGCGCAGCCAGCTGCGCACTGCAGCGCACCTGCGCGCGGCCATACTCCGCCATCAACACGCGATGCTCGCGCGCGATTATGTCCTCGTTGCCATACATACTGCCCATCATGCCCTCCTTCACCGACCGTGGCGCCATGGCGCCAGCCCATCGCTACCCCATGGATCCGCATTATAAATGAGAATCATTATTATTTGTCCATGCGCGTGCGCGCAGTAGGGGTATGCGGTGGCCGCCAGCGTCACGCAGCTGGCGGACAAGACAGCAGACGCTTCCATACGTCTTCCTGCACCTCCCGCACATGCCGCAGGCCATCGGGGCCACGATAGATCCCCAGCGTGTTCGGCCACGCCATATCGATGAACAACAGGCGCGCCGGATCGATCAGCAGGGACTGGCCCACATAGTTCCCCTTGATCTCGCCCTTGTTCACGGTCAGCAGGCGCGCACCACCGGCAAGCGCCCGCTCGTCCAGCGCCACGCCGCTGCGCTCGGCCACATCGCGCAGCCAGCGTTCACGCCAGCGCGCCTGCTCGCCGAACTGCCCCTTGGGCGGCCGGTCCAGCTTGACGATGGCCGCCACGGGCCCGTCTATCCCCGCCTGCAGCGAAAAGCCCAGGCGTTCCTGCAGTTCGACCGTGTAGGCCTCGCCCTTGACATCGATCTGATAGCGCCCCACCCCGTCCTGTACCCGCAGGTCAGCCTGATGGTAGGAAGGTTTGACGCAATTGGCGTATTGATGGACGAGCACATCGAGAAACGGCGGCTCGACGGGGGATGTCGCCGCCATGGCGGGCGACAGGCTGGCACACAACATGGCGGCAGCCACGCATTGCATCGTATTCATTCTTGCTCCGGTGATTGCACAATTTTTTTCAATGGTGGAATTGGCAAGATCCACACTCTAGCAGAAGGGGAAAAAACGCCCCGCACGGCCCGCGCATGACAGGCCCCGGCGCACGATTCAATTGAATCGCGCTTGTTAAATCACTATTTCTAAGGTGTAATCTTATAAGCAAATCATTGAATTAAATGCAAGTACCCTCATTTCGCCACACGGAGTTCCAGTCAATGTCCGAATTGGTCCAAGCAAGCGCGTCGCCGTCACCCGGTACGTCACCCGTTGCCAACGGTTTCAGCCAGGCCACGCGCCTGCTGAAGCTGAGCACGCCCCTGGGCCCGGACAAGCTGCTGGCCGAATGCGTGCGCGGCGAGGAAGGCCTGGGACTGGGCTATGCCTTCCACATCGCCGCCCTGTCGCTCGACGCGGCCATTCCCCTCAAGTCACTGATCGGCCAGCCCATCCTGCTGGAATTGCTCTTGGCCGATGGCGGCTGGCGCCCGTTCCACGGCCACGTCACCGCCGTCGAACTGGCGGGCGCGAACGGCGGCTTTGCCCGCTACAACCTGACCATGCAGCCGTGGACGGCCTTCCTGGCGCACGGCCGCGACAGCCGCGTCTTCCAGGACCTGGCGGTACCCGACATCCTCGAAGTCGTCTTTGCCCGCTACCAGGGCCAGGGCATGCTGGCGCCGGCCTGGCGCTTTGACCTGCTCGACCGCGCAATCTATCCGAAACGCAGCATCTGCAGCCAATACCAGGAAAGCGACTGGGCCTTTGCCGAGCGGCTGATGAGCGAGGAAGGCCTGTTTTATTATGCCGAACACACTGGCGACGCGGGCAGCGCCAGCCTGGGCAGCCACACCCTCGTCATCGCCGACCACAACGGCAGCTTCAAGCCCAACACCCAGGCCAGCATTGCCTACAGCCAGCCAGGCGCCGTCATGCCGCAAGACACGATGGACCGCTGGCGCATGCAGCTGCGCCAGCAAACCAACGGCATCGAACTGTCCAGCTGGGATTACCGCGCGCTGGGCCAGCGTCCCATCAGCGCCGCTGGCGCCCATGACGGGACGATGGCGCTGGTCAGCCGCGACGCGCCCGGCGCCTATGCCTACCCGTCGCGCGAACACGGACAACGCCTTGCCGAGCGCCAGTTACAGGCGCTGACGGCGGCCAGGGAAGTGTTTACGGGCGCCGGCACCGTGCGCACCCTGGCGCCCGGCACCACGTTTACCCTGAGCGGCCAGGCGCAAACGGATGCGGCGGGCGGTGGCGACGCTGCAAGCTTCCTCGTCACCCGCACGGTGCACCTGATGCATAACAACCTCGATGCGGAACTCGGCGGCGGCCTGCTGCAGCGCTTCGGCCAGGGCTTGCTCGACGCGCTGATCGGCGAAGAGGCGGCCGGCAGCCTGCATGCCGTCGGCGACACCATCAGCGAACGCCCGCCTTACCGCAACCGCATCGACGCCATCCGCAGCAAGGTCCCCTACCGCAGCACCTATGCCAACGACCACGGCCAGCTGCTGCATCCACGCCCCGTCATCATGGGCCAGCAGACCGCCATCGTCGTCGGCCCGGCCGGCGCCCAGCTGCATACGGACCGCGACCACCGCATCAAGGTGCAATTCCACTGGCAGCGGGGCGCGCAAAGCCATAGCCGGCTGGCGCATCCGGCCGCCGACGGCCACACGGGTGCGCCCGGCGACGACAGCGCCGGCACCTGGGTGCGGGTGGCCACGCCGCTGGCCCCCGTCGCCGGCGCCAACTGGGGCAGCAATGCCCTGCCCCGCGTGGGCCAGGAAGTGCTCGTCGATTTCCTGGAAGGCAATATCGACCGCCCCGTCGTCATCGGCACGCTGTACAACGGCCGCGGTCAGGCCGACGCGCAAAACAATCAGGTCAGCCAGGGCACGGGCGCGGCGACGGGCAACGCGCCGGCGTGGTTTCCCGGCCAGGCCGGCGCCCATGCCCACCCGGCGGCCTTGTCGGGCATCAAGACGCAGGCATTGCCAACGAGCCAGGGCGGCGGTGGCGCCTACAGCCAGCTGGTGTTCGACGACAGCCCGGGCCAGGGCCGCGTCGCCCTGCAGCGCCACGCCGGCCCCCATCAGGGAACGGCCGAACTGAACCTGGGCCATTTGCGGCACCAGAGCGACAACCAGCGGCTGGCGCCGGCCGGCTTTGGCGCCGAGCTGAAAACGGAACACAGCGCCGCCCTGCGCGCGGGAGCGGGCATGCTGCTGTCGGCGCATGGCCGCGATGCTGGCGGCAGCCAGATGAATGCGCAGGAAGCGCTGGAACAGCTCAGGCAAAGCTTGCAACTGCAGACCTCGCTGACTGAGCAGGCGCAGAAACATTTCGCGCTCGAAATGCCCAGCCCGGCCACAGCCGGTGCGGCCGCGCCAGCTTCCGCTGCCACGCCGGACCAGACGGAGACGCCTTCGCCAGCCGCGCAGCTCCCCGCCCTCGCCCAGATGCAGCACAGCATCGAGGTCCTGGGCGCGACGGCCGAGGGCGCCGCCACGACGGGCCAGGGCCAGGGCCAGCAGGCGGCGGGCGGCGAAGGCCAGGCCAGCGCGTATGGCGACCCGCAACTGCAATTATCCAGCCCGTCCGGCATCGCCGCCACCACGCCGGCCAGCGCCGTGCTGGTCGCCGGCGGCAACGGCAGTCTGGCGGCGGGCGCCGATCTCAACTTCGCGGCGCAGGGCAACAGCCTGTACGCGCTGGGCAAGGGCATCAGCCTGTTCACCTACGGCAAGGCCAGCAGCAAGGACAAGCCGAACCAGGAAACCGGCATCCGCCTGCATGCGGCCAGCGGCAAGGTCAGCAGCCAAAGCCAGTCCGATGCGACACGGCTGACGGCAGACAAGGCCATCACCGTCAGCAGCACCGCCAAGAGCGTCACGGCGGCGGCCAAGCAGCACATCCTGATGACGGCCCAGGGCGCGTACATCCGCCTCGAAGGCGGCAACATCATGCTGCACGGCCCCGGAAAAATCGATTTCAACGCCAGCATGAAGGAATTGACGGGACCGGCAAGCAGCACCCCAAAATTACCTTTGTTGCCACAGGCTGGGGACGTAAGCAATTTCATGGAATTGAATTATCGCTGGGATGATTTACAGCCCATGGTGGGGGCGCCATACGCCTTGCTGTTCGACAATGGCACCCGCCTGGAAGGCAAGCTCGATGCAAACGGCTTTGCCCGTCTGGAAAACCTGCCTGATCGCAATGCCGTCGTGATCTACGGCGAAGACGAAAGGGAAGCGGTTCCCCGCCACAAGCAGAAACCGAACCAGCTGGCTGGCAGCAAGCCGAAAAGCGACGACGAGGCGCAATCGGTCCTCGAACGCTATCTGGCGCAAGAGGCCGCTTACTACAAAGACAATTTCTTTCCGGATGAGCTCGCTGAAATGGCTGAGGACTTTCCTGCAGGCGCCACCGTCAGCACACTTGAATATAATTTTCACTACGACGATTATCGCTACAAGGACGAGGACAGCATTGCTGACAAAGCCGCAAGCAAAAGCTACCGGGACTTGCACGATCAGGAAGGCGACGAGTCATGAGCGGCCTCACCCCTACCGTCCCGGCCAGCGCGATCCGTGGCGCCTCGCCTGCCAGCCGGGCGCTCAGGCAGGCCGATGACGGCATCGGTACTTGGCTGAGTGACCTCGTCACTGGTTCGGGCTCATCTCCCGCGCACATCATCATCACCGGTATTCTCGGTGTCGTCCCTGGTGTGGGACAGGCCATGGATGCGCGCGACTTGATCCTTGGCATCATTGTCATCAGCAAATCGCCGTCCGCCATCGGCGCCTGGGTGGAACTGGCCATCACCCTGGTCGGTTGCGTACCCGCCGTGGGCGATACGCTCAAGGTCGGCTTCAAGCTGATGAACAAGGGGCACAATTTTGGCCGTGTGCTGGAAGCCGTCTCGCCCAAGCTGCGCGGCAACGTCGAAAAATTCATGCGCAAGATCGACTGGAACGTACTGGCCCGTGAAAGCAAGAGCTTGTTCAAGGGTGTAATCGATACGTTTATTGACGGCATCGATAGCTGGATCGTCAAAGCCGTGGCGGGAAAGTCGGAAGTCAAGCTGTTGATCCAGGAAATGCAGGCAATCCAGAAGCGCGGACCCAAAATGATCGAGGACGCCTTCGCCGAACTGAAAAAACTGCATGGCAAGATGATGGGCCATGACCTGCCGCACAACACGGCTGCGGTCGGCAACGCGACAGGAAAAGGCGTGCAGCATGCAGCACAGGAGGCGGGAAAGGACATTGCCGGCAAGGAAGCAAAAGCCGCCAGCAAGGCCGAAAAGAGACTTGCAGCGAAAAAGAACAAGGACGTCACCGGCAATCAGGCCAAGCCCAATTCCAGCAAGGTCAATACCAAGAAAAAAGGCGAAAAGAAAAAGCAGGGCTGGCACACCGGCGTACCGGCCGAGCACATCACGGATTACTTCGTGAAGAAAAGACATGCGCTGTTCAAGAAGGCGAACAATGCCGGCAAGCTGACCGAAGAGCATAGCCTGCCGCACGCAGGACTCGATCATCTGTGGTTCAAAGGCGCTGCACTTAGCCAGCCTTTCGTTGTCGGCGAAACCAAGTCGAGCCTGTTCGATTCCTTCCGCCTGATGGCGGCGCTACCGGCCGATCTGCAGGAAAAATTCAGTTCCCTGAGGGCGGACGAAGCGGCGAATCCCACGAAAAACAATAACAAACCGAATATTTTCGAAAATGCGGACCGCGATGCCCATGCAAATCAAGACGTAAAAATAGGGAACCAGGAAGCGGATGAAAAAGAACTGAGAAAAGGCTTGAACAAGGAAAATAAAGAAACGAAGCTGCCGACGCAAATGAGCCACGAATGGATCGCCCGCTCGATAAAATCGGAGAAACTGACGGCTACCGGAGTCACCATCAAGCCCTTGATGAAAAAATACGCGGCAGGCCAGCTGCTCAATCCCAAAGCCAGCCCCCCCTATCTACGCTGGATTTCACTGGTCACCGGTCGTCAATTGACCAAGCATCGGCAGTCAAAGGGGCGCAATCATGAAATCCAGTTGATGCTGGATATTCCAGAAAATATATTAAGGAAATAAGCATGCAGACACTGGATGAAAAGACTTTTCTCGCATCCCGTAGGGAGTTGCTGTTGTCATACGCCATCTATGTTGAAAGCAAAGACAGCCAGGACGAGTGCTTCGACATGGTGGAGGCAGGCTTGCAACAGCCCGCGGAAGTACTGCAGAATATCCCGCCAGAAAACTTCATGACGGCGACGCGCCAGCGGGCCTGGGAAGGTATCGACCAGCTCACCCTGGCCTACAGCGCCGGCCATACGACAGCCGATCTGCGCGCGCTATATCCCACGATACTGGAATATTGGGAAGAGTTTGCCAGATATGACACGGCTTTTGACCTGCAGGCCAGCGCCGCGGAACGGGGCTTTCCCCACTTCGCCCTGCCCGATGTCGCATACGAACAAGTCAACCGGATGATCTGCCTTGGCATTCTCCTGGGTTGGGGTAATTTGCTGCCCCGCTTGGCGCCTGTCATCGATTTCAACAACCATGAAAAAGATGGGCTGGTTGAACGCCTGCTGGCATTTTCCATCGATGGCAGGGATACCGACTGGCCGGAATGCACGCGCCACCTGCCCTATTTCAAGACACTCAAGATATTCGCGGCAGAAGAAAAAGATCGTCCGGCGTTGATGCAGGACTACCTGGAAGAATGGTATTACGCCAGCCGCCGTGAACCCTACTATGACAGTCACGAGCGCGATACGTCATTTTTAGGCTACTGGTCATGGGAAGCGGCAGCCATCACCTGCCTGCTCGATATCGACGACAGCAGCTATCGCGATGCCACATTCTATCCGGCAGACCTGACGGCCTTTTTCCGGCAGGCACGCGTGGACTATGAACCGGACGGCGGCGGTCCTGTGCCGGCAAACGAGTTGCGCGCCAAGGCTGGCGACCCCTGCCCCAAGGCGGGAACGTGGGAATCGCTCGATATTCCTCCGCGTGCCATGTCGTATGAGCGGGAACAGCCCATGCTCGACCTCGAGTCAGGATATGGATTGACTGTCTGGCGATATCTGGAAAATTGAATATGCCCGCGGGGCGCCAGGCGCTCAAAAACATCCCGAGGCGGCAAGATGCCGGTTTTCGATGACTCCAACTATGGGGAAACAATTTGGTATTGGAGTACGGAACGGTATCCGGCCATGAAAATCATCCGCGCTGGTACGATGAGCATCTCAAAATCAGCGAGGAAGGCTATGCCGCCTTTTACGGCTACGTGACCTTCGAAGCGGCTGCGACCGTCTTTATGCTCGACCTGGACGACAGCCAGATCGAGCATCTCGTCTCCCCCAAAGACCTGGTCGATTATGCACGACAGTTATGGGAAGAAGGCCGCTACACCAGTCAGGAAACAGAACCACTAATACGCAAGGGACGCGTCGAGGGCGGCCAGTCCTGCCCTCAAACAGGCTTCTGGGAAACCCCAGCAAAATTACACAGCCGCAGTCATTTTGAGCAGGGCCAAATCATGCCTGTTTTTGATGATGCGGCATACGGTGAAACCATCTGGCATTGGAGTGAAGAACAATAGCCCATTTTCCATCTGGCACAGCCAGCGACTGGCCCAGCGCCGGGCTGCCTCAGCGCATGAGCCTTTGGAATGGCGCGCCTACGCAGGCCGGTCAGCGGCAAGCACTGGACATTCGGCTGCCAACCCGCAGATTGGAACAGGGCGAGATCATGAGCAATCTGGATGCTGCCTGTGGCTTGACGGTATGGCATTTTCTGAAGGTATAAAAAACAACGACGTGAGAGGAGAAAAGATGAGCACAACGGAACGTTTTTTTACTGCCGAAGATGTAGAGGGAATGGTTGCGGACCTCAAGGAATGGCCAAACATGTCCTGTGACGATGGAAATCAAGATCTAGGTGTGTCTCCATTTACTACTTTCTATTTCCTCTACAACACTAAGCACCACCTTGATACGTCACTGCTGATGGTGGGTATTCATGAGGAATTTGAACGACTGACAGGGAATCCCTATCTTATCGGCACACATCCCGATTCGGAACGTCCTCACCCTTAAGGCTCAAAGCGATTGCCAGATCTGCGTGAATTTGCTCGAAAAACAAGAAAAACAGACTATTTCGCCTTCAATTTTACCGATCAGAAAAAACATAACTCGTCTCCTTCTACTGCTGGATATTTCTGGAAAATGCGGGACTATATGAATGACAATCCCGAACCATCAAACAAGGTTTACTCATCCATTCAATTCTACTATCGCTGGTCATGGTGGAAGGACAACAAGAATGCGTGGCGGCAGTTTGTTCTGAAAACCATGGAAAAACTAAAACCTGATCAGGTTTACAGCGGCTTTTCGATGGCCAATCCGCTTGCCTTCGGTACCCGCTCAGAAGTGACCGTGTGGGAACGCTCTCTGGCGCCGCGATTTTTTGGTTTGGACATTGATTATCCTTTTTCCATGAACGGCTCGCTGGCAGACGGCATCCGCCCGCCAACCTGGGGCTTTTTGCTATCGGATACGTGGCGTGAAAAATTGGACCTGAGCCGCGACCAGATAAAACTCAGCCTGCAGCATCCGCAAATCCGGATCGACGAGCTCGATTCCGGCCTATGGATCGAACTAGGCGAGGAGCCGGCGCTCTACCCGGTAGAGGACGGCGTGCCGGAATTGCCGGCGCTGCTCAACAAGCTGCTCAAGCCGATCCGCAACGACCACATGGCCCTGCTGGGCTTTGGCCAATGGGACGGCGATCCCAACGAACGCTTCAACGACGCCGACTCGCTGCGCTGGATGCGGCGCTTCGATGCCGACAGCGACTGGCCCAGCGCCGAGCTGCGTCAGCGCCGCGATGACGGCGGCCCGGATGACGCCGCGCCAGCACAGGAGCCTTTGGAATTGCGCGCCTACGCCAGCGAGGCCTGCCCGCAGGCCGGACAATGGCAAGCGCTGGACATTCCGCCGCAACCCGGCGATTTGAACAGGGCGAGATCATGAGCAATCTGGATTCCGCCTACGGCTTGACAGTGTGGCGCTTCCTGAACGCATGAAGAAACAGCGACGGTACTGATGTTCGAGACCATCGACCTGATGCTCGATTGGAAAAGGCAATCATGCATTGCGGTTCGAGCATACGCATACCTTCTTTGACACGAATACAATTTACCCAAGAGAAAAGCACGTGACCATGGAAGATTTACCCTTTCATCAACGACGTAGACAGCATTTTCTCCATGAAGAACTTTATCAAAAAACACGGACAAATCAACTTTCCTTGATCCGGGGAGGAGAGGAAAACAGAAAGGATGCATATTCGATAGGCGAAAGTTCCTCCGTTCATCATTTTCTGTATCTGGAATTGCTCTGGATATGGATGCTTGACTACACGGCAGGCATAGCCCTCGATCAACTGGCGCCTCGAATCGCCGATATTGTGGACAAATTTGAAGAGTGGAACGAAGTGGATCAAAAGTATCAGCAGGAGTGTACGCAGAAGCTGCCTGAATATGGTCAGTATACATATTCGGGGGCGCCCGATTTCTCGATACTTTCCGACTACGAAGACACGCTGCAACTGCTGAGCATTGCCATTTTGGTGCGCGATCAGCGTTCGGTCCAACGCATCATCCACGTACTACGTAGCCATCGCGGTCAAGATGGCCTGTTCGAGCAATTGATCAGTGCTTATGTCGACAACGTCGAGCGCGATACCTGCGTACTTGGCGCCCCTTATGACACCTTGCTACGTGTGTTTTATGAAGAAGATGAAACGGCCACACTCACCTTGCTCAAGAAATATCTGCAACAGTGGTATCCGGTAATGAAGGATCATCCACGCTGGCATGACGAGCATCTTAGAATCAGCGAAGGGGGCTATGCCGGCTATTATGGCTATTGGGCATTTGAAGCCGGAGCGGCGGTCTTTATTCTCGACCTGGACGACAGCGCTATTGATCATCTTGTCTACCCCAAAGACCTGGTCAATTATGGCCGCAAGTTACGCGCGGAACACCGTTACACCAGTATGGATACTGACTTAATAAATAAGGCCGGTCGTGTCGAGGGAGGCCAACCCTGCCCGCAAACCGGCTTCTGGGAAACCCAAGCAAAGTTACACAGCCGTAGCCATTTTGAGCAAGGTGACAGAATGCCAGTTTTCGATGACTCTAGATATGGAGAAACCATTTTGTATTGGAGTACGGAACAGTAACCTCCATGACAGCATGGGAGATGCTTCCCTCGAAATTCGTCAGCGCTGATATATATATTAACGTTCCACGGTGTTTAGCTTACAGGGAAACAATGAGTACCAGTTCATTCAATGCGCGGCGCCGGCAAAAATTTCTCCATGAAGACATTTACCATAACACGCGAAAAAACCAACTCGAATTATTTGAAGGACAACTTCTCAACAAAAATATCGCTGAGTCGACACAAAGTCAAACTGTCATTTACCAGTTTTTGTATTTGGAAGCGTTCTGGATATGGATACTCGACTATACGGCAGGTGAACCGCTTGATGCACTGGCGCCGCGCATTGCAGACATCGTGGATAAATTTGAAGAATGGAACGAGGTGGATCAACTCTATCAGCAAGAATTGGCGCTCGATTTTCCAGAAGATGGGCCATATGAATACGAGGGTGCGCCGCAGTTTTCCATCCTTTCCGATTATGAAGACATGCTTCAACTGCTCAGCATCGCCATTCTGCTACGCGATCAGCGGTCGGTGCGACGCATCATCCACGTGCTGCGCAGCCACCGTGGCCACGATGGGCTGTTCGAGCAATTGATTGGTGCATATGTCGAGGACAGTCAAGACCTGGACACCTGCATTATCAGCAAGCCCTACAACACTCTGCTGCAAGTATTCTATGAAGAAGACGACAACGCTGCCTTAGCCCTGCTCCAGAAGTATTTGAAACAGTGGTATCCGGCCATGAAAAATCATCCGCGCTGGTACGATGAGCATCTCAACATCAACGAGGAAGGCTATGCCGCGTATTACGGTTACTGGGCCTTTGAAGCGGGGGCGACCGTCTTTATACTCGACCTGGACGACAGCCAGATCAACCATCTGGTCTATCCCAAAGACCTGGTCGACTATGCGCGAACATTATGGGAAGAAGGCCGCTACACCAGTCAGGAAACAGAGCCACTGATACGCAAGGGGCGCGTCGAGGGCGGCCTGCCCTGCCCGCAAACAGGCTTCTGGGAAAACCCAGCAAAGTTGCACAGCCGTAGCCATTTTGAGCAAGGCAAAATCATGCCTGTTTTTGACGATGCGGTACATGGCGAATCCATCTGGTACTGGAGTGAAGAACAATAGTGAGTACAAGGGACAGTTTTCTTGGCAATGACGATATCGAAGGATTTGTTTCCGATCTCAAGGAGTGGCCGAATTCATCTTATGGAAATGACCATATCACACATAATGTCAGCCCTTTCGTCAGCTTTTATTTTCTCTACGACAGCAAGCATTATCTTGATACGTCACTGCTAATGGTGGATATACATGAGCAATTTGAGCGTCTGACGGGAAACCCCTATCTTATTGGCACGCACCCTGATTCGGAACGTACTCACCCTTACGGCTCAAAGCGTTTGCCAGATTTGCGTGAATTTGCTCGAAAAACAAAAAAAGAAGACTATTTCGCCTTCAATTTTACCGATCAGAAAAATCATATTTCCTCTCCTGCCACGGCAGGATATTTTTGGAAAGTTCGGGATTATATGAACGACGACGCGGTCCCATCAAACAGAACCTATTCGTCGATTCAATTTTACTATCGTTGGTCATAGTGGCTCGAAAATAAAGACGCCTGGAGACAATTTGTCCTTCAAACGGCTGGAATCCTTGATGCTGCGCAGGTATACAGCGGCTTTGCCATGGCGACGCCATTGGCGTATGGCTCCCGATCGGAAGTCTCAGTCTGGGAACGTTCTCTGACAACCCATTTTTACGGACTTGATATCGATGATTATCTCGGCATGCACGGTGAATTGGCGGTAGGTATCCGTCCCCCCACGTGGGGCTTTCTGCTGTCGGACACCTGGCGCGAGAAACTGGATATCAGCCGCGAGCAGGTCAAGCTCAGCCTCCATCATCCAAGCATCAAAATAGAAGAACTCAGCGTGGGGCTATGGATTGAATTGGGCGAAGAGCCGTCGCTTTACCCGGTTGTCCCGGCACTGCCGGTATTACTCAACAAATTGCTCAAGCCGATACGTCATGATCATATGGGCCTGCTAAGTGGCGCCCAATGGAATGGCGACCCCAACGAACGCTTCAACGACGCCGACTCGCTGCGCTGGATGCGGCGCTTCGACGCCGACAGCGACTGGCCCAGCGCCGAACTGCGCCAGCGAGCAGCAAAAACGACGGGGAAACAATGATCACCGCCCCGTTCGACGTGCGGCGCCGGCAGAAATTTCTCTACGAAGATCTTTACCATAAAACACGGGGAAATCTGCTCGCATTAATTGAAGTCCGACTTGCAAATAAAAAGATAGTGGAATCAACGCTGGAAAACTCTGTGGCGCATCAGTTTCTGTATTTGGAAGCGTTCTGGATCTGGATGCTGGACTACACAGCGGGTGAACCGATCGATGCACTGGCGCCGCGTATCGCCGGCATCGTGGACAGGTTTGAAGAATGGAATGAGATCGATCAATTCTGTCAACAGGAAGCGGCGCTTGAGTTTCCGGATTATGGACCGTACGAATACAACGGAGCGCCGGACTTTTCCACCCTTGCAAATTACGAGAACACGCTACAACTACTCAGCATTGCGATATTATTGCGCGATCAACATTCGGTCTTACGCATCATCCATGTGCTACGCAGTCACCGTGGCCAGGATGGCTTATTTGAGCAATTGATAGGCGCATATGTCGAGGATAAGCAAGATCTCGATTCGTGCATTCTCGAAAAGCCCTATGATACTTTGCTTCAGGTTTTCTATGAAAATAATGAGAGAGAGACACTCAAACTGGTCCAGAAATACCTGAAACAGTGGTATCCAGCCATGAAAGGTCATCCCCGCTGGTACGACGGGCATCTGAGAATCAGGGACGAGGGATACGCTCCCTATTACGGTTACTGGGCATTTGAAGCGGGTGCGACGGTTTTTTTACTTGACCTGGACGACAGCCAGATCGACCATCTGGTCTACCCCAAAGACCTGGTCGATTATGCGCGCCAGCTACGGAAAGAGAGCCGCCACAGCAGCGTGGAGATGAAACCATCTGCAAAACGAGAACGCGGCGAATAAAATGAAAAATCCACCATTCGATGATCGCCGCCGCCAACAATTTCTTTGTCGGCAGTTATATGAAAAAACCCTGGAGAATTCACGTGCGCTGCTACAAGTTCAGCTAAGAAACAAGGAATCAGCTGAATGCGCTGGAGACACCAGTTTGGCTTGCCATTTCCTATATCTGGAAAATTTCTGGATCTGGATGCTGGATTACACCGCTGGCGTGCCAATCGAGGAACTTGCGCCACGGCTGTCCGATATCGTGGACAGGTTTTCGGAATGGAACGAAGCCGATCAACATCAACAAAAGAAAATGTTGTCGCAATACCCCGAGTATGGCCCATACAAATACAGGGCAGCGCCAAATTTCGGCGACCTTTCCGATTATGAAGATACGCTGCAATTACTAAGTGTCGCCATATTATTGCGCGATCAGCGCTCGGTCATGCGCATCATTCGCATATTTCGCAGTCACCGAGGACAGGACGGCCTGTTTGAACAGCTGATTGGCGCGTATGTGGACGATGAGATGCCCCTCGATACCTGCATACTGGGCCAGCCCTACGAGACGTTGCTGCAGACGGTATATGAAAGCGATGAAGGTGCGGCAAAAACTCTCATCAAAAAATATTTGAAGCAGTGGTACCCTGCCATGAAGGATCATCCACGCTGGTACAACGGCCATCTGCGCATTAGCGACGAAGGCTACGCTCCCTATTACGGTTACTGGGCATTTGAAGCGGGTGCAATGGCCTTTGTGTTTGACCTCGATGACAGCGGTATCGATCATTTCGCCTACCCGACAGATCTCGTTGCGTATGGGCGTGCACTGCGCGAGGAAAACCGTTATACCAGCAGAGATATGAATGCGGCGGGCGATGTCGGACATGTCGAAGGCAAACAGCCCTGCCATGACACGGATTTTCGGGAGTAAGGATGCAGACTCTGGACGAACACACTTTTTTGGCTGGTCGAACGCCTGCTGGCCTCTTCCGTCGATGGCAGGGACACCGCATGGCCAACATGCACGCGCCGCCAACCCTATTTCAAGACGCTCAAGATATTTGCGGCAGAAAAACAAGAGCGTCCGGCATTGATGCGGGACTACCTGGCAAAATGGTATGACGCCAGCCGCCGCGAACCCTACCATGACAGCCACGCGCGCGACACGTCATTTTCAGGCTACTGGTCATGGGAAGCGGCAGCCATCACCTGCCTGCTCGATATCGACGACAGCAGCTATCGCGATGCCGCATTCTATCCCGCCGACCTGGTGGCATTCCAGCGTCAGCCACCCTCCATGCGATTGGATCCAGCATGAGCAACAAACCCGCCGTGATGGCAGCCTGTCTCATTTTCGCCATGCCCGCGCTTGCGCACGCCGCCGACGGCCCCTTCCCAGGGATTTACTCCGTCATCGATCCCGTCACGGGCATGACACAGGATGTGCTGAAGATCAAACCCTTCATCGATGGCGAATTCAACGTCTTTCCCCGTTTCGCGGGCGAACGGGCATGGGCCGGCGTGCTCTCCGCCAAGGTCATGGGCGCCAGGGACGACTACCTGGCGGAAGCATTATTCCCTCAGGACGGCAAGGTGCGCGCCCTGGCGATAGAGGACATCGGCTACCTCTACTACACGCCCGGCGGAAGTTATTCGCGCGACGGCCGCTCGGATACCGGCTACCTTAGCCATATCTTTGCCATCGGCATCAAGTCCATGCAGCGCCGTCCGCTGCTGGCAGACCATGCCGAACGGGGCGAGCGCGGCCAGCATGACTACCGGCCCGGGGCCGATGAGGCAAAGATAGCAGTCAGCACCTTGAACTACAGCGCCCGCTCCATCCAGGTCGGCGTCAGCGATGCCGGCAATCCTGCCAACGCCGTCGATACCGATCCCCTGAACCCTTACATGAGCAGCGCCGCCAATTGCTGTTTCTACCTGCCAGCCGCCCCACAGAAGCCGGTACAGCTCAACATCGAGTACCGCTGGCTGCCGGCCGGCAAGCCGGAAACGGGCACCTTGCCGCTGCCGGCCGGCACTGCCACCGAGGAACTGCTGGTCATCGTGCAAGCCGATGGCAAGCTGGCGCTGGAATTTCGCGCCCCGCACGCGTCGCTGTCGATGACGGCCGATGGCAGTGTCGAGGCTGGCAATGGCAGGCTGTATCCGGCCCTGCCCGCCGCCGAGCGCAAGGCCGTGCTGGCCGCGGAACTGGCGCGTCAGCAACGTTCTCTCAAAGACCTCAGCAAGAAACTGGAGAAACTGCCCCCGACGACACCGTTGCAGCTCACGCAGCAGGTGGCAGAACAGGTCGCAGAGCGGCAGAGCGCCGTGACCTATCTGGAAGCGTTTTCCGCATGCAAAGCGGCCGTACGCGAGTGCGACAAGCAAGCCAGGGCGGCGGTCCGCGCCAGATAGCGGCCAAGCCCGTTTCTGCTAGGCTATCGCCGTATTGCCACCTGCCGACGCTTCTTTCGGCACCAGCATCGCCTCTTTTACGCCGCCCAATTCCGGTTTTGAACCCTCATATCGCCAGTAAAGATATTTCTTGCCTCGTTTCCCCATGAAGTACTGCCGGTTTCGGGACCAGCGACTGGCTTCAACAAAGCCGATACTGGCGTCAGTCATCTGATTCTTGAATCCCGCAACAGAATCATGCACATAACGATCGAAGAATTTGTCAAATAAAGTCCGCTCCGCAACCGACATCGACTTTCGGAGCTTGCCTTTCCAGGCATCGTAGATCGCGTCTTCCAGCGGTTCCGTGGCACTACGAAAAAAGCCTGTTTTCTTTTCTGCGATATTCTGCACGTCGCGTTCCCATTCGCTGTCCGTCGTGGTCATGTATTTATCCGGCGTGGCATACATGACGGACTGCCCCTTTGCGATGATGGTTTCGCGTTCTTTGCGCGCCGCGCGCTGGCGTTCCGTGCGCCCCCAGCGCCAATGATAGTAATTGTTCATGTGGCTGATGACTTGTTTCTCGAGCCGCTTGTCTGCGCTGACGTGCTTCATGTAGGTGTCGAAGCATCCCTGCAATTCGCTGCTGATGTTAAACAGCGAGCCATAATCCTGAAGAACCTCTTCGGGAGACTTGAACGGCACCCCCGCCGCATATGCCGACAAATACATATTGCACAGCGGAATGCGCGACAATTCGTTTGAGCGTCCTTCCTGATTCATGTCGTCATAACCGCCGCCCACGTCGGAGTGTGCCCCGGGATAAAGGGTTTCCCGGCAGTTTGAGTCAGTGGCCTGATCGATTCGAATAGAATCGGATGGAAATTTCTCCCGCACTTCATGCGCTGCGACATAATGTTCGCAGAAGCGCACGTATGGTGGAATACGCAGATCGGCGGCCCATTCCGCATGGCCGCCCTCGTCTGCCAGATACATCACGCCCCCCCACACAGGTCCCAGGTAATATTTGAGATCGGACTCAAGGCGACTGCCGCCAAACCCCACCGAGGCCACGGTATCAAAAATGCCGAGGAAGTAAATCACCAGACGCGGCTGAATAAATCCGCCACTTTTGGTCCAGATCAGCCCATCTCCTTGCTGATAACATTGTCCTGCCAACTGACGCACAAAGGCCCGCGCCTGGGCTGCCCCCCGACTGAAACCAAACACCGCAACATTGATTTGATTTACATGCGGCATGTGTTTGTCCACCCGCATCTTGAACTCCTTCAGCATCCAGCTGATCCGGGCCTGCCCTTTTGCAGCAGATGCCATGCCGAGCGCCCCATCGATTCCATCACCACTATCCTGAACCTCTGGAAACGGCGTGCCGACCCCTGGCGCATATATCGCGTAGGTCTTGTTTTTTTCATCTTCGGCCGTATGCGCAAATTTTCCCAATTTCGCAATATTGCTGTACTTTACCTTCGACGCAGCCAGCGAGCCATTGCCATCTTTTTTGAAATTATTTCCAGTTCCGTCAAAAAAACAACTGATCCAGACGGGCTTTCGGCAATCCGACTCCTTCGCACATTTTTCCAGTTCCTTGCGATAAATTCCTCGCGCAAGCCGCTCACTCTTCGTGACGTCGCTAAGCCGGCGTATCGTTGGATTGCTCATGGTCTATTCCCTGTGCGGTGTCCGCGGTATGCCATAAAAAGGATTCTCGATTTCCTGCTTGCAGAACTGGCCTTGGGGAAGGCGCGCCGAATGCAGTTTTACCTGCTCGGAAGCAAGCGGCGCCTGCGTCTTGAATGTGCCCAGATGTGCCTGAACCGTACCATCGGCAAGAAAGTGCAAAAGCACGATGGTTGGGCGCTCGGGCCCTTTGGCGGGCAGGATGTCAACAGTAGCCTGACACCAGCGGCTTCCAGGAGCACTCATCCTGGAAGTGCGTTCGTCATAGTCGACACCCGATTTTCCATCGTGGTAGGCCGTATCGAAAACCACGCTCCAGACCACGCGCACGCGCAGCGGTTTATCCACTGGACTATCCCAGATGAAACAGCAATTTCCACTGCTGAAACTGACTTTTTCACCATTGTCCATTTCCGCCTCGCTTGCGTCGCGAAAAAAAATGGAACCGCCGCTGGGCGCTTCATCGACATTGAATGGCAGTGAAATGCCCTTGAATGCGATCGAATAAATATCGTACGGCGTGTAGTTATATGACGTGGTAGTGAAGGTTTTCTCGCTTAATTCCTGTTGCAAGCGTTCTTCCTTCGCCCTGGAATCGCAAGCGGTCAAAATAAATAGGCACAACACGATGGAGGTCAGTTTTTTCATGTCGGGATCGCATTCATATTGGAAGCGGAAACTTCTTCGAGCACAGCCCATTGCCCAGGAGTCCAGGCCAGGATCCGGTCACTGAAGGACTGCGGCGTTCCTTCGGCCTGCAAAGCGATGGCGGCGAGTGGGGCCAGATGAAAATCGGCACCTAACATGAGCGACAACATGCAGTAACTTTTCAAGTCTGTGGGCGAACTTAATCCATATGCCTGCGCCCTGCCCAGTTGTTCAAAAAAAAAGTCGTAGCGCTGATCCGGAGGCAAACCATCGAGCGCCTGCGGATCATCGCTCTCCATTTGCTTCATCAGCATGTACGGCGATGCTCTATTCATCAGTTCGAGATATTGATGTTGTGTCAAAAGCATGCATTCACTGCCAGGCGGGGCAGGCGCCTCATTTTCCTCGCCAGGTACAATTTGTGGCACCCCACGCACGTCCTTGTACAACCAGCCCGTGATGCCTGCGAGTGCAGTCTTGCGCTGCGCCGTTTCCAGCACGTCCAGCCAGTGCGGCAGGATAAGCGGATCGTAGTAGCGCATGATCCACTCGGTACCGTCATCGTGCACCACCTCTGTCAACCAGGTCAGCCGTTCTAACAATTGCTGCAGGGGCTGGCCAGAAACAATCAGCGACATAAAATGGGCGCTGCCGGCAGTGCACAGCAATTTGGCGAGCAAGGGACATTTCTCGCGCTGCATATGCCGCAACAATATCGGGCCAGCGTACAGGGCGTCCAGCTCAGCCAATTCACCCAACAGGGAATACAACTCAACGCTGTGATCGCCAGGCAAGCGGATACGGGCCACACCATCCAACTTGGCGCCATCAATCAAGCTGTAGAGGGTCTCCGACTTGTCGAGAGCAGGACTATCGAGCAGCGCAAGCAACTGCAAACCACACGCGGGGACCCCGCCATCGTTTTCGCGCATGATCATTCCCCCTTCGCGGCAAAGGGCGAGCCGCTCCTGGCCGCATTTAACAGACATTCCTTGCAAATACTGCGAGGCATTACCGGCAGTGGATAGCTTGCACGGGATGGCCCGTCAAAACTCTTCTTGCCGGCATGCACCGTGATCTTGCCGGGGCACTGCACGGTGATGTTGCCGCCCTCGATGGTGATATTCGCCCCGCCCGCCGTCGACAGGCGGATGCTTTTCGCCGCCGCCCAGTCGATGTGCGCGGCGGCGCTGACGATATTGACTTCCTCGCGCGCCTGCACGTTGAGCACGTCGGCCTGCGCCTGCAGGTCGATGGCTTGTTTGGCGGCGATCAGTTGCAGGCCGATATTGTTCTCGCCCGCCTTGACGACGCCGGCCAGCGCGCCGATGGCCTGGCCGCTGTGCACGCGCAGCTGGCCGCCGCCGACGAACTGGGTGTCCTGGCCGCTCATCAGGGAGGTGGTTTCGCCATTGACCAGCTGGATATCCTGGCCCGCCAGCACGCCCAGGCCGGCACGGGCGGCGATGGCGATGATGGCGTCGCTGCTGTGCGGCAGCTTGTCGTCGCCGGGGCTGGTCGGCTTGCCCGCCGCGTCGCGCCTGGCGGCGGCCGTATTTTCCTGGCTCAGCATGCCGGAAACGCTGGTCAGGAACGCCGGCAAGGGCGCCGCCTTTTCGTCGAGCACGCTGGCATTCACCTTGGCCGGGCCCAGGTGGCTGGCATACGCGACCGTCTTGTGCGTGACGGCGGCGGCGCTGAAGGTTGCACCCAGCTTGGCTGCCTGCTTGAGCAAGACCATGCCGGGCGCATTGTCGCCGGCCGGATCGCGCGCCTGCGCGTCGTGGTTCACGAGGTAGCTGGAAATGAGCAGGCCGGCGCCGGCCCGCACGGCGCCGTAAGCGTCCGTGCGCAGCTCGGCGCCCGTGCCGCGCAGGCTGCCCCGGTAATTGTCGGCCGCATGGATCAGGTGGCCAAGATTGAGTTCGCTTGCCGCATGGCTGCTCTTGAGCTGGATGCGCCCCTGCTGGTCGGTATCGTCGAACAGCAACTGGTTGTAGCCAGAGCCGGAGCCGGCGGCGCCGAATTCCTTGCTGCGGATGCCCCATTGCGCCGCGCCGTTGCGGTGACCGGCGCTGCCGCCAGCCGCGCCATGCCAGAGCGGGCTGTTGCCGCCGGCCACGTTGCCCTGCGCCGATGGCGCATGGTCGCGCGCCGGCTCGAAGACGCTGGCGTCCGCGGGCTTGTCCGTGATGCCGCCCGGCGTGGGCGCGACGCCGCCCTCGCCTTGCCCGTTGTACAGGGCGCCGACGATGATGGGCCGGTCGATATCGTTTTCCAGGAATTGCACCAGCACTTCCTGGCCGATGCGCGGCAGGAACTGGCTGCCCATGCCGCCGCCGGCCGAGCGCTGCGCCACGCGTACCCAGCAGGTGGCGCTGCCGTCAAGTTGCCAGTGGAAGCGGATGCGCACCCGGCCCAGCTTGTCGCAATGGATCTCGCTGCCGCCGCTGGCGCCGGTGCCGCCGTCGGCGCCGACGACGATGGCGCTCTGGCTGCCGCAGGCCGTCGGTTTCGGGTGGTGGCGCGCGTCGCCGCCGTCATGCACGGGGCGCCATGGCGTATCGGCCGCGATCGCTTCAATATGGTTGGCATACCCGCTCTCGGCCGCCTGCGCGATCACTTGCTGGAAATGCGCGATATCGCGCGGCGCCAGCGCCTGGCCAGCCAGGCTTTCCTGCAGCAATTCGGGAATGGGGCCGAACAGTTCAGCCAAGCCCTGCCTGGCGGGCGCCGGCAGATTATTCACGCCCACGCTGCGCACGCGCAGCACCACCAGCGCCGGCGCCTCGGCGCCGTCCTGCTGCAGCGGTCCCTGCGTCAGGGTAAAGCGCGTGCCGGCACGCAAGGTGCGCACGGTCGAACGCGCCTGCCAGCGCTCGCAGCGCGCTTCGATCGCCTGCATCTGCAGCAAGGCATAGCGTTCGGCCTGGGCCGCACTGGCATAAAAATACTGGCCGGGCGTGTCATAGCTTTCCAGCGCGGGCGCGCTTTTTCCGCCCGGCGCCAGCCGGGTCGGCACGCTGGCGCCGACGGCTTTCTTGGCCTTGTAATCGTAGCTGAGCACGGTTGCCACCGCCGTGCGCAAGCCGTGTGCCCGGCACAGCGCCTGGATGGAATCGGCCTGTTCCATGGCCCGCGCGCCCTGAAAACGGATGCCGCCGCCTTGCGCGCTGCTGGCATCTTCCGGCACCGCGCTCAGGGCGCTGCTGTCGGCGAACAGCACCAGGCAATGGCCTCCCTCGTGTTCTTCGAAACGCCAGGCCAGGCCTTCTTCGCCCAGCAGGCGCGTGACGAAGGCCAGGTCCGACTCGCGGTACTGGCAGCAATAGCTGCGCGGCTGCGCCTCGGCCATGAACGGCCCCGTATCGCCGCTCCAGCGCCAGTCGGCTTGCGGCGCGTAGGCCTGGAACACGCTGTCGACGATCTCGATCACGCTCTTGTCTTGCCAGACGCGGCTGTTGCGTACCTGGCTCAACAGCCATAACCACGGCGTCAGGCGCAGCCGGAAACGGGCCAGTCCGCCGTCACTGCCCAGCATGGCGGCAGCGCTGATATAGCCGCTGAAGACAGCGCGGCTGCCATCGGCCAGGCTGGCATGCAACGCGGCCGGCTTGCCCAGCAACGGCGCCAGCGCCACATTCGCCTGCGTGGACAGCACGATGATGTCGCGCGCGCCCACGGTCTGCAACTGTTCGTCGGCGACAAACGCTTCCACCAGCCACTGCGCCGTCCCGCCTTCGCCGCCGTCCAGCGACAGTTCATACAGCCGCGTCACGCTGCTGAAACCAGCCAGGGAAGCGTTGACCTGATCGGCGCTGGCGGCACTCATTTTCCGTCTTTCGCGGCAGCTTGCCCGGCCTTGCATTGCGCGTTGTCGGCATGGCCCTGGCAGGCGCGCGCGCGGCACGCCACGGCCGCGTCGCGCTTGAGCGCCGCGCATTGCTGCAACTGGGCCCGCAGGCCGGACGCGGTTTTCTTCGGCGCCGGCGCGGCCTGCGCGTGGGCAAGCAGGGCCGACAGCAGGGCGATATCGCTGTCTTCCGCGCGGCGCACGGGCGTGGCAGCAGGCCCTTTCGCCGTTGGCTTTTTGGCTGCCGGACGGGGCGCCTTGGCCACCGGTTTCGCTGCAGCCGGTGGCGGCGACGGCGTTTCCAGCGCCTTGCTCAGCACATCGTCGGGATGCGCGGCACGCGCGTTCCGGGCAGCGGCAGTGGCGGTTGTGGCGGTCGCGCCTGCATCGAGCATCTCGCTCAGGCTCTGCTGCGGTGCGGCTGCGCCGGGCGGCGCCTCGTCATGGATGCTGGCAACGGCCGGCGGCGCCGCCACGACGGCGGGTACGGCGGTGGCGACGGGCAGGGAAAGCGGCGCAGCGTCGTCGCCAGCCCGTTCTCCGCGCTGGCCCAGCCAGACGCCGGCGGCCAATAACAGCAGCAGCGCGGCCACCGCGCCCATGCCCCCGCGCAGCGCCAGGCTGCCACGCCGGGCCTTGGCGGACGAGCCGGTACTGCCACCCTCGAGCGTGGTCAGGATGCGGTTACGGTCGGCCTCCGCCTGCTGTGCCTGGGTCAACAGGCTGGGCCGGGCCGGGAGCCGGGGGCTATCGTCATGAGTTCGCAAAATGTGCGCTCCTGTAATATTTGCAAGACTTTACGCTATTCAACAAAATCATGACGCGTGCCATAAAATCAACAGTGCGCACCCCCCGCACAATTGAAAAAAGCCCCCCTTAATTATCAGTTTTGTAAGATATACTTCCAGGCAATATCCATCGCTTTCCTGTTTTCTGTGATGGACAGCACCGTTTCCCGCAGCCAAACATTTCCTGATTGAGGTTAGCGTGTTCCTACTCGCGGTAGCGCTGTATTTCATCCTGGCATGCCTGATCAGCTGGCTGATCCTGTTCCCGGCCGGGCGCGATTTCGTGCTGCACGCCGTCGACGGCGCGGAGCAGCGCCTGGCGGCCTGCCTGCAGCGCGTGACCAGGCGCCGGCAGTCGGGCATGGCCAGCCTGGCACAGCGATGCGCCACGCTGTGGGCCCGCACTGCCGAGCCGCTGCGCCGTCATTACCTGCTGTGTCTCGCGGGCGTGGCCGCGATCAGCCTGCCGACCCTGCTGGCCCTGATGGCCGACAGCAAATCCATGCTGGGCGCCTACGATGTGTCGACGCGGGAAATGAATACGCAGGTGGCCAGCCTGTTGCAGGGTGAGCAGCTGGTGCCGCCCGTCGACCTGCCGCCGCTGGTGTTTGCCACCGAAGAAGTGCGCCAGGAGCGCCCGCTGCTGGTATCGGCCAGCCGCAACTGGACCTTGCTGAATGTGGAGTACGCCCAGCGCCTGCTGCTGGTCTTCAAGATCATGAAGGAAAAACACGGCTACGAGATGGCGCTGCTGGAAGGCTACCGCAGCCCCGAGCGGCAAGACATGTTGGCGGGCATGGGTCCCAACGTCAGCAACGCGGCCGCCTTTCAAAGCTGGCACCAGTACGGCCTGGCGGCCGACTGCGCCTTCCTGCGCAATGGCAAGCTGGTCATTTCCGAGAAGGATCCGTGGGCCATGCGCGGCTACCAGCTGTATGGCGAGGTGGCTGAATCGGTCGGCATGACCTGGGGCGGACGCTGGAAGATGATGGATTTCGGACATACCGAACTGCGCCTGCCCGGCGTAATGAAAAAACACTGAAGGGAGCGCGTATGGCGGGTCCGGTAATCAGATTAGGCGACAAGACATCGCATGGCGGCACCGTGCTGGAAGCATCGGTGGTGAGCGACAGCGGCGGCATCGGCATGGCGCGGGTCGGCGACAAGGTTGCCTGTCCCCTGCCCGGCCATGGCGTGTGCCCCATCGTCAGCGGCGACCCCGGCTTCATCGTCGATGGCAAGCCCGTGGCGCGCCACGGCGACAAGACCAGCTGTGGGGCGCTGCTGATCGCCAGCCAGCAAGCTACCATCGACCAGGCATGACGGCCCTGCCCATACGCGGAGGAGCCCGCTGATGCGCCCCTGGTTGCGACGCTGCCTGTTGAGCGTGTCCGTCTTTGCGCTGAGCTGGACGGGCGCCATCGCCTACTGGCGCGACAGCACGCGCATGCCGACGCCGGGCGAACTGGCCGGCGCCATGCTGGCACTGCCGCTGGCCCTGCTATTGCTGCTGTGGCTGGGTAAAAAAGTGCTGGCCAGGCTGCTGGCCGGGCCAGCCCTGGCGGCGCCGGGCCTTGCCGCCCCCCTCCAGGCCGAGGCGGCGACACCTCCCGCGGCGCCGGTGCCGCTGCATATCGTGGCGGCCAGCCTGCGCATGCCGGGCGGCGCCACGCCGTCAGAATTGCTGGCCGCCATGCACTCACGCCAAAGCCGTCCCGCGCTCGACAGCCAGCTGCTCGATGAAGATGGCTATCCCCTGCTGTGTGCCAGGGTGGACGGCATCGACGAAGAGCTGCAGCAGCAATTGCTGGCCGCCTGGCTGCGCGAGCATCCGCAGGCCGACCTGGCGAGCGAACCGTTTCCCTTCAATCCGGAAGACTTGCGCGCGTTGGCCCTGGGCGCCGTGGTGCTGGCCGAACTGGTGGACGAAGCCCTGCAGCATGCGCTACCGGCCTCGCCGGCCAGCGCGCTGCCCATGCTGCGGCTGCACCTGCTGATGCCGGCCTCGTGGAGCGCCGCCCAGCACCAGGCCGGCGACGCCTGGCTGCGCCAACTGACGCGCGAGCAGGGCTGGCCAGCGCAGCAGTTGCTGCCGCCCACCGAACCGGCCACCCGGCAACTGGCGCCGTTTGTCCTCTTGAACCAGCTTGCCGGGCACGCGGCCCCACCGCAGCCGCCCTGCCTGTCCATCGTGCTGGCCTGCGATTCGCACCTGGGCGAGCTGCGCGTGCATGTCCTGGCGAGCCAGGGCCAGCTGTTCAGCGCCAGCCAGGCGCACGGACAGATTCCCGGCGAAGGCGCGGCCGGCCTGCTGCTGCTGGCCATCCCTGGCGCAACGGCACCACCGGACGAGCCGGCGCCAGTCCTGCTGCACCGCGCCGCCACGGGCGAACTGCCGCAAGGCGCCAGCCAGCGGGGAGCAGCCGACAAGAACATGCTGGCGGACCTGGGCAGGCAGGCGCTGGCGGCGGCAGGCGACGAGGCGACGGCCGGCATCGCGCTGGTCAGTGCCGATACCGACCAGCGCGCCAACCGCATGCTCGAACTGATGCAATGCGCCGCTGCCCTCCTGCCCCAGCTGGACCTGGGCGAGCAGGTGCTGAGCGTCGGCGCCGCATGCGGCCAGTGCGGCGCCGTCACGACGCTGGCCGCATTGGCCATGGCGCGGCAGGCGGCGGCCGACGACGGCGCGCACGTCTTATGTCTCAGCAACCTTGATCCACTCCAGCGCGGCGCCCTCGTCATTGGTCCGCCCGCAAAAAGCAGTCACAGCACCACCTGATACAGCGACGCCCCATTCACGCACCTTAACGGTTTGCACACTATAAAACTATGATGCAACGATTCTGGCACTTCCTGACTTCACGCACCAGCCTGCTCATCCTCGGCATCGCGGCCGCCATCCTGCTGCTGTTCGCCTGCGCCGTCATTTTCGACTGGCCGGCCATCCGGCTGCTGCCCTTCCTGGCCGCGGCGGCGCTACTGGGCGCCATCGTGTGGTGGCTGCGCCGCCGCCGGCGCCGGCGCGAGGGCGCCAGCTTCAACAGCATGCTGGAGCAGCAGGCGGCCGGCGCCGCGTCCAAGGCCGGTCCGGTGCAGCGCGAGGAAACCGAAGCCATCCGCAAGCGCATGCTGGAAGCGATCAATACCATCAAGACGTCGCGGCTGGGACAATTGTCGGGCGATGCCGCGCTATATGAATTGCCGTGGTACATGATCATCGGCAATCCCGCCGCCGGCAAGAGCACGGCGATCGCCAATTCCGGCCTGCAGTTTCCTTTTGTCGACAGCAAGATCGTGCAAGGCATGGGCGGCACCCGCAACTGCGACTGGTTTTTCACCACCGACGGCATCCTGCTCGACACGGCCGGTCGCTACGCCATCAACGATGAAGACCGCGCCGAATGGTTCGGTTTCCTCAACCTGCTGAAAAAGCACCGCAAGCGCGCGCCGATCAATGGCATCATCATCGCCGTCAGCATTGCCGAGCTGACCGGCAGCAAGCCCGAATTCGCCATCGAACTGGCCAAGAACCTGCGCCAGCGCGTGCAGGAACTGACGGAGAAGCTGGAAGTTCATGCGCCCGTGTACGTGGTATTCACCAAGGCCGACCTGATCACCGGCTTCAGCGAATTTTTCCAGGATGCCGAGCGCGCCGAACGCGACAAGGTCTGGGGCGCCACCCTGCCCTACAGCGTCAACAGCTCGAAGCAGGATGTGCTGGAGCAGTTCGACCAGCGCTTCGACGAGCTGTACGATGGCCTGAAGGACCTCAGCCTGGCCAATATGTCGCTGCTGGGACGCGAGCGCATGCCGCCCGGCGTGTTCACCTTCCCGCTGGAATTCAGCTCCGTGAAGGGGCCGCTGCGCGCCTTCATCGCCACCCTGTTCGAGGAAAACCCGTTCCAGTTCAAGCCCGTCTTCCGCGGTTTCTATTTCACCAGCGCGCTGCAGGAAGGCGCTTCCGTCTCCGCCTCGTCGGAACGGGTGGCGCAGCGCTTCGACCTCAAGCCGCAGCAGCAGGAACACAAGGCGGTGCAGGCCCAGGACCAGCATGGCTACTTCCTGCTGAACCTGTTCCGCAAGGTGATCTTTGCCGACCGGGAACTGGTGGCGCAATACGCCAGCCCGCGCAAGACGCGCTTGCGCTATGCCACGTTTTTCACCGCCATCGCGCTGGCCGGTCTGGCGCTGGGCGGCTGGAGCTGGTCCTACCTGGCCAACCGCCAGCTGGCGGCCAACGTCCAGGCCGACCTGGAGCAAGCCATCAAGGTGCAGGACCAGCGCCTGGATTTGCAGTCGCGCTTCCAGGCCCTGGAAATCATGCAGGACCGCATCGAGCAGCTGGAAGCGTACCGCAGCAAGCGGCCGCTGGCGCTCAGCCTGGGCCTGTACCAGGGCGACTTGCTGGAGCGCAAACTGCGCGAAGAGTATTTTTCCGGCCTCAAGGAAGTCATGCTCGCGCCGGTGGCGCAATCGCTGGAGTCGTTCCTCGCGGAAGTAAACGCGGGCGCCGACCGGCTGCAGCCGCTGACGGCGGCGCCGGCAGGCACGGCGGCCGCGACCACAGCCAGTACGCCAGTCACTGCGGCAAACCAGCCCTTCAAGGATGCCGCGCCGACGAATGTGGAGGATGCCTACAATGCCCTGAAAACCTACTTGATGCTGGGCGACAAGTCGCGCGCCGAGGCCAGCCACCTGAACGACCAGCTGACCCGCTACTGGCGCGGTTGGCTCGACGCCAATCGGGGTAACATGCCGCGCGAACAGATGATCCGCAGCGCCGAGCGCCTGATCTCGTTCTACCTGACGCAGATCGACGACCCGTCCTGGCCGCAGATCGAGAACAAGCTGGCCCTGGCCGACCAGTCGCGCGACAGCCTGCGCCGCGTGGTGCGCGGCATGCCGGCGCGCGACCGCGTGTATGCGGATGTGAAGGCGCGCGCCGCCACGCGCTTCCCGTCGATGACGGTGGCGCGCATCGTTGGCGAGCAGGACAAGGAACTGGTGCTGGGCAGCTACGCCATCCCCGGCACTTTCACGCGCGACGCGTGGGAAAAATACATCCAGCAGGCGTTCCAGGAAGCGGCCAACCGCGAATTGCAAAGCGCCGACTGGGTGCTCAAGACGGCGTCGAAGGATGACCTGACCCTGGAAGGCAGCCCGGAACAGATCCAGAAGGCGCTGGTGGAACTGTACAAGACCGATTACGCCAGGGAGTGGCAGAAATTCATCCAGGGCGTCAGCATCCGCGAATTGAACGGTTTCGACAACGCGGCGCAGGCGATGAACCGCCTCGGCGATCCGCAAGCGTCGCCCCTCAACAAGCTGATCGAGACGGTGTACCAGGAAACCTCGTGGGACAACCCTTCGCTGCTGGGCCAGGGCTTGCAGCGCGCCCAGCGCGGGGCGATGGACTGGTTCCGCGAAACGGTGCTGCGCCAGAAGCCCGCCGCCACGGCGGTGGGCCAGGTCGGCGGCGCCATGCCGATGGGGCCCGTCGGCCGCGAATTTTCCGGCGTGGCGCGCCTGGTGGTGGCACGCGACAAGGAAGCCTCGCCCATGCGCGGCTACCTCGCGGCCCTGTCGAAGCTGCGCGTGCGCCTCAACCAGATCAAGAACCAGGGCGACACGGGCCCCGGCGCCAAGCAGCTGATGCAGCAGACGCTCGATGGCAGCGGCTCGGAGCTGGCCGACGCGCTGAAGTACGTGGACGAGCAGATGCTGACCGGCATGAGCGACCAGCAAAAGCAGGCCATCCGCCCGCTGCTGGTGCGCCCGCTGATGCAGACCTTCGCCGTCATCGTCAAGCCCACCGAGACGGAGATCAACAAGGTGTGGCTGGCGCAGGTGCTCGAACCGTTCCAGAAAACCCTGGCGCCGAAATATCCGTTCGCGCCCGACTCGCGCATCGAGGCAAGCAATGCCGACATCGGCCAGGTATTCGGTCCGGAAGGCGCCATCGCCAAGTTCTTCAACACCACCATCGGCCCGCTGGTCGTGCGGCGCGGCGACGCCATCAGCGCCAGGACCTGGGCGGCGATGGGCATTACCCTGGCGCCGCCGGTGGTGGCCAGCCTGCCCGGCTGGGTCGCCCCGCTCAGCGCCAACGGCGTAGCCACGGCGGCCGGCGCCGCCGAAGCGCAGACGCGCTTCGACCTGCAGGCACTGAATGCGCCCGGCGCCACCGAATATACGATCGAGATCGATGGCCAGGCGCTGCGCTGGCGCGGCCAGCCGCAGCCCTGGGTGCACATGGTCTGGCCCAACCCGCAGGGCGTGCCCGGCTCGCGCATCAGCGCCATCACGCCGGAAGGGCGCACCGTGGTGCTGCTGAACGAACCGGGGCATTTCGGCCTGAAGAAGATGATCGACTCGGCCAGGCGCACGCGCAAGGAGGGCGGCGTATTCGAACTGAGTTGGGAGAACAGCGGCGTCACCGTGACGGCCAACCTGAAGATCGTGGCCGCGCCCGCGCCGGCCGCCACCTCCGCCGGCAACCAGGGTTTCCGTGGCCTGAAACTGCCGGAATCGGTCGCCATCGGCGCGCCGGAAACGGCCACCGCCATCGCCGGGAACACCCCATGAGCCGCCCTACCGTTACCCAGATCGGCTATTTCGGCAAGATCCCCAGCCGCGGCGACTTCATCAAGCACGGCGACAACCCGGCCCTGCTGAAGATGCTCGATGACTGGCTGGCCAACGCCATGGAACTGATGACGGCCGATGCGCGCTGGAAGCTCACCTACGATGCGCTGCCGCCGCTGCATTTCGCCTTCATCGGCCCGCGTCGCGGCCGCGCCATCGCCGGGCATATCGCCGCCAGCAGCGATGCCTCGTCGCGCCGCTTTCCCTTCCTGATGATGGGCGCCATGGACGTGGCGCAGCCGGCCGGCTTCGTGCCGACCAGTCCGCTGGTGCTGTCGCGCCTGTGGAACCGCCTCGATGCCCTGAGCACCGAGATGTGCGGTGCGGCGGCCGGCGCCGCGCTGCCGGCCGCCGCCGCGGGCGCCAGCATCGAACTGGACTTGCGCGGCAGCGCCTACGATGCCGCCTTCGACGATTTCCTCGCCTTGCAGACGGTGGGCGCGCTCGACGCCCTGCTGGCGCCCACGGGTTTTGGCGGTTCCGTGCGCCAGGTGCTGCTGGCCCTGGGCATGCTGCTGCAGCCCGTCATGGCCAGCAGCTCCAGCCGGCTGGAAAAAAGCCTGGAACTGCCGCTGCCGGCCGACCCGCTGTACCGCAACCTGGTGGCGGCCTTCTGGATGCACCTGATCGCCCCGTTCCTGGCGCGCGCCGACTTCGAACTGGCGCTGTTCATCACCCGCATCCGCGGCCGCCATGCGCTGGTGCTGGGCTTTTGCGGCGCCTCGGCGCAGACCCTGCACGCCATCATGGAACCGCAGGCGGCGCTGGAACACCACATCGCCTTCGACGACCTGGCCTGGGTCGAGGAACACGCCAACAGCGACTACGCCATCAAGAAAGCCTCGAGCTACCTCGCGCAGGCCAACCTGTCACTCAAATCGGCGCACGACACGTTTCGTGCCGCCTTCATCGGGACCTGATCATGCGCCACATCCGCCTTGCCATCCTACTCAGCCTGGTCTTCGCGCCGGCCGGCGCCAGCGCGCAAAACGCCGCCGCGCCGGCGGCCGCTGTCTCGGCGCCCGCCGCCGCCACGCCGCAACCGGGCCAGGTCCTGGCCAGCGGCACGGTGCCGGACGAAGCGGCCAAGGCGGCGGTGCTGGTACGTCTGCGCGAACTGTATGGCGCCGACAAGGTCGTCGACCAGATCGCCGTCGGCCCGGTCGCGCAGCCGGCCAACTGGAACGCCTATGTGCAAAAGCTGCTGACGGCGGACCTCAAGCAGATCCGCCGCGGCCAGCTGAAGATCGAAGGCAGCGTGGTCAGCGTGCGCGGCGAAGTGGCCAACGAGGCGCAGCGGCAAAAGATCGCCAGCGACTTCGCCACCAGCCTCAATCCCACGTACACCGTCAACAACGGCTTGCGCGTGTCCGCTTCCGAGCAGAATATCCTCGACGGCGCGCTGGCCAACCGCACCATCGAATTCGAGAGCGGCAAGACCACGCTGACGCCGTCGGGCCGCGCCATCCTCGACGAAATGAGCGCGGCGCTGCACAAGCTGGCAGGCCGCAAGGTGGACATCATCGGCCACACCGACAACCTGGGACTGCGCGCCAGCAACCAGAACCTGAGCCAGGCGCGCGCCGAGGCGGTCAAGACCTACCTGGCCGGCAAGGGCATCGACGGTGACCTGCTCAGCGCTTCCGGACAGGGCCCGGACCGTCCCATCGCCAGCAATGACAGCCCCGATGGCCGCGCGCGCAACCGCCGCATCGAATTCCGCATGGTCCAGTAAGGCCGCCATGCCTCCAGCAAGCCATCCGCCCCACTGCCGAGAACACACATGATTTCAGCCGACCAGCTCCTACTTCCCATCAGCGCCGAGCAGCCATGCGGCGTCGACCTGTCCTTCTCCACCGACTTCGACGCCATCGGCCAGGCGCGCAAGTTCGACGACCCCACGCTCGACCAGGGTGAGTGGGTCACCGACCTGAAGGAAGCCGACTGGGCCTTCGTACTGCAGCGCTGCGCCGCCCTGCTGGGCGAAAAGAGCAAGGACTTGCGGCTCGCCGCCTGGCTGGCCGAAGCCAGCGCCAGGCAAGACCATTTGCGCGGTCTGGGCGAAGGCTATCGCCTGCTGGCCGGCCTGCTGCGCCAGTACTGGGACCTGGGCCTGTACCCGCAGCCCGATGGCGACGACCACGAGCAGCGCATCGGCAACCTGAGCTGGATCCTGGCGCGCACGCCATCCCTCGTGCGCGCCATGGCACTGACGGACAAGCAATCGGGCGGCTGGTCGACCATCGACTTCGAGACGGCGCGCAAGCGGGCAGCCAGCAACCAGGACGGCGTCAACGGCACCAGGCTGGTGGACATGGAGGCGGCACGGCGCGGCACGTCGGCGCAGTTCCGCGCCGCCTTTGCCGCCGACGCCCAGTTCTGCCTGGATGCGCTGGCCGAGCTGGAACAGGCCGCCGATAGCCGCCTGGGAAAGGATAGTCCGGGCTTTTCGCTGGCGCGCGAGGCCCTGCAGGCGATGCAGCTGGCCCTGCCCGCCGCGGCCGTAACCATCCCTGCCGCCAGCGTCGCCGCCGCACCGGTGCCGGCTGGCGGCCTGGCGGCACCGGCCGCCGTGCCGGCGCTGCCGCCGGCGGCGCCCGGCGAACTGCAAAGCCGCGCCCAGGCGCTGGCGCAGCTGCGCCAGGTGGCGCAGTACTTCCGCCAGACGGAGCCGCACAGCCCCGTCTCGTACTTCGCCGACAAGGCCGCCAACGCGGGCGAACAGAATTTGCACGAATGGCTGCGCGGCGTGGTCAAGGACGGCGCCTCGCTGGCCCACATCGAGGAGCTGCTGGGCATCGCGCCCGGCAGCGGCCACTGAAGCGGCTTGACGCCTATTTGATCGTATACCGGAACTGCCCCTGCTTGCCGGCGCTGGCCTTGATCCTGCTGATGCCCTGCCCTTCGGCCATGCGCGCCAGCACGGCTTCGGCGATTTCCGGCAGCAGGCTGCCGTTCAGGATATTGTCGACATTGCGCGCGCCCGAATCGACTTCGGTGCAGCGCGCCAGCACCGCCTCGACCAGCGCCTCGTCGTAGAGGAACTCGGCCTGGTGATTGGCGGCGATGCGCGCGGCGATCCGGCCCAGCTTCAATCCGATGATACTGGCCAGCACATCGTCGCCGAGCGGATAGTAGGGAATCACTTTCAGGCGCCCCAGGAACGCGGGCTTGAAGACCTTCAGCAACTGCGGGCGGATGACCAGCTCCAGCTGCTCCGGCGTCGGCAGCTGCTCTTGCGGCAGGTTCAGGCACGCCTGCATCATGCTGGCCGACGCCACGTTCGAGGTCAGGATGATGATGGTATTCTTGAAATCGATCTCGCGTCCCTCGGCATCGTCCATCACGCCCTTGTCGAAGACCTGGAAGAACAGCTCCATGACATCGGGATGCGCCTTTTCCACCTCGTCGAGCAGCAACACGCTGTACGGATTGCGGCGCACGGCCTCGGTCAGCACGCCGCCTTCGCCATAGCCGACATAGCCGGGCGGCGAACCCTTCAGCCCCGACACGCTGTGGGCTTCCTGGTATTCGCTCATGTTGATGGAAATGAGCTTGCGTTCGCCGCCGTACAGCACATCGGCCAGCGCCAGCGCCGTTTCCGTCTTGCCGATGCCGGACGGGCCGACAAACAGGAACACGCCCTTCGGCTTGTCCGGGTCGTCCAGGTTGGCGCGCGCCGTGCGCACGCGTTGCGCCACCGCCTCGATCGCGTGGGGCTGGCCCAGCACGCGCTCCTGCAGCAAATCCTTCAGCCGCAGCACCGTCTTGAGTTCATCCTTGACCATCTTGCCCAGCGGGATGCCGGTCCAGCCGGCGACGATTTCCGCCACCACGTGGCCGTCGACCTGCACCGGCACCAGCGGCGTCTCGCCCTGCAGCGAAGCGAGTTCGGCCTGCAGCGCCAGCAGCTCGCGCCCCTGGCCCGCATCGGCCGGCGTGCCCTCCTCGAGCTGCCGGCGGATCGCCTGGATCTGTTCCGACAGCGCCTTTTCGCTGTCCCAGCGCGCGGCCAGCTGCGCGTGTTCCTGCGTGGCGGCGCCGCGTTCGGCCTCGAGTTGCTGCAGCCGTGCGCCGTGGCGCGCGCCGCCGCTCTCCTCGCGCGCCAGGGCCGAGGCTTCCGCATCGATGCGCTCGCGCCGGCGCGCCACGCTGTCGAGCAGGGCCGGCGTGGCGCTCTGCCCCAGCGCCACCCTGGCGCAAGCCGTATCGAGCACGCTGATGGCCTTGTCCGGCAGCTGGCGGCCGGCGATGTAGCGATGCGACAGGCGCACGGCTTCGGTGATCGCCTCGTCGAAGATGCGCACCTTGAAATGCTGTTCCATCAGCGGCGCCATGCCGCGCAACATGGCGCACGCCAGCTCTTCGCTCGGTTCCTCGATCTTGACGACCTGGAAGCGGCGCGCCAGCGCCGCATCCTTTTCAAAATATTTTTTGTATTCGCCCCAGGTGGTGGCGGCGATGGTGCGCAGCTCGCCGCGCGCCAGCGCCGGTTTCAGCAGGTTCGCCGCATCGTTCTGCCCGGCGCTGCCGCCGGCGCCGATCATCGTGTGCGCCTCGTCGATGAAAAGGATGATGGCGTGCGCGCTCTTGCCCACTTCGGCGATGACGTTTTTCAGGCGGTTCTCGAACTCGCCCTTGACGCTGGCGCCGGCCTGCAGCAGGCCCATGTCCAGCGTGTGGATTTCCACGCCCTGCAAAATGTCGGGCACGTCGCCCTGCACGATGCGCAGCGCCAGGCCCTCCACCACGGCCGTCTTGCCGACGCCCGCCTCGCCCGTCAGGATGGGATTGTTCTGGCGCCGCCGCATCAGGATGTCGATCGCCTGGCGGATTTCCATGTCGCGCCCGATCACGGGATCGACCTTGCCGGCGCGTGCGCGGGCCGTCAGGTTGACAGTGAACTGATCCAGCGCCGGCGTTTTCGACGCCGCCGCACCGGCCAGTTCCCCCACGGGATCGCCGCCGGCGTCGCCCGCATCCTCCTGCCCCGCAACTGCCTCGCCGGCTTCCTGCGACCCCTCGGTCAGCTTGTCGAGCCCGTGCTTGATCTCGTCGAGCTTGAATTCGTGGAACAGCGCCGAGCCCCGGTAGGCCAGTTGCGCCAGTTCCGGCTCGGTCAGCAGCGCCTGCAGCAGGTGGCCGCTGCGGATGCTCACCTGCCGCCCGGCGCGCAAATCGAGCGAAGCGATCAGCCAGGCATGCTCGAACAGCTTGGGCAGGCGCACGGAAAACACGGGCGTGCGCGTGTTGCCCGTCTGCAGGCGCGCCACTTCGGCGCGCAAATCCGCTTCCAGCATGCTCACGCTGACGCCGCTCCTGCGGGCAATCAGCACGAAATCGCTGCGCGGCTGCTCCAGCAGCGCGAGGAAAACGTGCTCCAGGTCGACTTCATACTGTCCCAGGCCGACGCAAAGACTGGCCGCCCGCGTGGCGGCCGTGCGGCAGGTGTCGTTCAACTTGCTGATCAGGGTTTTCAGGTTGATGCTCATGGGGCGGCGGTCCTTGTCGGGTGATGGTTAACGAAATCGGTGGAGAAGCGCGAGCTCAGGCCAGCGCATGCAGTTCATAGCGGACATCGGCGCGGTCGCTCGCCTCGCCGCCGGTGATCAGGAAACTGTCCCAGCCCAGCCGCCCGCCGCTGCGCGGCACCGCCAGCGCAATGCCCTGCACGTCGGCGGCGCGCAGCACCAGCTGCACTTCGTATTCCAGGCACAGGCCGGTGAACATGGCGAGCATCTTCTCGAGCGCGAGGGCGGCCGCGCCGCCAGGCAGGAAGGCGTCGAAGTGGCAGCGGGCCAGCGGGCCGATGGTCAGCCGCAGGCGCAGGTCGCGCTGCCAGACGCGCGCGCCGACCATGGCGGTGGCGCCCAGCAGGGCGTTGCTGCCGCCCAAGGTGCTTTGCTGCTCGCGCGGCACGTCGTACCAGCAGCCGACAAACTGGCTGACGGCGATGCGCTGCCCGAAATACTCGGACAGCACCTGGCCGATCAGCACGGCCGATGGCGGCCGGTGGCGCATGGCGGCGGCAAAGTAGCCCACCGATTCATCGAGTACGCCGGCGCCGTCCCCCGCCAGGCGCTGGCGCAGCGAGGCGTTGCCCAGCCCTGCCAGCGACAGCAGCAGCGGCAGGAACTGGTCCTTGCCGTCGAGCTGGTATTTGAGTTCCAGCCGGTACTTGCGCCACGCTTCATAGAACAGGGCCAGGGCGCGGTTCGAAAACGTGTCGAGGAAGGCGCGCGGCCCCTCGTCCTTTTCATATAGCTGGTGCGTGGCGATGCGTTCCGTATAGTGCAGCGGCAGCGCGCCGGCGACGCCGAGAAACCCCATGAACGCCGGCGTGACGCGCACGTATTTCAGCTGCGCGCTGCGCAGCGCCGCGCCCAGGGCGTTGGCGTCCGTGGCCAGTTCGCGCGGTTCCGGCGCCAGCGCCTCGATCTGGCTGGGGGCGAAGTCGAGCGAGACGGAATTCTGGAAGCGCAGGAAGCTGGCCACCGCATCGTCATGCGGCAAGCCATTGCGCCTGAGCCAAAGCTCCAGCATGCGTACCGCCTGGAAGTACTGGAAGCGGCAAGGCTGGGCAAACAGGCGCTCGATTACACTAGGCTGGAATCGCCGCTGCGTGGTTTGCATCGCCACAGCTCCTCTCCTGATTTTTTTGCCAGCACCACCAGTTGCGTGAAGCTGTTCGCATGCACATACAAACCGAGGAAGCACTCGATCACATGCGCAAAGGCGTGGATGCCGCTGCCGACGAAGGCCTCTTCGTCTATCGTCAGCCGCACTTCGACGCCGCGCACCAGGCAGGCGAAGGGATTGCCTGGCAACCAGGCATTGACGGCCTGGTGGGCGATGGCCGTGATGCCGCGGATTTGCCGCTGCGAAGTGGCCGAGCGCGGCAAGTCGTACAGGGTCAGCATTTCCTGGAACGCTTCCAGGCCGCTGCCGGCCAGCGACAGGTGATTCAGCGCCAGATGCGAAATCAAGCGCCAGTGGGCGCCCCGTCCCCGCTCGAAACGGTGCGACTCGCTGGGTTTGCGCAGCAGGCTGATGCTGCGCACGCTGGAGCCGCCTTCGAGGAACAGGTCGCCGCCGTGCAAGCCGTAGGTCAGCTGTGCCGGCAAGTCGCGGTTGGTGCAGCTCAGCTCCAGGCTGAGCGTGTCCGTTTCCACTGCGGCCGGATCGAAATCGATGTCGACGATCGATATCTGCGTCTCGTAGCCGGGACTCTTGCCGGCGATGATCTCGTCGCGCCGCATGACCCAGTAGTGGCCATCCCTGGCCGGGGTCTCGCCATGGCGCAGCGAATAGAAGGGACGGAATTCCACCACGGATTCGCCCTGCGGCGTCTGCCGCACCAGCTTGACCGAGTCGATCGACTGCACCTCGAACGCATAGGCGCGGCGCGCATCGGCCAGCACGGGATAGCTGGCGGCCGTGTGCGTGAGGCGGATAGGCTCGCCGCGCTGGCGGAACAGGTTGACCACCGGCGTGCAGCCCAGCAGCAAATTGTGCGTGTTCATCGTCCCCAGCAGGCGCGCCGTGTTCGAATCGGTGCGCAAGCCGCTCAGCGCCAGATGCAAGGTGATGCGGCGGCAGCCGGACGGCAGCGCGGCGCACAGCGCACCGAGGTCGATGTCGAAGAAATTGAATTTTTCGGGAAAGCAGAAATACTCGGTCAGCAGCCGGTAGGCCGGATGCGAGCGGGCGGAAAACGGGATCAGCGCATCGTCCTCGGCAAAGCCGGCGCTGCGCACCGGAATGCCGTCGAGCGCAACCCAGCTGCCGCTGCCGTCCGCCTCGGCGTAGGCCTTCACGGTGCGCATGAACAGGGCGTCGCGCAGCGCCGCGCAAAACGAGGGCTGGCCATCGATGAACACGCGCAGCGATGCCAGTCCCAGCTGGCCCAGCGACAGCTGCGCGGCGCTCGACTCGATGGTGATGCGCACGCCCGAGGTGGCATTCGCCGGCAGCAGCACCTGTTCCGGCGCCTCGATGATGGCGGAAAAAGCCGCATGCGTGAGCGCCAGCGGTGCCACCGTCACGGGGTAGGCCGTGCGGAAGGTGCAGGCCACGCCTTTCACGGGGCGCGTCGTCAGCTCCGTACCGCGGGCGATTTCCGCCGGCGCCGTCAACTGCGCCGCCGCGGCGGCGTAATCCATGCGTGCGATCGAGCACGAGGGAAACGGCCGCAGGTAATGCGGATAAAGCACTTCGAACAGCGCTTCGGTAAATTCGGGATAATCGTCGTCGATACGCTTCGAGATGCGCGAATTGAGCAGCGCGAACGACTGGATCATGCGCTCGATGTGCGGGTCTTCGCACACCTCGCCGCCCATCAGCAGGCGGCCTGCGATCTTCGGGTAGCGCTCGGAAAACTCGCGCGAATAGCGGCGCAGGAAACCCAGTTCGCGCTCGTAATAAGGCAGCAATTCATCCAAGGTCAGGCTCCCGTGGACGCGGCGCGGCGTCCCTTGCTGATCGTGTAATGCAGGCTGGAAGGCTGCAGGATGGCGTCGAAGCTGACCGGTTCGTGCGCCGCATGCACCACCAGCAGCGCGCTGATGGCGAAATTGAGGCGGTTGATCGAGCCTTCCTCGATTTCCAGCGATGCACGTACCTGGCGCAAGCGCGGCTCGTGACGGGCGATGGCCTTCTCCAGGCACTGGCAGATATAGGCGCGGTCGTCCGTGCTCGACAGGCTAAGCCCGGCGAAATCGTTCAAGCCGTACGTGATGATCGACTTGCCGCATTCGGGAAAGGGTTTGAGCAGCGCCTCGGGCAGCACGGCGCGCGTGTTGAGCAGCGCTTCGAGATCGCGCGCCACGGTGTCTTTCAAGTCTTCGAGCGAGAGGCGCGAGACGGTGCCGCTGGAGGCGCCGTGCACGGGCGTATCCATCAGGCGGTCGAACAGGCCCGGCGTAAAACCTTTCATGGGTTTCCCGTTTCTTGGGTGGCGTGGATACCGCTGCCGGCGGCCAGGAAAGCCAGCGGCGGCAGCGCGCCGCTGGCGTACGCGGTCAGATACGGTCAGGCTGTCTTGTTGGCCGACAGGTCCCAGCCGCCGGAGGTGTTACCGCCCGAGCCGCCACCCACTTTTTGCTGCGTGTACTTCCACTTGACCTTGGAATACTTGAGCGCCAGGTCTTCGCCGAGAATGTCGCCCGCGGCCACCGATGGCGCCACGCTGCTGATCATCACATTCTCGAGTTCGATTTCGAAGTACTTGATGCGCTCGCCCTGGCCATCGGCGCGCAGGAACTCGAGCTTGGCTTTCGGGATAGTCTTGCCCGAGGAGCACGTTTGCAGCAGCAAGGGACTGGCGAGATCGGCCATCTTGGCGATAACGATATCCTTGTGCTCGGTACGTTCGGCGGTATGGCCGCCGCCTGTCGAGGCGGTCGCCGATTTGGGTTGCAACACCTGCCACTGGACCGACTTGCACTCGATCCAATCTTTGTGGCTGTTATCCGTGGATTCGCCTTTGATGCCATCAATTTGCAAGTATACGTCGATTGCCATGTCATTCCTTTCAAGGGTGTGAAGAAAAATACATTACGATTTGGTCGACTGCGGAAGCTCCGCGACCAAACGGAGTGAAACGGACAATTCGTCCAGTTGAAAATGCGGACGCAAAAAGGACACGGCGCGGTACACGCCGGGCCGGCCCGGCACTTCCGATACCTGCACCGACGCTTCGCGCAGCGGAAACTGGGCTTTCTGTTCCTGGCTGGCGTTATCGTCGAGCAGCACGTACTGCGTCAGCCAGCGGTTGAGGAAATCTTCCACGTTGGAGGCGGCGGCAAAGCTGCCGATCTTGTCGCGCATCATGGCCTTCATGTAGTGGGCGATGCGCGACACAGCGAAGATGTATTGCAGTTGCGCCGACAGCACGGCGTTCGCGTTGGCGGCGTCGGTATTGTATTTTTTCGCCTTCTGCGCCGACTGGGCGCCGAAAAACGCGGCATAGTCCGTGTTCTTGCAGTGCACGAGGGAGATGAAGCCCAGGTCGCTCAATTCCTTTTCGCGACGGTCCGTGATGGCGATCTCGGTCGGGCATTTCAGCGCCACCTCGCCCTCGTCCGTCTTGAAGGTATGCGTCGGCAAGTCTTCCACCAGGCCGCCCCCCTCCACGCCGCGGATCGCCGCGCACCAGCCGTAATCCTCGAAGGCGGCCGTCAGCTTGGTGCCGAACGCGTAGGCGGCATTGCACCACAGGTATTTCTGGTGGTCGGTGCCGTCGACGTCCTCGACGAAATTGAAGCCATCGACGGTGGCGCCATCGAGCGGATTGAATGGCAGCCGGCCCAGGAAGCGGGGCAAGGTCAGGCCCACATAGCGCGAATCTTCCGATTCGCGCAAGGATTTCCACTTCGCATACTCGACCGTGTCGAATACCTTGGCCAGGTCGCGCGGCTTGCCCAGGTCGCTGTAGCTTTCCAGGCCAAACAGTTCCGGCGACGCCGACGAGATGAACGGCGCGTGCGCGGCGGCGGCCACATGCGACATCTGTTCGATGAAATACATGTCTTCCGGCTGGCGGCTGAATTCGAAGTCGCCCAGCAAGGTGCCGAATGGCGCCCCGCCGAAGGTGCCGAATTCCTCTTCGTAGACCTTCTTGAACATGGTCGACTGGTCGAACTCCAGCGCGCTCTGGAAATCCTTGACCAGTTCGCGCTTGGTCGCGTTCATCATCTTGATTTTCAGGTTCGTGCCGGTGGCCGTGTTCTTCACCAGGTAATGCAGGCCCGTCCAGCTGCTTTCCAGCTTCTGGAATTCGGGCGCGTGCATGATGGCGCTGAGCTGCGCGGAAATGAGCTGGTCCAGTTCGGCCACGCGGGCATCGATGGTGGCGGCCAGGTTATTCGATACCACCACCGTGCCATCCATGACCTGGCTGACCAGTTCGGAAATCAGATCCTTGGCGCGGGCGTGTTCGACGCTGGACTTGGCCACCTTGCTCTGTTCGACGATCTGGTCGAGCAAATCGATTTCGGCGGCGCCGGCGGCGCTCAATGCGGGGGTCAGTTGTGCGGACATATCAATCTTTCCTGACGTGGGAATGTTGTTCCAGCTGGGCCAGTTTTTCCGTGCTATTGAGCACGTCATTCAGGATGTCTTCCAGTTTGTCATTGCCGGCCAGCTTGTTGCGCAGGTCGGCCAGCTTGGTGCGCGCTTCGAGCAGCTTGCGCAGCGGCTCGACCTGCCCGACCACCGCTTCCGGGCGGAAATCGGCGATCGAGCGGAATTTCAGCTCGACGCCAAACTGGTCGCCGCCGGCGCCCAGTTCATTCGGCACGCGGAAGGTGGCGCGCGGCTCGATGCCCTTCATCACTTCATCGAAATTATCGCGGTCGATATCGACGAACTTGCGGTCCTTCAGGCGCTTCTGTTCGAGTTCGGAATTGCCGCCGAAATCGCCTACCACGCCCACCACGAAGGGCAGCTCCTTGTTTTCGATGGCGTCGCCGATCTCGACGTCATACGTCATCTGCACGCGCGGCGGGCGTACCTTTTGCAAGCGCTTCTGCACACTATCTTTCTTCGACATGACATCCCCTTCCAAATATTGGCGGCATCGGCGATGCGCCTGTTGAACTGCGGCGTACCCGTGCCTGGCTGGCTACTTCAGGGCATTGAATGGATTGGCGCTGCCCTCATCGGCAGTGCGCTTGCTTGGCTGCTTGCGCGACGCGCGCACGGGCGGCTTGTCCGGCGGCGGCACCAGCACGGTTTCGCCCAGGCTCTCGCGCAGCAGCTTGGCCAGGTCCTGCGATTCCGCGCGCAGCGGACCGGACAGGTTGTTCTGACGGCTCAGGTCGGCCAGCGCCCGCGTCGACAGGCGCAGGCCGCTGATGGCAATCACGCTGTTGGCCAGCTTGTCGGCAGGATCGCGCACCAGCACTTCCTGGGCGTTGAGGATGGCTTCGCCATACTGGCCGGCATCGTAGCGGCTTTGCGCCATGCGCACCCAGGGCTGCTTGTCGGCGGGCGCCGCAGCGGCCGCCTCCTGCCACAGCGCCAGCGCCGCCGCCTTGTTGCCCGTGTCCACGGCCTGCGTGGCCTTGGCCATCAGCTCCTCCAGCGTCGGCGGCGCCACGACGGGCGGCGCTTTGGCCACCGGCGCCGTACTGCAGGCGCTGAGGGCAAAAGCACAGGCGATAACTGCAAGCGTGCGTAGCGAAACCGAGCGTGTCATGTTGATCTTTCCTTCAAAAAAGAAGACTGTTTGGCGAACTGAAAAGTTGCTTTTTATAGTTGCTAATTATCTATTTTTCGGAGCGTAGCATGATTTGAAAATTCACTGCGTTCAATAGAAAATACGCGAAAACTCACACTACTCGCGCTAAAAACGTACAGTACGCACCATTCTTCAAGATAATGTTAAGGTTCTTGCAGTTGCGAAAAAAGCACCAGGTTGCGCGATGCGAAGCATGATTTTCAGTCGCTGCCGCGCGCCTCACTGTGTCTGGCATAGAGGGCAATCCATGAGCATGGCAAACAAATTGTTATGGGGCGAAGGGCTGTTTCTGCGGCCCCAGCATTTCCAGCAGCAAGACCAGTACCACGAGCAGCGCCTGCACGAAAGCGTCAAGGCGCTGCATCCGTATGCGTGGGGCGTGAACCAGTTGCAGATCGACCGCGATGCGCTGGCCAACAACAGCTTGCGCCTGCTGGAACTGTCGCTGGTCTTCCAGGACGGCGAAATCTACAACGCCGCCGGGAGCGATGAACTGCCCGACGCGCTCGACCTGGGCAACGTGCCGTCGTCCTTGCAATCGGTGACCTTTCACGCCGCCTTGCCGGCGTTCAAGCCATTCGGCGGCAACTTCGCCGCCAGCGGCCAGCCCAACAACGCGGCGCGCTATGCCCAGGCCAATCTCAGCACGCCGGACCTGTACACCCAGGCCGCGCAGGCCGAACTGACCTACCTGAAAAAAACCCTGCGCCTGGTCGCCGATGCCGAGCCGCGCGATTCCTACGTCAGCTTCCCCCTGCTGCGCCTGCGGCGCCTGTCGACGGGCGGCTTCGAGCAGGACCCGGCCTTCGTCCCCCCCAGCCTGTCCATCCGCAGCGCGCCCCTGCTGTTCCTGCAGCTGCGCCGCCTGATCGACGCGCTGCAAGCCAAGGTCAACGCGCTGTACGGGCATCACCGCGAGCCTAGCAAGAGCGTGATCGAGTTCCGCTCGGGCGACATGTCCTCGTTCTGGCTGCTGCATACGGCCAGCGCGGCCTACGCATCGCTCAGCCATTATTTCCATCATCCGGGGCTGCATCCGGAGCGGCTGTACGAACAGCTGCTGGCCCTGGCGGGCGGCTTGATGACCTTTTCAAGAAGCCATGCACTGGCCGACCTGCCGCCGTACCGGCATGCCGATCCCGGCCCCGCGTTCGCCCAGCTGCACGCCATGATCCGCGAATTGCTCGACACCGTGATCTCGTCGAAATACTTCGCCATCGCGCTGACGGAAACCAAGCCGTCCTACCATCACGGCAAGCTGGACTCGGAAAAGATCGATGCCAAGACGGCGTTCTACCTGGGCGTGTCGGCCGACATGGCCGGCGTGGAGCTGGTCGACGTGGTGCCGCTGCGCTTCAAGGTGGGCGCGCCGGACGATGTGGAAAAATTCGTCCTGTCCGCCCTGCCCGGGGTGCGCCTGCAGCACGCGCCGCAGGTGCCGGCCGCCGTGCCGGTGCGGCCCGACATGTTTTACTTCACCATCGAGGCCAAGGGCCAGATGTACGAACGCATGCTGCAGGCGCAGTCGCTGCTGGTCTATGTCCCGTCCGGCATGCGTGAACTGAAACTCGAACTTGTCGCCGTCACTTCCTGAGGTCCAACGATGCACTCCAGCGCTCCCCCTTCCCTGATGTCCGGCAGCCAGGCCGCCTATGCCTCCAGCATGGCTGCCGGTCCCGGCACCGAACACACCTTGATGGACTTGATGTACGACGGTTTTTACGCCCTGTTCATGCTGAAGAACGGCAGCGGGCCGCAAGACAATGCCGATTTCATCAGCAAGATGACGCACTTCCTCGATGAGTTCAGCCGCGGCGCGAAAAAACAGGGCGCGTCTGCGGACGACATCGACGCCGCAAAATATGCATTCTGCGCGGCCGTCGATGAAATCATCCTGCGCTCGCCCTACAGCATCCGCGACGAATGGGCGCGCCGGCCCTTGCAGCTGGTGCTGTTCGGCGACCAGCTAGCTGGCGAAAACTTCTTCATCCGTCTCGAAGCGCTGCGCGCGCGCGGCAGCGCGCACCTGCAGGCGCTCGAGGTCTTCCACATGTGCCTGCTGCTGGGTTTCCAGGGCCGCTACATCCTCGAAGGCCCGGAAAAACTCAACTACCTGACGGCGCGCCTGGGGGACGAAATCGCCCAGATGAAGGGCAAGAAAACCGGCTTCGCCCCGCATGCGGAGCGGCCCGACCAGATCATCCACAAGCTGCGCAACAACGTGCCGGTCTGGGTGCTGTGTTCGGTGTTCGCCCTGATCTGCGCAATGGGCTACCTGGGCCTGCGCACCATGCTGGCCAAACAGACGCAAGCGCAGATCAATGCCTACAACGACATCGTCAAGCTGGCGCCGCGCGTGGCTAACCTGAGCATTACCCTGCCGTGATGGGCGGCGCACAGGCAACCCCCGCAGCCACGGGCCAGTTCGGCACCGGCCTGAGCCAGCATGCGCGGCTCATCACCCTGGCCACGGCCCAGCAGTCCGGACAGCCGGAATCGCTGATGGCGGAACAGTTCGAGGGCCGCGAGGCCGTCAATGAACTGTTCCGCTTCGAGGTCGACGCGCTGAGCACCGCGGCCAGCCTGGACCTGTCCTCCTTCATCGGCGAAGAAATGACGCTGTGCCTGCTGCAGCCCGACGGCAGCCAGCGCGCCTGGCACGGCATCTGCACCGATTGCGCCTGGCTGGGCGCCGACGGTGGCGTGGCGCGCTACCGGCTGCGCCTCGAGCCGGCCCTGGCCCTGCTGCAGCTGCGCCGCGACAGTTATATTTTCCAGGACAAGAACGCGCGCGACATCGTCACCGAGCTGCTGGCCGACTACCCGCAGCTGCGCTTCGAATTCGACGTCAGCCAGGCGCTGGCCACGCGCGCCATCCGCACCCAGTACCGCGAAAGCGACTTCGCTTTCTTCGCGCGCCTGCTGGCCGCCGAAGGCCTGAGCTGGCGCTTCGAGCACGACCAGCCCGGCGGCGCGCAGGAAGGTGGCGAGGGCGAGGCGCAGGCCAGGCACAAACTGGTGATCTTCGACAGCAAGGCGACCGCGCCGCAGACGCCGGGCGGCGCCGACATGCGCTTTCACGGCGTGCGCGCCACCGATACCGACGACGCCATCGACCGCTTCGGTGCGCGCCGCCAGGTGCAATCGAATGCCGTCAGCATCAGCAGCTGGGACCCGGCGCAGGTGACGGCGCCCGCCGCCGAGCAGGTCTCCAGCCTGGAGGCGGGGCAATTGCCGCAACTGGCCGTGTATGACGGCGCCGGCGAACGCCTGCACGCCGACCGCGCGGCGGCCGGGCCGCACAGCGAGCGCATGCTGCAAGCGCTGGAACTGGACAACAAGCAGTTCGACGGCGCCGGCGCCGTGCGCCGCCTGGCCGCCGGCCACGCCATGCGCCTGCTGCAGCACGAACAGCATGCCGATGGCGCCAACGCCTTCACCGTGCTGTGGGCCGAGCACCAGGCGCGCAACAATACGGGACCGGCCGGCGCCGGCCTGGGCAGCATGCTGTCGACGCTGGCCAAGACGGCCGGCCTGGGCGGCGTCGCCGACTGGATCGCCGGCCAGATCGAACCGGGCACCTACCGCAACCGCTTCGGCTGCGTGCGCGCCAGCGTGGCCATCGTGCCGCGCGCCACCGCCGCGCGCGCACCTGCCGTGGCGTTGGGCCCGCAGACAGCGCTGGTGGTGGGGCTGGCCGACAGCGTTGCCACCACGGGCCGCGACCACCAGGTACGCATCCAGTTCGCCTGGCAGCGCGGCAACGCCGCCAATCCGGGCGGCCTGGCGCACAACACCGACCAGCAGGGCAACGCGCCCGGCAACGAGGCGTCCGGCGCCTGGGTGCGCGTGGCCGAAGCGCTGGCCGGCCCGAACTGGGGCTCGCAATTCACGCCGCGCCTCGGCACGGAAGTGCTGGTCGACTTCATCGAAGGCGACATGGACCGCCCGCTGGTCGTCGCCCAGCTCTACACAGGCAGCGACACGCCGCCGTATGCGGCCGGCGAGGATGCGGGCGTCAACCACGCGGGCGTCCTGTCGGGCATGCACAGCCACAATTTCGACGGCGCCGGCTACAACCAGTGGGTGCTCGACGATACCCAGGGCCAGCTGCGCACCCGGCTCGCTTCGAGCAGCGCCGCCACCGAACTCAATCTGGGCTACCTGGTGCAGCAAGGCGCCAGCTCGGCGCAACGGGGCAGCTACCGCGGCAGCGGCTTTGAATTGCGCACCGATGCCTGGGCCATGCTGCGCGCCGGCGAAGGCATGCTGATCTCGACCACGGCGCGCGCGCGCCAGGGCGCCGGCGTGACGTCGAGCCAGCTCGACACGAAGGAAGCGCTGGCCCTGCTGCGCGGCGCCTGTGAACTGAGCAAGACGGTAGCAACGTCGGCAAGCCAGCAAAAAGCCCTCGTCAGCAAGGATGCGAACCAGGCGCAGCTGGACATGGCGACGCAGATCGATCCGCGGCAGGAAGGCAAGTACCAGGCCAATGTCGGCGGCCAGGAAGCCAGCAAGGCAGGCAGCGGCACGCGCGCGCCCGATACGGCGCAGCCCGTGGAACGCTACGCCCAGCCGCTGGTGGTGATGGAGTCGCCCACCAGCATCAACTGGGCCACGCCCGCGTCGACCGTGCTGTTCGCGGGCCAGCATCTGCACTGGACGGCGCAGGCCGACCTGCACATGACGGCCGGCCAGACAGTCGCCTCGGTGGCGGCCAACGCGGCCACGCTGTTCAGCCACGAAGGCGGCATCAAGGCCGTCGCGGGCAACGGCCCCGTCTCGCTCGAAGCGCATACCGACCAACTGGAAATCCTCGCCGATCAAGCCGTCACGGTGATCTCCGTGAGCGACAGCATCGACATCAAGGCCAACCAGAAAATCGTCCTGCAGGCAGGACAGTCGTCGATCACGCTCGAAGGCGGCGACATCACCTTCCGCTGCCCCGGCCATTTTACGGTCAAGGGCGGGCAGCATGTCTTCAACGGCGGCGCCAGCGTCGCCGCCGGCCTGCCGCCGTTGCCGGACAGCCGCCTGAAACTGTTCGACGAAGGCTTCGTGCTGAAAGACCGCGACACGGGTGAACTGATGCCGCGCCAGCCGTATCGCGTCAAGCGCGCCGACGGCAGTATCGAAACGGGCATGACGGACGCCAGGGGCCTGACCCATATCGTGGCGGCTGCCGCCGTCGAGGCGTTGGTGATCGAACTGCTCAAATCACCGGGCCAGTTGCCCGAGACGCAAGACAGCCCTGAGCCGGCTCCTGCCCCGCCACCCGGCTCGGACACGCGCGCCAAGGCGCCTGCGCCCGGCACGACGGCCAAGGCGCCGCCCAAGCCCGAGCCGAAATTCAAGGAAACGGGTACGTCCAGCACCAGCCCCGTCGACAATAAGCAGCGCAAGGAAGTGCTCATCAAGCGCCCCGCCTGCTGGATCGCCGACTATGAAAAGGAGATCAGCGTCTCCAGCGTGCCGCGCTACAACAACACCTTCGGCGCCACTGGCGCGCCGCATAACTATTTCGACAACGTGCGCTACAAGATCTACGTGCCCGTCAAGTCGAATACCGGCATCATCGCCGAATTGCGCGTCAAGGTGATCACGGTGCTCGAGCCAGCCGACCAGGCGCTGGAAGAGCGCGAAAAGGGTACCCCACAGGCCGCCACGCGGGTCAAGCAGCGCGCCGCCGTCATCAAGTACGTCAAGGGCATCGCCACCACGGGGCTGGAAAGCCACTGGAACAACAAATTCCAGATGAAAATCAGCGATCCGGAATGCGGCACGCGCGTCCTGCCCATCGTCTACCGCGTCGTTTATGTGGAAAGCAACGAACACTACGTCATGCAGATCCACAAACGCTACGACCGCGAAAGCGTGACGGGCACCATCATCGACGTGTCCGCCTCGACCGATGGCCAGACGCACGCACATGAATTCGGTCACTGCTATGGCCTGCCGGATGAATATTCGTATGTGGAGGGCGACGACGAGACCGTCAAATACAAGAAGCCGGACGGCAGCTGGGATGCGCCCGTGCCTTCCCTCTCTGACGACAAGGAACCTGAACCGGCCGCCGCCAACATCATGAACTCGGCCGGCTCCATCGTCATCCGTGACCGGCATGCCTGGCAGATCGCCATCGAAGTGCAGGAATTGCTACGGACGAAAATAGGACGGCAGATCAAATGCGATATCATCCTGAACGGCTCCTAATCGCACTGCTCGCAGTGTCCCTACAACTCCCAGGAAACGCCATGCCGAACGAAATTCTCTCCATCAGCGCCCACTGCATCGATAATCCGGCCTGCATTTTCACGGGCAGCGACATGCGCATCGAGGTGCTCATCAAGAATGTCGGCAATGGGGAAGTCGGCTATCCGCTCAAATACATGCAGGCGCGGGGGCCCAATATGCGCCTGATCGATAACGTGAGCGAACAAAGCCAGGTATTGAAGACGGGCCTGGCCAATCACGCGCTCAAGCGCGACCTCACGACCATCGCGCCCGGACAATCGATTGCGCTGCAAAGCGTCATCAAGCATACGGAACTGCTGCTGTTCCGCAAGGAGTTCGTCGACGTGACGGCCGAAATCGGTGTCTCGGCCGGCATCCAGACGGCGGGCAACGAGGAAACGCTGCCCTTCAAGGGCGGCGCCAGCCTGAAGATCATCGGCAGGGATACGCTCGAACGCGAAGCGCAGCGGCGATAAGACCGCTAGCGCGCCTGCGCACCCGCATGCAACTGGCGCCAGAACGGCGCGGCGGGCCAGCGCTGCTCCCAGCCATAGTACTGCTGGCGCTGCACGAGGTACTGCGCATGGCGCAGTGCCACCGTGTGCGCTACCGCGCCCAGGGTGGCGTGACCGGCGATGGCGTCAGCGGCCGCCATGCCGTTGGCGAGCGCCTTGACGATACCTTGCGAGGTGACGGGATCGTAGGCCGAGGCGGCGTCGCCGATGGCCAGCCAACCGTCGCCATGCAGTTGATCGAGGCAGTAGGACGGCGCGGGGAAACTCTGCACGCCGTCTGCCAGCGGCGCCGCGCCGCGGGCCAGCGCCGCCGTATTGGGTGCGGCCGCCAGCCCTTCCAGCCAGTGCCCGGCATGCTGCAGGCGCCGCGCCTTGACGGTGGCCGCATCGCTGTAGAACGCCAGCAGCAAGGTGGCGTCGGGCAGATGGGCGCCATACCACCAGCCATGTTCGACGGCTTCCAGGTGCGTCAGGCCGGAACGGGGGCCGTCTGGCGCGGCGAAGCACATCGCCAGGCATATCAGCGGCAGCGTTGCCACCTTGCGGCTGCCGCGCTGGCGCGCGAAGATGGCGCGCGTGCCGCTGGCGTCGACCACCAGGTCGGCGTGGATGCTGGCCAGGCGCGGGTGCGCCGGATCGCCCAGCATCAATTCCAATGTAAAACCGCCGCCTTGCGCCGGGGCCGACGCGGCCAGGCTGGCGCGCAGCAGCACTTCCGCCCCGCGCAAGCGCGCCTGGCGCGCAAGGAAGTCATTGAAACGGGAACGCTCCAGGTGCCAGCCGTGGCCCAGCGGATGCAGCAGCGCGTCGTTGTAGCCGCGCTTGTCGCTGCCCCACCAGGAACAGCTGCCATGGCAAGGCGCATGCGCCTCGGCGAAAAACGCCTGCGCCATCCCCAGCGCCTGGAACAGGCGGTTGGCTTCGGGCGGAATGCTTTCGCCGATGCGAAATTGAGCGTAGTCGCCCGCCTCGATCACTAGCACATCGTGCACGCCATGCCGGGCCAGCGCCAGCGCGCAGGCGCAGCCGGCCGGGCCCCCGCCGATGATGGCGACCCGGTAGCGCTGCCGCGATGGCCCCGCCGCTACGGAACTTTCTGCCGCCGCCATCAAGACTTCGGCTTCGGCCGGTACACCTTGTCGATGGCCGTGTTGCGCCAATACTCGACCAGGTTGCTTTCATCGCTGTCGAACAGGCTCTCGACTTCCAGGTAGTAATCCTTGCAGATGGCCTTCTCGCCAGCCTTGCGCGCAATCGCCGTGCTTTGCACGACCACGCCGATGCGGTGCCAGTTCAGCAGGAACTGCGCGCGGTCCTGGTAGCGGCCCACATGCATGGCGGGCCGGTCGATTTCCGCATTGTCCGGGGTGCTTGATGGCACGCCATCGGCCCGCGTGCCCTTGCCTCGAACGGAGTAACGCGGCGTCGCCAGTTCGCCGCCATTGGCAACGACGTCGTCGTAGGTGTACACGGCCACGGGCCGCTGCGCCGGCCAGGAGGAATACAGCAAGGTGTTGTAGCCATTGCCATTGATCGCCGTGGCCGCGTCGATCGCCTGCTGGTTATTGAGTACCTTGCCGCCGGGATTCGGATCCGGCAGATGCGTGGCGCACGAGTTGTAATCGGTATGCCATGGCAAGGCCATGAACTTCGACACGTCGCCAGGCTGCACCTCGCCGCCGCGCAGCGGCACATAGCCGGCGCCAAGAAAGGGCTGGTCCCTGACGGCGGCCGGGTAATCGAGATGCTGTGCATGGATGCGGAACGGGCCGCCTGCATCATGGCGCCGCCACGCCTGCCGGTACAGGCCGGGATCGCGCACGATAAAACCCATCTCGATGCCGGGGCTGTAGCGGCCGCCCAGGCAGTTGAACAGGACGCTACGGTCGAGCGCTTCGCCCGCGCCCAGCAGGAAAGTGCCGCTGTCGGCCACATACTGGCCATGCGCCCATTGGTCCATGAAAAAATACTGGGCACGCGTCAGGGTCAGCAGGCTGCTGCCCGCATCGCCAAGCGACAGCGGCATCTGCGGCTTCAGTGACGGCGCGCCCGTCTGGTCGGGATGGCGGATGAAATTCATGATGGGGTAAGTCAGGCCCTCCGCCTTCATCTTGCCCAGCAAGTCGTGCTCCTTGATCGCCCTGGGCGGCAGACTGGTCGTCCAGCGCTGCAGCGAGGCCGCCCGCAGGATGGGCTGGACATCGGTGCTGAAATTGCTCTGGTAGCCCGCCTGGTAGCTGCCATCCGCATACACGGCGGGCCGCAGCGCCATCTTTTCCAGCCAGGTGCAATACAGGTCGTCCCACAGCGAGACGACGTTCGCCGTTTGCGGCGCATACGACGGGTCGCTCGACACCACCCAGGCGCCGCCCTCGACGCTGCGCGCAGTGCCGTCGGCGAAGAGCAGCATGGCCGTGACGGGACCATCGGCCACGTCATCGAACCAGTTGTCGTTGTTGACGTTGTCGTGCAGGACGGCGGCGGGCGAATAATTGCCTTGCGCGTCAAAGCCGCAGGCCTTGCCATAACCGCCCAGCACCAGCAGGCGGCCATTCTTTTCCGTCGTGATGGCGCCCAGCGAGGCGATGATGGAACCAGGGCCCTGCGCCGGCGCGCCAGCCTGTCCGCCGCGCGGAAACGATACGGGATAGTCGGGCAGGCTGCGCACGGCGCCGCTGGCCGCCTCCGCGCACGATGGCGGCGTGGCGGCGTCGAACTGCTGCACCGACTGGCGCGAGGCCTGCACCGTGCGCGGTCCGGGGTCGATGACCAGCAGCTGCAGGCGCAGCGGGTCGGCCGGCGTGCCGAAGTGCGGCGAGGCCGGCTCGCCGAAAGCCCGATTGCGCAAGGCTGGCACGCGCTTGTTGTCGAACGGCGCCACGCCGTCGCCTGCCTCCCAGCTATTGGCCTTCTTGTTGGCCAGGTGCACGGTCCACACGATGTCCTTGACGATCTTGCCATCGACCATGCTGCCGATGGCCACTTCGGCCGCCGCGCCCCGCCGGCCCAGCGGGTAGCTTTCCACGCCATCGGCCGCATCGAACGCATATTGGTAAATCCGGAAGCGGGCCGCCTGCCGCTTGAGCTTTCCGCTGGCATCGCGCAACTCGCTGCTGGCGATGGTCGTGTCTTCCGTACCGGGCCGGATCGGCAAGCCTCCCGTGCCATCCTGGCCAGCCAGCGGCATGCCGGCCAGGCTTTCCGGGCCCAGATAGTATTCTTCGCTGTTGCCGACGCGGGCGATGCCGATGGCCGGGTGAATTCTCAAACCTGTGTATGCCATGCTGAACTCCTGATCATCAAGGGTGTCTGTGCCGGTCGGCCAACGCATCACGGCGGCATGCCGTCCCGGACCCACTGGTCGAAGATATCGATGCCCTCCTGCGGCATCGGGCCGTCAGGCGGCATCGGGTGCGGTGCAGACATGACATACTGGCCCTCCCCTGCGCCCGGCTTGCGCAGGCGGTGCCCGGCCGGCACCAGCCATTTTTCGTTGCGGCTGTCATAGTCGTAACCGTGGATGGCCACCTGGATTTGCCAGGCAAACGCCTTCACGCTCGCATAGTCGTTCAGATACAGCCGCTGCACGCCCGTCGACGCGGGGTTCGACAGCTTGACCTTGTTCATGTCGGCTACATAGCGGGAAAACAGGCCCTGCACATCGCGCTTGAAGCTGGTCCGTTCGCTCATGGCTTGCTCTCCTCATACGTGGGTTCGGCCGGTTTTCGGCGGTCGACGAGCTGGATCACGGGCGTGGAGAAATCGCCTTGCCGTATCAGGCCACGCCCCTTGTCATTGGTGGTGATGGCTGCCGTGATGCGCCAGGCCTGCCTGCGCTTCCTGGGTACGAGACTGTCGACGATGCCGGTGATATCCGTTTCGATGACATATTTGTCGTGCTGATGATGGCCGGACAAGGCCCAGTGGCTGGTGCTGGTGACCAGGTAGCGGTCGCGGAACGACTTGTCGCCGATGCGCGCGGCCACGTTGGCGGGATGCAGGTAGATATCGGCCTGAAAACTGTAGTCTTCATCCGCATGCGCGCGATCCAGCACCATGTTGGCCCGCTTGTCGCTGGCCACCCGCCGCGCCGGGATCTGGTAGGCGCTGGTCACGGTGAGATCGGGCCTGGCGACCGCGCCATCGGCCGCATCGTCGCTGAGCAAGGCGGCGAACAGGCTTTTCTGGTTGTCGCCAAACACAAAACCCGCCTGCTGGTGCCGGTCGATCAGGGCCTGGATATCCGTCTTGCGGGCAAACTCGCCGCCATAGCGCGGCTGGAAGCCATAGCCCTGCCGCAGGGTGTCGAAATACAGTTCCGCCTGGCCCATGTTGGCCGTGTAGTCGCCCGAATCACCGCGCTGGGCGTCGCCGCTGCCGGCGCTCCAGCCGACGGGTCGGGGCAGGCTGGCGTCCTGCTCGCTGCGCATGAACGCCGTGCGCCCGCTGCCGCGTATGCCGGCATCGCCATGCTCGTCGAGCCATTTCTCGAAACTGTAATCGAGGAAATTATGGAAGGCATAGAACAGCGGATCGAGGCCGGCCGTGACGTTGTCGCCCATGTTGCCGCCCATGTAGGTGGCGTGCATGCGATTGTGGATTTTTGTTTCCAGGTTGCCGCCGCCCAAGCTGCCGTATTCGTCGCCGCCGAAATCGGCCCACTCCATGTAATAGATCTGATAGGCCAGCAAGTTGGGCGAAGCCGTGGCCAGCGAGCTGTCGAGCCCCTCCTTGTTGCGCGTGGCGTCGTACAGCGGCGAATCGACGTCCTCGAAGGCTTTCGGATAGCGCACGCCGGAAGGCTTGCGGGTGAAGTTCCAGTACGGCAGCGTGACATTGCGCGTACTGGGTCCCCGCTCGCCGTTCGGGTCGGCTGCCTGCAAGACTTGCTCATAAAAATACAGCTGCGCCCGGTGCCATTGCAGGAAGGTGTTTTTCTGGTGCTCGCACTCGCCGGGAAACTCCTCGTGGGCGTTGTCTTCGGTCGCCACCTTGTCGAGGAAATAGGCGACGTCGCAGCTGTTGCGCGTCGGATCGCCCAGCAGCTTTTTCAGCCTGTCGCCAGGCAAGGCCGCCTGGCGGTCATTGAAGACGTCGACGGAGGTGCAGTTATGCACCCAGGCCTGCCACAGGAAGCCGCGCCGGTCATACACGTTTTCCTGGCTCTTGCGTTTCATTTCGCTCACCGCATGCTTGAAGGCGTCAAGCTCGGCCGGAGTCAGTGCATCGATATTCTTGCGGTAGCGCACGACGCGGGCGCCGCCCGGCTCCGCTTGCGCCAGCAATTCCGGGCGACACGATACGGCGGCCTGCGATTGCCCCGAGGTGCAGACACCTGCGCACAGCAGGCCGGCCAGGAGGGGAAGGAGTGCAGTTTTCATGCTTGACATGGGTAGTTGCTCCGGAGGCAGGTGGGGAGAGGCGGCAGCGCGCCGGGCGCGCTCCCGCCTGGAACGGTCAGTGTCCGTGTCCGCCCATGTCGCCGCCACCCTTGCCATCCGGCAGTACCACCTTGACGTTCTGCATCATGCCCTGGTCTTCATGCTCGAGGATGTGGCAATGCAGCACGTATTCGCCGATGTAGCGCTGATAACGCGTGGCAATCTCGATCTTGTGGTCCTTTATCACCAGCAAGGTGTCTTTCCAGGTGCCGATCAAGTCCTGGTATTGCTGATCCACCTTGCCGCCGTCGGTCCGAACGACGCTGACGACCTGGAAGGGATTGACGTGGATATGGAAGGGATGGTTGCCCTTCTTGGACGCCAGTTCCCACATCTGCTCGGTACCCAGCACCAGCGTGTGATCCACGCGGTGCGGATCATAGACATACTTCAGATCAGGTGTCGGCGAGTCTTCCGGCTTGCCTTCCACCATGAAACGGAACTTGCCCCCCAGCTCGGCGATATTGAAGGTCGCATACTCCTTCTTCTTGCCGCGCATGGCCTCCTTTGCCGCCTCGCTGAAGCTGGCGTGCGGCACAAACTTGCCGAGCTTGAGGCCATTCTCCAGGTCGCTGAGAATGGTGCTCTTGACGCTGTCCGGCAACCGGGCGCTGGGCAGGCGCTTGACGGCGTTGCGCAACTCGGCCAGCAAGAAATCGCGCGGCGACTCGCCCGCCTTCGCGCGGGCAGACGCCTTGGCGTTGGTCTTGGCGGCGATCACGCTGATCAGGCGCGTGTTGTTGACGTCATGCATCGTCGTCAGGTTATTGACGTTGGTTTCCGCATAGACGCAATACGCGCCGGCTTTCGGCAGCGAAAACAGGATGTCGCTGCGGTAGCCCGGCTGCAGGTAGTTGAGGGTCTTGGCAATGATCTTGTCGTGCGTCAAGCCGTCGCCGGCCACCTCGAATTGCGTGACATCCTCGCCATCGCACAACGCCATCACGTCCTTGTCCTGGTTCGCCACGCCGAGCGCCTGGAACAGCTTTTGCGGATCGTTCGCGCGCCGGATGCGCAACACGACGGACGCCTGGAAGCCCGTATCGATCATGCGCCAGCGGTACAGGCGCTGCGTGGCCATGTTCAGCACCGGCTGCACCTTGCCGTTGACGGAGGTGTAGCGGCCCGACATCAGCCAGGCATCCGGATCCTTGACCTGATTGAAATCCTCGAGCACGCCCACGGCATCCTTTTCGCACGGTATCGTCGGCACCAGGCTGTTGCTGGGGCAGTCATACGGAATTTGCTGCAACAGCATCACTTCGCCGGCGCTGCCGCTGCCATCGTCGGGCTGGAATTGTTTCAGCATCACATCGAGGTCGCCCTGCGCGGTGGCGGTCGGATAGCGGTCGCCTTCCACCACCAGCGCGCCGGCCATGCCGCTGGCCACCTGCATCGCCGTCGCGCCATGCTGGTGCGGGTGATACCAGAACGTGCCGGCCGGGTGGTCGATGGGAATATTGTATTCATACTCGAAATCCACCTCCGGCTTGATCGAGATCAGCACGTTGTCGCTATTGCCCGAAGGCGAGACCCACAAGCCATGCGAATGCAGATTGGTGTCGTTGAAGCAGCCGCGCGGACGCGGCGCATTCGTATCGCTCGTCGCGCACTGCTCGGCCGACAGCCGCGGCAACTGGTTATGCAGCTTGAAGCGCACGGTTTGCCCCGGCGCCATCACCACCGTGGGCGCCATGAAGGTGGCCGCATTCTCGTCACGGCCATCGAGCGCCAGGTTGCTCGTCTGCTGGTAGGAACGCAGGCGTACCTTGTCATGCTTGGCCGTGGTCGGGTTATAGATGCTGCCGTTGGCATAGCGGATGTACAGGTCGTACGACTTTTCATACTCGTCGCGCTTGCTTGCCGCGCGGTTGGCGGGCCTGGCGCGGGCCTTCAGCTTCGGCGGCTCCTGCAGCAGGCGCAGCTCGAGTTTGGGCACGGACTTCAGGTTCAGGTCAAGATTCAGATTGACCGTGGTTTCCGCGGCGAAGACGGCGCCGCAGGCGAACGGCATGGCGGCCAGGCACAGCGACACGTAGCTGCGGGGAAGGCGATTGGACATGACAACTCCTTGATTGGACTCGGCAATGGAAGCATGGCTGGGCATGCGTAGTTTTTATTAGTAACATTGCTATTATCCATAATGACAAAGAGTCAATACTCACACTAAGTCACTTGTTGTTTTTATTGCTGAGGGGGATTGCGGTCAGGGGCCGGCGGGGAAGCTGGCAGTTAGTGCCTGATTGGGCGATTCGGAGCGCCTCGCGCCTGCAGGCGCGAAGCTTCGAATCCCACACGCAAAGCGCGCAGGCGCTTTGCTCGTCTCCGCAAGGCGGAAATGAAAAAACCCGCCGAAGCGGGTTTTTAAAAATACTGGCGGAGACGGTGGGATTCGAACCCACGATACAGGTATAAGCCGTATGCATCCTTAGCAGGGATGTGCCTTCGGCCACTCGGCCACGTCTCCTAGCTGATTACTCAACTATGTCTCTGTAGCTAACTGCGCTGCAGCGACGAACGTCATAATATCGATTGCCCCCCCTTTGGTCAAGGGCGTGGGGCAATATTTTTGGATATTTAAGCTTTTTCCAGCTCGAACGCTTTATGCAGCGCGCGCACGGCCAGTTCCATGTACTTTTCATCGATCAGCACGGAGATCTTGATCTCGGAAGTGGAGATCATCATGATGTTGATGCCCTCTTCCGACAGGGTGCGGAACATTTGCGAGGCGACGCCCACGTGGCTGCGCATGCCCACGCCGACGACGGACAGTTTCGACACTTTCGCGTCGCCCGTGATGCTGGCCGCGCCCAGCGATTCGCGGTTCGCTTCCAGCACGGCCAGCGCGCGCGTATATTCGCCGCGCGAGACGGTGAAGGTGAAGTCCGTTTTACCGTCGACCGACTGATTCTGTATGATCATGTCGACCTCGATGTTCGCGTCCGCCACCGGTCCCAGGATGTGGTACGCCACGCCTGGGCGGTCGGGCACGCCGAGCACGGTGATTTTGGCTTCATCGCGGTTGAAGGCGATGCCGGAGATGACTGCTTGTTCCATGTTTGTATCTTCCTCAAACGAAATCAGGGTGCCTGAATTGGCTTCTATTTCCAGCGGCAACATCGGGTCGGTCAGCGACGACAGCACGCGCGTGGGCACGCGGTAGTTGCCGGCAAATTCCACCGAACGCGTTTGCAGCACTTTGGAACCCAGCGAAGCCAGTTCCAGCATTTCTTCAAAGGTGATGGTCTTCAGGCGGCGCGCCTCGGAGACCACGCGCGGGTCGGTCGTGTAGACGCCGTCGACGTCCGTGAAGATCAGGCATTCGGCCGCCTTCATGGCGGCGGCGATCGCCACGGCCGAGGTGTCGGAGCCGCCGCGGCCCAGGGTCGCGATGTTGTCGTGTTCGTCAACGCCCTGGAAACCGGTAATGATGACAATTTTGCCCGCATCGAGGTCGCGTTTGACTTTTTCGTCATCGATCGACTGGATGCGTGCCTTGGTAAAGGCGGAATCGGTCTTGATCGCGACTTGCCAGCCAGCATAGGATACGGCTTGTTTGCCGATCGCCAGCAGTGCCATCGACAATAGGCCGACGGACACTTGTTCGCCTGTCGAGGCGATCATGTCAAGTTCACGGGGATCGGGTTGATCCATGATTTCCTTGGCCAGTCCAATCAGGCGGTTGGTTTCGCCCGACATGGCGGATGGCACCACCACGATTTGATGCCCAGCGTCGTGCCACTTGGCAACGCGCTTGGCGACATTCTTGATACGGTCAGTCGAGCCCATCGACGTACCGCCATATTTGTGGACGATTAAAGCCATAAGAGTGAAGTTTCCGCTCAAGAAGAATAAAAAAGGAGGGCTTTACTCTACATGCCGCAATGCAAAATAACAAGCTAAAAAGCGCATTAGCTCATACCGATTGCGCATATGGAAATAACCAATCCATGCAGTCCAGCTGGCTTGAACAGGCACTTGGCGGCCACCCCCAGAGTGGCCGTGGCTGCCGCCCCTGCGCTCAGCAGGAGACCCAGCGCAAGGCGACGCGGGGACGATCCAGCAGACTCAGGCAATGGCAATCGAGGCCAATACCAGCCGCGAACAGCAATTGTTGCGCCGCACAGACAAGGGGCAGGCGTTCGCGCTCCCAGGCGGGTACGTCAAACGCCTGGTAGTGGTATTTCAAGCTCTTGGTGGGACGGTTCAAGGCCAGTTTCAAGCGCTCGCCGCCCTGGCGGAAGTCGATCGTCAAGGTTTGAGATTGCAACCAGGCAATATCGATACCCTGGCCGCCCTCTTCCACCGCATCGAAATGCAGCACGCCGCCATACGCGGGAAAGGCCAGGCTCGCCTCGCCCTGCCATTTGAACTCCTGGCTGGCCTTTTCCAGGCCGGGAATGCCCGCGTCGCTCTTGTCGCGCATGCCGGCCAGATCGCCGAGCTTCGGCGTCAGATATAAACGGTCGCGATGGCGCCGCACATGGCATTCGGGGTGCGTCACCAGCAATTGCGCATCGGGCCGCGCCTCCAGCAGTTGCGCCAGCATTTCCGCCAGCCACGCCGTCGACGGCATGCGCAAGCCGCGCGTGCCAAACCAGTGGCGCAGCAGGTTATAGCAGCGGTCCGCGCTCAGCTCGCGCAATTTCGCCAGCTCGATGCAATCGCCATCGAGGCAGGCCGCCAGATCCTGCGTCGCCAGTTCCGTCAGCAGGCGCTGCGCCGATTGCGCATGCTGGGCGCTGCGGGCGAAACGTTCCTGGAAACCGGGAAACGCCTGCGCCAGCACGGGCATCACCTGGTGCCGCAAGGCATTGCGGGCGAAGCGGGGATCGTCGTTCGATTCGTCGTGGATGTGCGCGATCGCATGGCTCGCCACATACGCTTCGAGCTGTTTGCGCGATACGGGCAGCAAAGGGCGCGCCATCACCAGGTCCGGATTGCCCAGCAGCTCGGGGGCGCTGTTGGCCCCATCCATGCCGGACAAGCCCGCCGTGCCGGAGCCGCGCAGCAATTGCAGCAACACCGTTTCCGCCTGGTCATCCTGGTGGTGGGCAGTGAGCAACAGGCGCACGCCGTGCGCGGCGCACAGCTCGCCCAGGGCCGCATAACGGCGCTTGCGGGCCGCCTCTTCCGTGCCCGTCTTCGCATTCCTTTCCAGGGTGACACGGCGTGCCTCGAAGGCAATCCCCATGCCGGCGCACAATTGCTCGCAGTGGACCAGCCAGGCATCCGCGTTCGGGCTCAGGCCATGGTGCACGTGAAACGCGTAAAGAAACACGCCATGCTCTTGCGCCCATGCATGCGCCAGGTGCAGCAGGGCCGAGGAATCGAGGCCGCCGCTGAGGGCGATGCCGACCGCCTCACCGGCTTGTGGTCCGCAGGTTTCCAGCGCGCTGGCGAAGATATCGGCGACGGTGGCGGTTTGTTGCTTTTTCATAAGACTCCTGGAATGCAAAGAGGGACAGGTGGCCAAACGAGTGTGTCGCTTGGCTGCCTGTCCCTGGTGTTCTTGCTGCCGGCCTGCGCCGGCGCTGGCTTACTCGCTCGGCGTGGTTTCCTTGAACTTGCCGTAGCTCAGCAGTTTTTCATGGCGCGCGGCCAGCAAGTCCTTGGTTTTCATGCCGTGGAACTGGCGCAGGGTGTCGGCCAGGGCGCGTTTGAGCAAGGTCGCCATCTGTTTCGGATCGCGGTGGGCGCCGCCCAGCGGTTCGTTGATGATCTTGTCGATCAGGCCCATGGCTTTCAGGCGGTGGGCGGTGAGGCCCAGCGCTTCGGCCGCGTCGGAGGCGCGCTCGGCGCTCTTCCACAGGATCGAGGCGCAGCCTTCCGGCGAAATCACGGCATAGGTCGAGTATTGCAGCATCAGCACGGCGTCACCCACGGCAATGGCCAGCGCGCCGCCGGAACCGCCTTCGCCGATGATGGTGGCGATCAGCGGTACTTTGAGTTCGGCCATCACGTACAGGTTGTGGCCGATGGCTTCCGACTGGCCGCGCTCTTCCGCGTCGATGCCGGGGAAGGCGCCTGGCGTGTCGACGAAGGTGAAGATGGGCAAGTTGAACTTTTCAGCCACTTTCATCAGGCGCATGGCCTTGCGGTAGCCTTCCGGCTTCGGCATGCCGAAATTGCGCATGGCGCGCTCTTTCGTGTCGCGGCCCTTCTGGTGGCCGATGACCATGCACGGCTGGCCATTGAAGCGGGCCAGGCCGCCCACGACGGACAAATCGTCCGCGTAGCTGCGGTCGCCATGCAATTCGTGGAAATCGGTAAAGATTTCATTCACGTAATCCATGGTGTACGGGCGCTGCGGGTGGCGCGCGATCTGCGCCACTTGCCAAGGCGTCAGCTTGGCGTAGATATCTTTGGTCAGCTGCTGGCTCTTCTTGGCCAGGCGGTCGATCTCTTCCGAGATGTCGACGGCCGAATCGTCTTGCACGAAGCGCAACTCTTCGATCTTGGAATCGAGTTCCGCGATCGGCTGTTCAAAATTGAGGAAAGTCGTTTTAGTCATTGTACCTCCAGGTTTTACCGGCCACGGCGCCAGGGCGCGCGGCGTCATCTATGTTTATTTTACCGTACCGGCTGCTGCGCCGGGGGCTGCATCGGGTGCGGCAGGGACGGCTGCAGGGTCGAGACTGCGCCACAAATACCACGTCGCCACGGTGCGCCACGGTTCCCAATTGGCGGAAACCTCGCGCGCATCGCTGCGGGAAACTGGTTCGCCGGAGAAGTAATTGACGCTGATGCCCTGGATCAAACCGGGGTCGTCGAGCGGCAAGACATTCGGCCGGAGCAGATTAAATATCAGAAACATCTCGGCTGTCCAGCGGCCGATGCCGCGGATCTGCACCAGTTCGGCGATGACAGCTTCGTCATCCATCTGGTCCCACTGGCTCGCGTGCACGCGCTTGGCCTTGAAATGGTCCGCCAGGTCGAGGATGTATTCGGTCTTGCGTTTGGACAAACCACAGGCGGACAGCTGCTCGGCGCCGGCCTTCAAGACTTGTGTAGGCGTGCATTTCGGGCAAGCCAGCAGCAGCTTTTTCCAGGCGGCATCCGCCGCCTTGGGCGTGATCTGCTGTCCCACCAGCGAACGGGCCAGGGTAGTAAACGGATCGCTATGGCCGACCAGGTGCAGGTCGCCAAATTGCGGGATGAGCTTTTTCATGATGCGGTCGCGCTTCATCAGCTCGATCTTCGCCTCTTCCCAGTAATGCGGCACCTGGATCACTTGCGCCAAGTCCGTCACCTTGGGGGCTTCCCCGTTTTCCCTGGACGTAGGCATCATGCGCGGCGCCAGTTGGTCGAGCCGTCAGGCTTGTCTTCAAGAATGATGCCCGCCGCCAACAGTTCAGCGCGGATCTTGTCGGACTGCGCAAAGTCGCGCGCCTTCTTCGCCGCGCTGCGCGCCGCGATGGCCGCTTCGATGCCTGCAGCCTCGTCCTGGCCGCCGGCGGCAGCGCCCACGGTTGCTTGCAGGAATTGCTGCGGCGTGCGTTCCAGCAAGCCGAACACGCCCGCCAGGCCCTTCAATTGACGCGCCAGGGCTGGGGTTTTGTGCTTGTTGACTTCCGTTGCCAGGTCGAACAGGGCAGCCACGGCCAGCGGCGTGTTGAAATCGTCGTCCATCGCTTCACGCACGCGCACGGCGTGGGCTTCGCTCCAGTCGATGGCGCCCTCTTCTACCGCCACGTCGGCCAGCGCCGTGTACAAGCGGGTCAGGGACAGGCGCGCGTCATCGAGGTGCACATCCGAGTAATTCAGGGGGCTGCGGTAATGCGCGCGCAGGATGAAGAAGCGGATCACTTCGGCATCGAACTTTTGCAGCACTTCGCGGATGGTGAAGAAATTGCCGAGCGACTTGGACATTTTTTCATTGTCCAGGCGCACGAAGCCGTTATGGATCCAGTAATTCACGCTGGTATGGCCGAACGCGCCTTCGGATTGGGCAATCTCGTTTTCGTGGTGCGGGAATTGCAAGTCCGCGCCGCCGCCATGGATGTCGAACTGTTCACCGAGCAAGGCGCAGGACATGGCCGAGCACTCGATATGCCAGCCCGGGCGGCCCTTGCCCCACTTCGAATCCCATTTGACTTCTTCCGGTTCCGCATCCTTCGACGACTTCCACAACACGAAGTCGAGCGGATCGCGCTTGCCCGTGTTCACGTCGACGCGCTCGCCCGCGCGCAGGTCGTCGAGCGACTTGCCCGACAGCTTGCCGTAGTGGGGGAAATTGCGCACGGCATAATTGACGTCGCCATCCGCCCCCTGGTAAGCCAGGTCCTTCGCTTCCAGCTGTTCGATCAGGCGCAGCATCTGCGGCACGTATTCGGTGGCGCGGGGCGTGTGGTCGGGCGTCAGGATGCCCAGCGCGGCCGTGTCTTCATCCATGTACTGGGTGAAACGCGTCGTCAGCTGGGAAATCGTCTCGCCGTTTTCCACGGCACGGCGGATGATCTTGTCGTCGATGTCCGTAATGTTGCGCACATAGGTGACGTCGAAGCCGGACGCCTTCAGCCAGCGGTAGATGACGTCGAACGCCATCATCATGCGAGCATGGCCGATATGGCAATAATCGTAGATGGTCATGCCGCACACGTACATGCGTACCTTGCCCGCTTCCATCGGGACGAATACCTGCTTTTCGCGAGCCAGGGTGTTGTAAATCTTTAGATTGCTCATCGTGCTTTGCAAGTGGAGCGGCCGCCAGCCTGGCAAAACGACAGACAGGCGCGGACACCGGGGGTGCCGCGCCACAGAACTGCCGTGTGCGCCGAAGACTGGTCGACCCGCTATATTGTTGTTCTTGTTTGTTAGAATTAGGGCGTTAGCGGTCAAGTATAACATTGATAAAAACCATACTGGCCCGATATGAATCAGGTTTTTACGATGTTCAACCGAAACTCACTTCTTTTGGCAACAACGCAAGTTTAAAGAAAAATAACGATCAAGGACGCCTTCATGCAAGAAATCAAATCGAAACGCCTGTCTTTCCTGGCCCGCTTTTGCACCCTGTTTGCCGGCCTGACCCTGGGCAGCGCCGTCGTGGCAGCCGCTCCGGCGACCGCCCTCGACCCGACGCCGCACGTGGCCCTGAAAACCAGCATGGGCGAGATCGTGCTGGAACTGGATCAGGAAAAAGCGCCGAAAAGCGTGGCCAATTTCCTGCAGTACGTCAACAGCGGTTATTACAAGGGCACCGTGTTTCACCGCGTCATCGACGGCTTCATGATACAGGGCGGCGGCTTCGACAAGAACATGAAGCAGAAACCGACGAAAGCGCCGATCAAGAATGAAGCGCAAAACGGCCTGCAAAACGTGACTTACAGCATCGCCATGGCGCGCACGGGCGACCCGCATTCGGCCACCGCGCAATTCTTTATCAACGTCAACGACAACGGCCCGCTCGACTACCCTGGCCGCGACGGCTTCGGCTACACGGTGTTCGGCAAAGTCGTCAGTGGCATGGACGTGGTCGACAAGATCAAGGCCGTGCCCGTGGCGGACAAGGGCCCGCACCAGAACGTGCCGGTCACCCCCGTGGTGATCGAATCGGCGACTTTACTCAAGACAGCGCCCGCAAAACTGTAAAATAGCGTTTTTACGGCCCCGAACGACACGGGCCGTTGAATCATTTATCATCCAATTTATTAAGGATCATCATGACCTCCGTCATCATTACCACCAATCTGGGCAAGATCACCGCTGAACTGGACGCCGAAAAAGCGCCAAAAACGGTTGCCAACTTCCTGGCCTACATGAAAGCCGGTCACTACGACAACACGATTTTCCACCGCGTCATCGACGGCTTCATGATCCAGGGCGGCGGTTTCGAGCCAGGCATGAAACAAAAGCCAGCCGACACCACCGTGGAAAACGAAGCCAAGAACGGCCTGAAAAACGACACGTACACGCTGGCCATGGCCCGCACGTCGGACCCGCACTCGGCATCGGCCCAGTTCTTCATCAACATCAAGAACAACAGCTTCCTCGACTACCCAGGCCAGGACGGCTGGGGCTACGCCGTATTCGGTAAAGTCACCGAAGGCAAGGAAGTCGTCGACGCCATCCGCGCCGTGAAAACCTCGCGCGCCGGCATGTTCGCCGATGTGCCAGTGACGGACGTTGTCATCGAGAAAGTAGAAGCCGCGTAATTCGGCTCTGGCATCATGAATAACAGGCATTGCCGCGTTTGCGCCTCTCCATGTACATCACTTTTTGGGAGCGTTGAACGATGACAATGCCTGCCGCACTCTTTATTTCCGACCTGCATCTGCAGAGCTCGCACCCGCGCACCAGCGCGGCGTTTCTTTCTTTCCTGGAACACCATGCGCAATATGCGCAAGCACTGTATCTATTAGGCGACCTGTTCGAATACTGGGCCGGCGACGATGACCTGGAAGACCCGTTCAATGCGCGCATGACGGCCGCCATCCGCGCCGTCAGCGATGCGGGCGTGCATGTCTACTGGATCGCCGGCAACCGCGACTTTCTCGTCGGCTCCGGCTTTGCCGCCGCCGCCGGCGCTACCCTGCTCAGCGAACCGCATGTGGCCACGATAGCCGGCCAGCGCATCGTCTTGCTGCACGGCGACGCCGAATGCACGAAAGACGTGCAATACATGGAGTTTCGCGCCATGGTGCGCCAGCCCGCCTGGCAAAAACAGTTCCTGTCCATGCCGCTGGCGCAGCGCAAGGCCATCATCGACGGTTTGCGCAAGAGCAGCCGCGAGCACAATGGTGAAAAGTCCATGGACATCATGGATGTCACGCCCGATGCTGTCGCGCAAGTATTTGCCGAACATGCCAGCACCGTCATGATCCACGGCCACACGCACCGCCCCGCCCTGCATAAAGTCGACGATACCTTGCGCTATGTCTTGCCCGACTGGGAATGCGACGTGACGCCGCCGCAACAGCCGCGCGGCGGCTGGATCGCCATCGATGCGCGCGGCAACATCACGCGCCACGATCTGAGCGGCGACATCATCGACCAGGTCTAGGCCTGCGCCGACCGCCGCACGGGCGTTTGTCCGATAGCCGCGCCCGCCTGGCCCTGCTGTAATGGCGCCATGCACACTGTTTACATCGGCACGGCCGGCTGGAGTATTTCCAGCACCGCCGCCAGCCACTTCCCCCTCGATGGCAGCCACCTGCAGCGCTATGCGCGCGTCTTGCCCTGCGTGGAAATCAACAGCTCCTTCTACCGCCCGCACCAGAGCGCCACCTATGCGCGCTGGGCCGCCAGCGTACCCGACCACTTCCGCTTCAGCGTGAAATTGCCGCGCAGCATCACGCACGAACGGCGTTTGCGCGACTGTGCGGCCGAGTTGGATCGTTTTGCGGGAGAAGTCATGCAACTGGGGAATAAACTGGGCTACGTGCTGGTGCAGCTGCCGCCGAGCCTGCGATTCGAAACGGACGTGGCCGCCGCATTTTTCCATGCGCTGCGCCAGCGCTTCGACGGTATGCTCGCGTGCGAGGCGCGCCACCCCAGCTGGTTCGATACAGGCGCCACCGAGCTATTGAGGATGCAGCGCATCACCCGCGTGCGCGCCGATCCGCCTGCGGGACAAGCGGGGCCGCACGTGCCAACGACGGCAGCGGCCTACCTGCGCCTGCACGGCAGCCCGACAATCTACTACTCGGACTATCCGGCCAGCTATCTGGCGACCCTGGCGGCCGAATTGCACGCATCGGCTCAGGCGGACAGCTGGTGCATCTTCGACAATACGGCGGCCGGGGCCGCCCTGTTCAATGCGCTGGACTTGCAAGCGCGACTGACGGATGCGCCAGCCGCGCCTGCGCATCGCTCCATTTAAGGCAAGGGCATCTGGACGATGGCGCGGGCGGTATAGCCATACAAGGTACCGTTGCCAAAAGCCAGAACCTCCACGATGGGATTGCCCCATGCCAGTTGCGGTGAGGAAATGACCCCGGCCGTATCGATCTTGCGCACGCCATCCTGGCCGCTCAGGTACAGGTTGTCGGCCTTGTCGATGGCCAGGCTGGGCATGCCGGCAAAGGACAGGCTGCCCACGCCAGGCCCACCATCGGCATTTTTAGTCGAGTACAAGGTGCCGGCAAATACGGTCACGGCGCCGGAACGGCTCACCTTGTAGATTACTTGATGATAATAGTCATCAAAATACATCTCCCCTTTGCTGTCAAACACCATGCTGTAGGGCAGAATATCTTGCAAGCCGAAATCGCTGTCGCTAAAGGAGCGCATGAGCGCATCATAGGACACAAACAAGGAAAATACGCCACCGGGCGGGCGCCGATAAATCCCCCCGCCCGAACCCTCCGTCCAGGTGATATAGCCATCCTTGTCCACCGCCAGGATATACTGCTGAAGGACAAAACCGCCTGCTGGCAATGGCTCGAGGGTGGACATGATCCCGTCAGCATTGATCTTGCGCAAATTAAATGAAGGGGAATTCAGCGCCTTGTCCGCCACATACACGGCGCCATCCGCACCGCAAGCGATCGCCACGGGGCCGGCCATGGTGGCGCTGAGCCGCGCCCCATCGTCGCTGCCGGTGCGGCCGGCAATCCCCGCATAGACTTCCAGCTTGCCATTTGGCGCCAGCCGGCGCAGCACCTTGCTGGCCGCATCAAGCAGATAGACATTCCCGGCTGGGTCGCTGCACATGTCCGAGGCCTTGACATTGCCCACGCGGGCGGCGGCGCCCACGCCGTCCGCCGGCCCCATACTGCTAAGCATGAGAGGAATAGTCGCGATCCCGTTGCCGGCATCCACCCTGCTCAAGCGCAGCAGGCTGGCATCGAAGACCAGCATGTTGCCTGCATCCCCGATCGATATCTGGGCCAGGATTTTCCAATCGACAGATTTCCCCGTCGCGTCAGGCACCGCGCCCCCCACCACCGTCGTCACCTCGCCAGCGGGCGTCATGCGGCGGATGGCATCGCGGTCGGCCAGCAACAAATTGCCGCTACGCTCGAACACCATGCCGCGTACGCCCTTGAAGCTGGCATTGACGCCCTTGCCGTCATAGCCGGTCGTCCTCGCATTTCCGGCAACCAGGGAGGCCACGCCATTATTATCAAGGCGATATATCTTGCTGCCGTTAGTGTTGCTCAAGTAAATGACACCGTTGGCATCGACTGCCATCTGGCTCACTCGTCCTGCGCGCGGCAGGCCATTCGGCTCGGCCAACATGACAATGTAGGAACTGACCACGCCAGCTGGCGTCACCCGGCGAACCTGGAGCTGTCCGTCATCGACGAGCAGCAAGTCACCGTTCGGATCCATGACCATGCTGGCGATCACGCCAAACCGGGCTTGCGTCCCCGACCCATCGGCATACACAGCCACGCCATCCGGCTCTGCCGGTGTCGCACTGCAATTGGCACGGCGCTTGCCGGCCAGTGTACTGACCACGCCGGCAGGTGTAATTTTGCGCACCAGGCCATTGCAGGTCTCGGCCACATACAGGTTCCCCTTGCCGTCGATCACCAGCGGTGCACGGCCCCCCATGTAAAAAGTCGCGCTGGCGGCAGGCCCGTCAACGGCACCAGCCTTGCCCGGCATGCCGGCGTAGATACTCAGGCTGCCGTCAGGAGCCAGCTTGTGGATCACCTGCGTGGAAGCATCGGCGAAGTAATAATTGCCCACGCCATCCTGCGCCATGCCATCAACGCGCTGGATCCGCTCCTGCACACCGGCCAGCACGATGGGCAGGCAACGCACGGCCAGGTTGCTGACGTCCGCGCTGCCCATGGTGGCCGCGCCTTGCGCGATGCTGCAAGCGAGGCCCGCGGAAGCGCTGTCGATCTTGCCTTCATAACTGGCGCCCGCCGCCAGCTTGCCGGCAAAGCTGAACGGACCGTTGGCCGTGACGGTCACTTTATCCGTGCCGTTCGCCAGCACGACGCTGGCGCCAGGCAGCAGGCCGCTGACCGTGCCGCCCAGCAAATAGCGCGGCGTCTCGACCGGCGCCACGGGTGTCGGTGGCGGCGTGGACGAGCCGCCGCCGGAACCGCCGCCACAGGCACTCAATAGCGCCAACAAGGCGGCGCCGCAGCCGGCACGCCTGAACAGGTTTTGTACTTCTCCAAAGCAATTTATCATTTCTGCTTTCATGGTTGTGGCGACATGCACGCCGAAAGTTATCAAGTAAGATTTTCAAACACGCAACATTATAGTTTCCTTGTGGATATAAAAACATGAATATGTTGACATTTGAATTTTCACTGTTATAGTTAACTACAACACCAACTCAATACATCACGGAGCTTCGATGCCTACAGCATTTTTCACGCGCCGCACCGCCCCGCCCTTGTCGGAGCGCATCCCATGAGCGCGGAATGGAACGACAATAGCCCCATCTACCGGCAGCTCAAGGCCAGGGTGGTGGGCATGATGCTCGATGGCGTGCTGCAATCCGGCGACGCCTTGCCTTCGGTGCGCCAGGTGGCGGCCGATTATCAATTGAATCCCATCACGGTCTCGCGCGCCTATCAGGAACTGGTCGACGATGCCCTGGTAGAAAAACGCAGAGGACTCGGCATGTATGTACTGGAAGGCGCCCGCGACAAATTGCTGGCCAGTGAACGCGAGCGCTTCCTGCGCGAGGAATGGCCGGCCTTGCTGGAACACATCACGCGCCTGGGCCTCGATCTCGATCAACTATTGCAAGCGAGCCGCGACGGCGGCGCACACGGAGAGAACGCATGAATGCATTGAACAAGGACAGCGTCATCAGCGCGCGCGGCCTGAGCAAGCAGTATGGCAAGCAGGTGGCCATCGCCGGCATCAGTTTCGATATCGCGCCGGGGCGCATCGTCGGCTTGATCGGGCCTAACGGCTCCGGCAAGACCACCACCCTGAAAGCCATCCTGGGCCTGACGGGCTTCGATGGCGACTTGTCGGTGCTGGGGCGCGATCCCCGCGTGCAGCGCGACGCGCTGATGGAAGACGTGTGCTTCATCGCCGACGTGGCCATCCTGCCAAGCTGGCTGCGCGTGGCCGACGCCATCGACTTCGTTGCCGGCGTGCATCCACGTTTCGACCGCAGCAAGGCTGAACGCTACCTGGCCCACACCAAGCTGTCGCCGAAGATGAAGGTCAAGGCCATGTCGAAGGGCATGGTGGTGCAGCTGCACCTGGCACTGGTGATGGCCATCGACGCCAAACTGCTGGTGCTCGACGAGCCGACCCTGGGCCTGGACATCCTGTACCGCAAGCAGTTCTACCAAAACCTGCTGGAAGACTATTTCGATGAAAACAAGACCATCGTCATTACCACGCACCAGATCGAGGAAGTGGAACACATCCTCAGCGACCTGATGTTCATTCGCGACGGCCAGATCGTGCTGGCGTCGAGCATGGAAGAGGTGGGCGAGCGCTACATCGAGGTGATGGTGGGCCCGCAGCACGTCAATCCGGCGCGCGCCCTGCAGCCGATCAGCGAACGCAGCGTGTTCGGCAAGTCGGTGATGCTGTTCGACGGCGTCGCCCGCACCCAGCTGGCCGCCCTCGGCGAAGTACGCACGCCCAGCCTGGCTGACCTGTTTGTCGCGACCATGAAAGGATCGTACCAATGAGTATTTCCCCTGTAAACAAGATGCAATGGCTGCTCCGGCGCGAGTTGTGGGAACACAAGGGCATGCTGGTGTGGACGCCGGCCCTGATCGGCGTCGTCATGACGGTGCTGGGCGCCCTGATGGCGGCCGCGACTGTCGCAAGGACCAAAATGCACACGGCGCTCATCGTCAATGGCGAGGAAATTTCCTGGAGCACCATCTTCAATACCCGCACCTTCGGGCCGCGCCGCACGGAAATCATCGACGCCGTCGCCAACAACTATACGTACGCGGCCGCGCCGCTGTTCCTGGCGCTGGGCTTCCTCGTGTTCTTCTATTGCCTCAGTGCCCTGCATGACGACCGCCGCGACCGCAGCGTGCTGTTCTGGAAATCGCTGCCCATTTCGGACGCGCAGACGGTGCTGTCGAAAGCGGCCATCGCCCTGCTGGTCGCGCCGCTGATCGTGGCCGCTGCCGCCAGCCTGACTTCGCTGGCCCTGATCCTGATCCTGAGCGGCGTGCTGGCGGCCAACGGCATCCACGTGTTTGCCGAACTGCTCGGCTCTTCCGGCCTGTACCTGGGACCGCTGCGCGTGTTCGGCTTGCTGCCCGTGTATTGCCTGTGGGCCTTGCCAACGGTGGGCTGGCTGCTGATGGTATCGAGCTGGGCCAAGTCGAAAGTCTTCCTGTGGGCCGTCGGCGTGCCGCTGCTGCTGCTTATCCTGACAGTCTGGGCAGGCAAGCTGACGCAGACGGAAAGCGATCTCAGCTGGATACAGATGAATGTCATCGGACGCGCCCTGCTGGGCACTCTCCCCGGCAGCTGGTATCTGTTCGAACCGGAACTGCTGCCGCGCATGCACGCGCTGGCGGAGGGAGGATCGCACATGACGCGCATCGATGTGTTCAGCAATTCCTGGTCCAGCCTGGCCTTGCCAGCCGTCTGGCTGGGCGCGGCGGCAGGCGCGGCGCTGATTTACGCCGCCATCCGCCTGCGCAGCTGGCGCGAGGAAGGCTGACAGCGCAGGTTCTCTTCCCCATAAAAACGCCCCGCCCATCGGGGCGTTTTCCATTTTGCGCCCTATTCAGGTCGCTGAAACAATAACTACCTTACTGATAGTTATTATCAAAAATCCTCCTTGTTAAATGCCAGCTATCCAATCGATAGTAACAAATCGATATGATAATTACAAATAATTATTTCTATCGTATTTTATTCCCAATCACATTTGATAATCACCACACAAAAAAGCAACAACTAGCAATTCGATAGCGATATGTTTTTTGGATAAAAGGCACAGAAACACTGGCACATGTTGGCAGATTCAGCCCAAAAGCCCCATTTCGTGACAATTCGTGATTATTAGCCAAAGCAAAGCTTGCCAGAATAGCGTCATGCAAAGTGATCAAAATGAAATTGAAAGTTTCAAAATTGAAACTACCATCACAGTGGGAGCGGATATGAAGGGCATGCAAATACCGCACCCTGCGAGTGAATCACACCTGGCGATCCAGTTACAAGAGAAACAAAATACAAAAAAATGACGCCATATGAAACAACTATAAAAATGGCATTTTTAATATTTCCGAATAAGTGTTCTGTTGTACCAGCGTTTTTTTGCCAGTTATGTTTTACTTGCCATTATCGACATCGGTAACACCCAAGTTCGACCACGGCCCAAGCCTCGCCGGAGCAAGCAAGGAATCGAATCAGATTATTGATTTTTATTATTTTAGAAAATTGAACGAGTACATAACCTTTTCCGGAGACTTTCAAATGGCCACCACCCAAAATCCAGCACAAGTTCCCGTCAATGCCGAAGGCGCAGCCGCCAGGATCACGACGCCCGCAAAAAAAGCCGTCAATCCAAAAAATGGCGACCGCAAACAGTATGACGAAGACGAACTGATCAAAGGGGCCGATGCCAGCGCGACCATGCCGCCTGAAAATGTCGTGGAAGTCACGGGAAGCGCCGATAGCGGCAATGCCGCCGCCCTGGGCACGGCCGCGGCGGTGGCTGCAGCAGCAGCCTTGGCAGCCGGTGGCGGCAGTGCGGCCGCAGGCCAGGCTGGCAACGGCGGTGCCGATTCCGGCACACAGCAAAGCGATAACAACGGTGGCGCCGCAGGCGCTGGCGCTGGTGCCGGGGCCGCCGGCATCCCCAGCGGCAGTGTCGTCGATGTCGCCGGCGCTTCGGCTGGCGCAGGTGCAGGTGCGGGTGCCGGCGCTGCAGGCGGGTTGGGCGGACTTGGCGTACTGGGCGCGCTTGGCGGCCTTGGTCTGGTAGCCGCCGCGGCAGGCGGCGGCGGCGGCGGTGGCGCCGCAGCTGGCGGCACGGGAACTGGCGGTACGGGCGGCACCGGCGGCACGGGTGGCTCGACCGGCGGCCAGGGTGGCACGGGCAATCAATCCACCACCACCACCGTCACCGATGCGGCCGTGCTTGCCGCCGCCGCAGCTATTGCCGCCGCCAACAATGCCCTGGCCGATGACGCCAGCGCCGCCGCGGCAGCAGCCACGGCAGCAGCTTCGCTGGCAGCGGCGAATGCCGCCATCCTGGCCGACCAACTGGCGGCACAGGCCGCAGCTGCGACGGCAGCAGCCTTGCTCGCGGCCAATAACGCCACCAGCGACGATATGCTGGCGGCCAGCACGGCGGCTGTTGTCCCCGGCGCGCAAGCGGCCGCTAGCGCCGCCACGAATGACGACAGCGCTGCCGCGGCCGCCGCCGCGACCGCGGCCGCATCCTTGGCCGCCACCACATCGGCGCAAAATGCCGATGCGGCTGCCGCCACGGCCGCCGCCGACGCCGCCGCCGCGCACGCCGCTGCCGATGCGGCACAAACGCAAGCGGACCAGACCAACGCTCCGGCACTGCAAGCTATCGCCGATGCAGCCGATGTCGTCGCCGCCGCAGCCAACACCCAGGCAGCGCTGACCGATGCGGCGGCGCTTGGCGTCATCTCGGCCAATGATGCCGCCGCTGCCGCTGCCGCCACGGCCTTGGCAGCTGCCACGGACGCCGCCGCGCTGGACCTGGCGGCAACCGCCGCCGCCAACGCCGCCGTCGCCGCAGGAATCCAGGCCAGCTTTACCGATGCCGATGCCCTGGCCCTCATCTCGGATGCGGATGCCGCCAGCGCCGCCGCGGCCGCCAGCCTGGCCGCCGCCACCGATGCCGCCGCCCTGGCTGCGGCATCGTCTGCCGCCACGACCGCCGCGCAAAATGCCGCTGCCCTCGCTGCCGCCAGCGATGCCGCGGCACTGGGCATCGCCGCCACCGCCGCCGCGAATGCGGCCACCGCCGCCGCCACGCAGGCGGGACTCACCGACGCCGTCGCCTTGACCATGGCTGCGGACGCTGCTGCCGGCGTTGCCGCCTGGGACGCCTCGATCGCCAACGCCACCGACGCCGTCGCCCTGCAAGCGGCCGCCGATGCCGCCGCCACGGCGGCCGCCAATGCCCAGACGCAAGCGAATACGACGGACGCGCCCACCCTGGGCCTGATCGCCGACGCCGCCACCGCCGCGGCGGACGCAGCACAACTAGAGGCCGGCCTGACCGACGCGGCCGCACTGGCCCTGATTTCCGATGCCGACGCCGCCACGGCCGCCGCCGCCGCCCTGGCCGCCAGTAGCGACGCCGCCGCGCTCGACGCCGCCGCCGCCCTTGCCGCCACCGTCGCGGCGAATGCCATCGTCACTGCCAACCTGAGCGACGCGGCCGCACTGCAAATCACGGCCGATGCGGCAGCCAGCACGGCCACCGGCGCCGCCACGCAAGCGGCATTGACGGACGCGGCCGCCCTGCAAGTAATTTCCGACGCCGATGCCGCCGCCGCGCTGGCAGCGCAAACGACGGCCAACCAGACGGATGCGGCCGCCCTGGCCGCAGCCGATGCAGCCGCCGCCAGCGATGCCGCCAATGCGCAAACAGTGGCCGACCAGACCGATGTCGTCGCCCTGCAGCAAGCAGCCGACCAGGCCGATGCCGATGCCGATGCCGCCAATGCGCAAGCCAGCCTGCTGGACGTCAATGTCGCGCTCAATGCATTCAATCTCGCCAACCTCGCCGCCCTGGCCGCCAACGTCACGGCTGGCCAAACCAGCGTGATCGACCTGACGGCCACCGTGAATGCCTTGCAGATCGATGCCGATGGCGCCGATGCCGATGCCAGCCTGACGGACGCCATCCTCCTGGCCGCGGCCTCCGCCGCCGATGCGCTGACGGCGACCGGCTTGCAAGTCACCGCCAACCTGACGGACGCCGTAGCACTGGCAGCCACCGCCGCCGCCGCCGTCTCGGCGGCGGAAATAGCCGCCGGGCTCGGCGGGATCGATATCTCGGCCGTCAGCGCCGCCGCTGCCGCACAGGCCGCCGCCACGACCGCGGCCGCCACTGCCGCGCTGACCGATGCCGGCGCGCTGGGCCTCGTGTCCACCGCCGACGCCGCCGCTGAACTGGCCGCCCAGGCCGCCGTTACCACGTTGACGGCCGCCAATACGCTGGCGCAAAACGCGCTGACCGCGGCACAATTCGTTGCCAACCAGACCGATGCCGTCGCCCTGGGCCTGGTATCGTCGGCTGCGAATGCCGCCGCTGCCGCCGCCGTGACGACGGCCGGCCAGACGGACGCCATCGCACTGAGCCTCATTTCCACCGCCGATGGCCTGGTTGCCGCCTCGGCAGCCAGCCTGGCCGCACTGACGGACGCCACCGCATTGGGCCTCATTTCCACGGCCGACGCCGCCGCAGCGGCTGCCTTGCAGACCACAGCCAACCTGACGGATGCCGCCGCACTGGGCCTGCTCGCCACGGCCGCTGCCGCCGCCGCCAATACGGCGACGAATGTTGCCAACCTGACCGATGCGGTGGCCCTGGGCACGCTCTCGACCGCCGCCACTACGGCCGCCAATACGGCAGCCGCCACCGCCGCGCTGACTGACGCCACGGCGTTAGGTCTCGTCGCCACGGCGGACGCGACTGCCGCCGCCGCCTTGCAAACGACAGCCAACCTGACCGACGCCGTGGCGCTGGGCCTCGTCTCGACGGCCGCCAACACGGCCGCCAGTGCCGCTGCCGCCGTTGCCAGCCTGACCGATGCGGTGGCGCTGGGCACCGTCTCGACAGCCGCCACCGCCGCCGCCAACACAGCAGCGGCCACGGCTGCCCTGACCGACGCCGTGGCCCTGGGCTTGACGGCGACCGTCGACGCGGCCGCCGCCACCGCCGCGCAAACGACGGCCAACCTGACGGACGCCGTTGCGCTGGGCCTGGTCGCGACCGTCAATGCCACCGCCTCCACGGCGGCCGCCGCCGTCGCCGGCCTCACCGACGCCGTCCTGCTGGGCACGGCCCACACGCTCAACGTTACGGCCGCCACCGTGGCGGCTACCAAGGCCGCCTTGACGGATGCCGCCGCACTGACCACCGTCGCCAACAACGATGCCGCGAATGCCGCTTCCCTGGCCGCGTATTCGCAGGCCCATCCTTTAGATCTGGTGGCGGCGCTGGCGGCCACCGTTGCCGCCACCACAGCATCCTTGTCGCTCGCCGCGGCGCAATCGGCCCAGGCGGATGACGCGGCTGCCGCCTCGACGGCTGCCACGGCGGCAGCATCCCTGACCGCCCTGAACAATGCACTGGCGGCCGACAATGCCGCCACCGCCGCCGCCACCCTGGCCCTGACTTCCCAGGCGGCAGCCACTGCGGCGGCACTGGACGACACGCTCGCGGCCACCGCCGCCGGCGTGGCAGCCACCTCGCTGGCAGCGGCCCAGACGGCGCAGGCAGCCGATACCGCCGCCGCAGCGACGGCAGCGACGGCAGCCAATGCCCTGGCCGCCCTGAATGCAGCCTTGCAGGCGGATGCGAACGCGGCCGCCACGGCCGCTGCCGCCATCACGGCGAGCGCGGCCACCGCCACCGCCATTGCCGACGATCTGGCCGCGGCGACGGCAGCCACTGTCGCCAACGTCTCGCAAGCAGCTGCGCAAGCTGCACAACTGGCCGACAACGCCGCCGCCAGCGCCGCCACCATCGCCGCCAACGCGCTGGCCTCCCTGAATGCGGCCCTGGCCGACGATGCGGCCGCCGCTGCGGCAGTGCTGAACTCCACCAATGCAACGGCCGCCGCCGTGGCAGCCACCGCCGCCGACACGGCTGCCGCGGCCGCCGCCGCCGTGGCCGCCATTTCTGCCGCCGCCACACAGCATGCGCAAGCGGACGATATCGCCGCCGCCACCGCCGCCCTCACGGCGTCCATCTCGCTGGCAGCCACGCAAGCGGCGCAAGCCGCCGATCTCGCCGTCACCACGACGGCGGCGACGGCGGCAAGCGCGCTGGCCGCGCTGAACCAGGCCCTGAACGACGACAGTCTCGCCAGCGCGGCAGCCACCGCGGCGAGCAACGCACAAACGGCCCTGAATGCGGCCACGACGGCATTGAACGCGGCGATACTGACGGCCAGCGCCTCGCTCGCCGCCGCCAATGCCGCCGCGGCAGACGACGCCACGGCGGCCAGCACGGCGGCGGCCGCGGCCGCGGCACAGCTCATTGCCGATGCCGCGCTGCTGGCCGATGCAGGGCTGGCCGCGCTCGCAACGGCAGCCAACAATGCACTGGCCGCGGCCAGCGCGGCGCTGGCCGCCGACGATGCCGCCGCCAATGCCGCTCATACGGCGGCACTGTCGGCTGCCGCCACGCTGGCGGCGCAACTGGCCGACACGGCAGCCCTCAACGCCCATGCCGCGCTCAATGCGGCCATCGCCAACCTGACCGCAGCCGTGACGGCCGATATCAACGCCACGGATGCCGACAATGACAAGACGCTGAAACTGAATCTCCTCCTCGCCGCCCAGGGTGCGGCCGATGACGCGGCGCAAGCCAATGCAAATGCGGCAGCCGCCCATGCGGCGCTGGCGGCGGCGCAGGCCGACGATGCGGCGGCTGCCACCGCTGCCGCCAATGCGGTTGCCGCACATACGGCGGCGGTAGCGGCACAGAATGCCGATGCCGCCGCGGCAGCGGCGGCGGCGCAGGCGGCCACTTCCATGGCAGCCACCCTCAATGCCCAGGCCGACGACGCCACGGCGGCAGCGGCCGCCACGGCAGCGGCCAATGCGCAACTCGCGCTGAACGCAGCCATCGCCGCCGACGCCAACGTCGCCGCCACGGCAGCAGGGGCAGCGGTCGCCCAGCTGGCGGCGCAAAAAGCGCATGACGCCGTTGTGGCGGCAGCGGCAGCGGCCGTTGCAGCAGCCATCACCCTGGCAGCCTCGCTTGCGGCGCAGGCGGACGACGCG
>NZ_JAXQNT010000010.1:0-219693 GCF_034427795.1 Janthinobacterium sp. GMG1
GCTTTACATCCCCGGCAGCTGGTGCCCCTTGAACTGCTCGCGCAGCTTGTTTTTCTGGATCTTGCCCGTGGCGCCCATGGGCAAGGCGTCGATGAACAGCACGTCGTCCGGCGTCCACCACTTGGCAATCTTGCCCTCGAAAAACTGCAACAAGGCATCGCGCGTCACCGTCATGCCGGGGCGCAGCACGACGACGAGCACGGGGCGCTCGTCCCATTTCGGGTGAAACACGCCGATGCAGGCCGCCTGCAACACGGCCGGGTGCGCCATGGCCAGGTTTTCCAGGTCGATGGTGCCGATCCACTCGCCGCCCGACTTGATCACGTCCTTGCTGCGGTCCGTGATCTGCATGTAGCCATCCGTATCGATGGTGGCCACGTCGCCCGTGGGGAACCAGCCATCCTGTAACACGTCGCCACCCTCGTTCTTGTAATACGAGGAAATGATCCACGGTCCTTTCACCAGCAAATGGCCATAACTGATGCCATCCCACGGCAATTCCTTGCCGTCGTCGTCGACGATCTTCATGTCCACGCCGTAGATCGCATGGCCCTGTTTTTGCAGGATCTTGCGCTGCTCGTCCTTCGGCAAGTCCAGATGCTTGGTCTGCAAGCCGCCGGCCGTGCCCAGCGGCGACATTTCCGTCATGCCCCAGGCGTGGATGACTTCCACGTCGAACTTGTCGATCAGGGTATCCATCATGGCCGGCGGACACGCCGCGCCGCCGATCACCGTGCGGCGGAAAGTGGAAAATTGCAGATTATTCTGCAAGGCGTGGTTGAGCAAACCCAGCCAGACGGTGGGCACGCCGGCCGAGAACGTCACTTTTTCCGCCTCGAACAATTCATACAGCGACTTGCCATCGAGCGCCGCGCCGGGAAACACCATGCGCGCGCCGGACAGGGGCACGGAATACGGCAGGCCCCAGGCATTCACGTGGAACATGGGCACGACGGGCAGCACGGTATCCGAGGCGCGCACGTTGAGGGCGCTGGGCATGGCCGAGGCATACGCGTGCAGCACGGTCGAGCGGTGCGAATACAGGGCGCCCTTGGGGTTGCCCGTCGTGCCCGACGTGTAGCACAGGGTGGCGGCCGCATTCTCGTCGAACAAGGGCCAGGCGTAATCGTCGGAATGCGTGGCGATCAAGTCTTCATAGCACAGCAGGTCGGGAATCGTGCTGCTGGCGGGCATGCGGTCGCGGTCGCACATCAGCACGAAATGGCGCACGAAGGTGCAGTCGGCGGCGATTTTCTCCACCACGGGCAAAAAGGTCAGATCAAACAGCAAGACCTGGTCTTCCGCATGGTTCGAGATGTAGGCGATCTGGTCGGGAAACAGGCGCGGATTGATCGTGTGCAAGACGGCACCCGAGCCGGACACGGCATAATAGGCTTCCAGGTGCCGATAACCATTCCAGGCCAGCGTGGCGACCCGGTCGCCCATGCCGACGCCGAGGCCATGCAAGGCATTCGCCAGGCGCCGCGCGCGCTGGTGGCAATCGTGGTAGGTGTAGCGGTGCATATCGCCCTCCACCCGCCGCGAAATGATTTCGCTGCCTCCATAATGACGCGCTGCAAACTCGATAATGCTGGAAATCAGCAGGGGCTGATTCATCATCTGGCCCATCACTGGACTCAAGGGGAATGCCGACATCGTGTCTCCTGGGTTGGCTGCTTGCTTGTTATTGGAATTTAAAGATTTTCCTTAGTTTCGTACGGTCGTGCGGAAATCGTCAACGCATTTCGATATTGCATTGCAGCATGGAATTTTTGATTCCGTTTTTTGCCGCATTGACTCCCATTACCGGGCCCGCCACGCACCTTCGCGCCGTGCGGTAAAATCGCCTTCCAGGCTGGCGCACCGTGCCGCTACATCTTATTTGAATGGAATTGCCATTACCGCTCATACCTTACCACTGGATAACGCCTTTGCGGCCTTGCCGCCCGCGTTCTACACGCGCTTGATGCCCACGCCCCTGCCCGCTCCGTATTTCGTGGCCGCCAGCGCGCCAGCCGCTAGCCTGATCGGCCTCGACGCCGCGCGCCTGGCCGAGTCCGCTTACGTGGAACTGCTGAGCGGCAATGCGGTTGCCGAGCGCTCGCTGCCCCTGTCGGCCGTGTATTCGGGCCACCAGTTCGGCGTCTGGGCCGGCCAGCTGGGCGATGGCCGCGCCATCCTGCTGGGCGATATCGCCACAGAAACCGGTCCGATGGAGCTGCAGCTGAAAGGCGCCGGCGCCACGCCGTATTCGCGCATGGGCGACGGACGCGCCGTGCTGCGCTCGTCCATCCGCGAATTCCTGTGCTCGGAAGCCATGGCGGCGCTGGGCATTCCCACCTCGCGCGCGCTGTCCATCATGGGTTCGCAGCAAGGCATCATGCGTGAAACTGTCGAGACTGCCGCCGTCGTCACGCGCATGGCGCCCAGTTTTGTTCGCTTCGGCTCGTTCGAACACTGGTTTTACCGCAAGCAGCCGGACGAGCTGAAAATCCTTGCCGATTACGTCATCGACAGTTTTTATCCCCATTTGCGCGCTGCATCAAATCCATATCAAGCCTTGCTGGCCGAAGTATGCGTGCGCACGGCGCACATGATTGCGCACTGGCAAGCCGTGGGCTTCATGCATGGCGTCATGAACACGGACAATATGTCGATCCTGGGCCTGACGCTCGATTACGGCCCCTTCGGCTTCATGGAAGCGTTTGATGCCGAGCACATCTGCAACCATACTGACCAGCAGGGCCGCTATTCCTACGCCAACCAGCCGCAGGTGGGCCACTGGAACTGCTATGCGCTGGGCCAGGCCCTGCTGCCGCTGATCGGCGAAGTGGAACTGGCGCAGGCTGCACTGGACACCTACCAGCCAGCCTTTGCGGAGAAGATGAATGCCTTGCTGCGCGCCAAGCTGGGCTTGCGCTCGGTGCAAGACGACGATACGGCGCTGTTCGACAGCATGTTTGCGCTGATGCAAGCCAATCACCTGGATTTCACGAACTTCTTCCGCGCTCTGGCGACTCTGCAAGTGGCGGCCCCCGAGCACGACACGGCGCTGCGCGACCTGTTCATCGACCGCCCCGCCTTCGATGCGTGGGCGGCACAATACCGCGCGCGCCTGTTGCAAGAGCACAGCGTCGATGCCGAACGGCAAACAGCGATGAACCTGGTCAACCCGAAATACGTGCTGCGCAACTACCTGGCGCAAGTGGCGATCGAAAAAGCCCAGCAGCACGATTACACGGAAGTGGCGAAATTGCTGGAAATACTGCAAAAGCCATTTGACGAACAGCCCGAACACCAGCACTATGCGGCCCTGCCGCCCGACTGGGCCAGCCACCTTGAAGTCAGTTGCTCATCCTGAGGAGTCATTATGACCACGAATAAAGTCAAAAAAACCGACGCCGAATGGCGCGCCATGCTCGACTCGATGCAATACGAAGTCACGCGCCACGCAGCCACGGAACGCGCGTTCACGGGCAAGTTCTGGGACCACCATGAACATGGCATCTATACCTGCGTCTGCTGCAACACGCTCCTGTTTGCCTCGGATACGAAGTTCGATTCCGGCTGCGGCTGGCCCAGCTATTTCCAGGCCCTCGACCCGGCCAACGTGACGGAGATCGTCGACCGTACCCACGGCATGCTGCGCACGGAAATCGTCTGCGCCGTCTGCGACGCCCACCTGGGCCACGTCTTCCCGGACGGCCCGCCACCGACCGGCTTGCGCTACTGCATCAATTCGGCCTCCTTGCGCTTCGATCCGCAGCCTTGATGCTGGCAATGGCTTGGGCCTTGCTCCTAAGCCATTCCTAAGATGATTCTAATAAGACCAGTGTAAAGTCTCGCCATGAAATTTCTATTCGACCTATTCCCCCTGATCGCCTTCTTTGCCGCCTTCAAACTGGGCGGCATGTATGAAGCGGCCACGCACGATTTCGTGCAGCAATATTTGTCCGGCTTCGTGTCTGGCGGCCTGATCAAAGCCGACCAGGCGCCGTGGATACTCGCCACCCTCGTCGGCATCGTCGCGACGGCTTGCCAGGTCAGCTATCTGCTGCTGCGCGGACGCAAGGTGGACGGCATGCTGTGGCTGTCGCTGTTCATCTTTGTCGTGTTCGGCGGCGCCAGCATTTACCTGCATGACGATTTCTTCCTGAAATGGAAGCCGACCCTGATCTACTGGCTGTCCGGCCTGGCCCTCCTGATCGCCCAGGTGGGTTTCAAGAAAAACCTGATCCGCAAGACCATGGAAGCGCAGGTGCAATTGCCTGATGCCGTATGGAACCAGTTGCTGGCCGCATGGATCATTTTCTTTGGCGCCATCGGCGCACTGAACCTGTTCGTCGCCTTCGTGCTGTACAAGGGCGACATGGCTGCCTGGGTCAGCTTCAAGGCGTTTGGCGCGACGGGCATCTTCTTTGCCTTCATCGTGGCGCAAACCCTGTTCCTGGCCAAACATATCAAGGAAGACGCATGATGAGCACCACCACCGAAAACACCGCGCCGGAAACGCGCATGCAGCGTATTCGTACCCGCCTGGAAACGGCACTTTCCCCTCTGGAATGCGTGCTGGAAGACGACTCGGCGCGCCACCGGGGCCATGCCGGCGCAGCCTCCGGCGGAGGCCATTACAATCTACGCATTATTTCTAATCAATTTGAGGGGCTCAGGCTCGTCATGCGCCATCGACTGGTGTATGATTCCGTGCACGATATGATGCATAATGAGATACATGCATTGGCGATTGTGGCCCTGGCGCCGTCCGAAGTAGTGTAAGGATGGCGTTTTGGCGTACCCGAGCCATGTTATCAATTTCTTTCCATGCGTTTTTTACGAAACTTTCCCTAACAGGATTTAATAATGACTTTTAAGCCAGCCCGCTTGCTGATCGCACTACTCGCCGTTGTCGCGGTACCTGTTTTTGCGCAAAATGTTGCCGTTGTTAATGGCAAGCCTATCCCATCGTCGCGCGTTGATGCAGTCGTCAAGCAAGTCGTCGCCCAAGGCCAGCAACCGGATTCGCCGCAACTGCGCGAAATGATCAAGAAGGACTTGATCGGCCGTGAAGTGCTGATGCAAGAAGCGGAAAACAAAGGTTTCGGTAAAGATGCAGCCGTCAAGCAGCAAATCGAGAACGCACGCCAGGCCATCGTCATCAACGCCCTGGTCGGCGACTACCTGAAAAAGAACCCTGTCAACGACGCTGAAATCAAGGCCGAATACGACCGCTTCGTGGCCCAGACCGGCGACAAGGAATACCACGTGCGCCACATCCTGGTCGGCACCGAAGCGGAAGCGAAAGACATCATCGCCAAGCTGAAAGGTGGCGCCAAGTTCGAAGACCTGGCCAAGCAATCGAAAGATGCCGGTTCGGCCGACAATGGCGGCGACCTGGACTGGGCAGCGCCATCGTCCTTCCCGAAAGTCTTCTCCGACGCCTTCGTGAAACTGCAAAAAGGCCAGGTCACCGACACCCCGGTGCAAACGCCTAACGGTTTCCACGTGATCAAGCTGGACGACACCCGCGCGGCAAAACTGCCGACCCTGGAAGAAGTCAAGCCACAGATCGCCGAAGCGCTGCAGCAAAAGAAACTGCAAGCGTATCAGGAAGAAATGATCAAAAAAGCAAAAGTTCAGTAAGAACTGACCTCCCCGGCGCCCTTTTCGGCGCCGGTCGTGTATTCTGCGCCTGAATGCGCACTGCACGGCAGTCGCGATCTTTTGTATCGGTTTTTGTATACTTATTAGGAATGAACATGATTTTGAAGCCAGCCCGCCTGATCTTAGCCCTGGTCGCCGTTGTAGCGATCCCTGCGTTCGCGCAAAACGTGGCCACCGTGAATGGCAAGGCCATCCCGTCGTCGCGCGTCGACCAGGTCGTCAAGCAAGTCGTCGCCCAAGGCAAACAAGCGGATTCGCCGCAACTGCGCGAAGCCATCAAGAAAGACCTGATCGGCCGTGAAGTGCTGATCCAGGAAGCCGACAAGCAAGGCTACGGCACGCGTCCGGAAGTCAAGTCGCAGATCGACAATGCCCGTCAAAGCATCATCATCAACGCCCTGCTGGCCGACTACGTCAAGAAAAACCCCGTCAAGGACGCTGAAATCAAGGCCGAATACGACAAGTTCAAGGCGCAAGCGGGCGACAAGGAATACCATGCACGCCACATCCTGGTGGCCACCGAAGCGGAAGCGAAAGACATCATCGCCAAGCTGAAAGGCGGCGCCAAGTTCGAAGAACTGGCGAAAGTATCGAAAGACGGCTCCGCAGCCAATGGCGGCGACCTGGACTGGGCCAGCCCAGCTTCGTACGTGAAGCCATTCTCCGACGCCATGGTCGCCCTGAAACCAGGCCAGGTCACGCAAACGCCAGTGCAATCGCAATTCGGCTTCCACGTGATCAAGCTGGAAGAAACCCGTCCGACGAAGTTGCCGGCACTGGAAGAAGTCAAGGGCCAGGTATCCGAGTCGCTGCAACAGAAGAAACTCGCCGCCTACCGCGATGAGCTGATGAAGAAGGCAAAAATCCAGTAATATCGGATGAAGATGAAAAGGCGCTCCACGGGGCGCCTTTTTTACGCCTGGAGATACCATGAATCTACATCAAGAATTAAAAATCGCGCTGGAAGCGGTTGCCGAACCGGGCCGCGCGGGACTCATGCAAGCCTACATGCGCGACCAGTTCGTTTTCCTGGGTGTGGCAGCGCCGCAGCGGCGGCTGGCCGCCAGGGGCTTGCTGGCGCGTTTGCAAGGCAACGATGCCGATACCCTGCTGGAACATGCGCAACGGCTGTGGCAACAGCCGCAGCGCGAATATCAGCACGTGGCGCTCGACATGCTGGCCCTGCACCGGCGCCAGCTGGGCATCGAACACCTCCCCGCCCTGCTGGCACTGGCGCGCCAAAGGGCCTGGTGGGACAGCGTGGACGGCATGGCGGGCATCATCGGCGAGGTGCTTCAGGCAGAACAGCAGCGCGGCGGCGACGGCCATGCGCACATGGCGGGCGCCTTGCGGCATGACGATTTCTGGCTGCGCCGCATCGCCATGCTGCACCAGCTGGGCTGGCGCGCCGACACGGATGCCGGCTGGCTATTTGACGCGGCCCTCGCGCTGGCGCATGAAGACAAGTTTTTCATCCGCAAGGCCATCGGCTGGGCCTTGCGCGATTACGCCCGCCACGCGCCCGAAGCCGTGACGGTATTTGCCAACGCGCACCGCCAGCAACTGTCGCCGCTCAGCTACCGCGAAGCGCTGAAGCACCAGCCACCTTGAACGCCGATCCGCCCAGCAGGCGCAGCGCGGCGTCGATGCGGGGACCGGCATCCCAGGCCGGCACGGGCGGCAGCAAACCCAGTGCCATCTGCCGCAGGGGCTCGGCAATCACCATGGCCAGCAGCAAACCAGCCAGTTCCGACGCATCGCCGAGCACCACGTGGCCCCGCGTGGCCTGGCGCTGCAGCCACTCGGCCAGCATGGCGGTGCCCCGTTCGATGCCGTTGCGCTGATACACGGCAAGTAAATCGGCGCGCGCGGGAAACTCCGTGCACAGCAGGCGGAACAGGCCCACGGCGTCCGCCGTCAGCACGCGCGACGCCATCGTCTGCAAGATCTCCTTCAACAAGGGCAGCACTTCGCCGGGCGCGGGCGCATCGTGCGCCATGGCCGGCAAAAAGGCATCCGTCCAGCCGCGCACCACCAGGGCGACCAGTTCCTCGCGGTTGGCCGCATATTGATACAGCGACTTTTTTGCCATGCCCGCGTGGCGCGCCACCGCTTCCATCGTCGTGGCCGCATAGCCTTCCTGCAGCAGCAGCCAGGTGGCCGCCTGCACGGCCGCCTCGCGCGCTTCCCCGGGCGGCCGCGCCGGACGGCCCCGTCCACGCACAGTCTTGCTCTCTTCTTCCTGCATGCCATCTCCCAGCTTGATCGATAAGCAATTTTACACTGAAACATATTTTGGAAACGCTTTACGTTTCTTTAATATATAATTGGCTTACCCCAATAAAGGAGAAGGACATGACGCAGCATATTGCATTCCCATGGAGCATCACCAACACGGGCGACTTGCTCGACCCGTTTCCCCTGCAACTGGAAACGGGCATCACGCGCCTGCCCGACGGCTGCCTGCTGGTGGCGGCGCGCACGGAGCTGCACGGCTGCAGCGGGCGCATGCTGGACTGGTGGTTTACGTTTTTCGAGACGACGCAGCACATCAAATGGTGGCACCCGCACGATCACGTGGCCCATCACGGCTGGAACAGCGCGTGGAAAAAGGGAGAGCGTTACTACGGCGCCTCGATCGAGGCGGTGGAATCCCTGGGCGACATTCCGCCCGTGAAAGCCAAGCTGAAGTTCCATGACCCGAAGGACGTATTTGATCCGGCGCAACTGCAACAGGCCCAGGACAGCGGCGCCCTGTCGGCCGCCATCTGCGCGCGCATCGGCTTTGGCGAGCATGTACAGCTGGACCCGCAGGGCGATCCGCTCGATGGCGAAATGCTGCACCTGACGCGCGACACGCCCACGGGCTGCGTGCTGCGCAGCCGCTTCTTGCTGGGCCGCAATAGCCTGAACCCCGTGCGCGACGTACCCGACGTGCTGGGCCTCAATTTACTGCGCCATTGCTACAGCGAATTTACCTATCTGTCGCGCTTCCTCCCGTCCTTGTACTACGGCGAGCACGCCAATGGAGAGAAGGCGCCGCTGCCGTGGTAAACCATGGCAGGTAATGCAGCCCAGTTAAGGCAGCTCCTTACAGCCGCTTGTGCATGCGCGCCAGCGGCAGCTTGATGTCGTCAGGCAAGTCCAGATGAAACTCTTCCGTCACGGCAAAGCCGCTGGCCAGGTACAGCGGCACGCCGGGCAAGGTGGCGGCCAGTTCCAGGGCAGTAAAACCGGCAGCCAGGGCCTGGCGTTCGCAATGGCGCATCAGCATGCTGCCCAGGCCCTGGCGCGCGGCAGCGGGTTCGACAAAGAAGGCGCGGATGCGGCCCGGCTGGCTGGCCGGATCGAGCAGCGGGTCCGGCCCGCTCTTGGCGCGGTCGGCGCCATACAGGGTGGCGCGCTGGCTCCAGCCGCCGCAAGCCAGCATGGCGCCATCGCGTTCGATGACGAAATACGTCCGGTCGGCAACGAGCTGCGTATCGACGCCGAACACGTGGCGCGTCACGGACGCGGCCTGTTCCTGCGTATAAAACCCTGCGCTCAGTTCCACGCCGGAACGGGCGATCAGCGCATTCATGGCCGGTACATCGGCCGACAGCGCCACGCGCAAGCTGCTCAAAGCGCCAAAGCTGAACCAGGCACGGCGGATGCGGCCCTGCTCCACTTCATACGTCGCCACCAGTTCCTGTGCCGACACGCCATCGTCCGTGTCGCCATGGACGATTTCATGGTCGATCACCAGCTTGCCGCAGGCTATGCGCTTGAGCAACTGCGCCCGTGGCCGGCTGGCGGCAAAGCGGGCCGTGAAACGGGGGCCGATCTGCGCGCTGCCCGTGGCCAGCAAGGTGTCGGGGTGCTGGAATTGCTGTGCGTCATCGGCATAGATGGCCAGCAGGGCTGGCACGTCGTGTGCGTTATAGGCGTCCAGTTGTGCCTGGACCACCGCCGTTGGCGAAATGAGTGTATCGTTGGCAAGCGCCATGCGTGCACCTGTTGTGATGTGGTTGGAAAGTTGCAAAGCGTAACACTGTCGCTCCTGTCGCGGCGCGGTTTGCTGCGATAATTGTAAGATTCACCGCAAGAGACATCTTGCGGCGTCACCAATCAATCGCAAATCGCAGCAGGAGTAGATATCATGAAATGGGAAGGCAATCGCGAAAGCGACAATGTGGAAGATCGCCGTGGCGAAGACGGCGGTGGGAGCGGCGGTGGCGGCGGCTTTGGTTTCGGCGGGCGCTCGATCGGCATCGGCACCATCGTCATCGCCCTCGTCGGCTCGTATGTGCTGGGCGTCAACCCCTTGACTTTGCTCAACCTGCTCAGCGGCGGTGGCGGCCAGATCAGCACCCAGCAAAGCCAGGCGCCGGCGCGCCAGCCACCCGAATCGGACGACACGGCCCGCTTCGTGAAGACCGTGCTGGCCGATACGGAAGACACGTGGGGCGCCCTGTTCAAGGCCGAAGGCGGCAGCTACGTGAAACCCAAGCTGGTACTGTTTTCCGGCAGCACGCCGACGGCTTGCGGCACGGGCCAGAGCGCCAGCGGGCCGTTCTACTGCCCCGGCGACCAGAAAGTCTATCTGGACCTCGACTTCTTCAACCTGATGCAGCAGCGCTTCAAGGTCTCGGGCGAATTTGCCGAAGCCTACGTGATCGCGCATGAAGTGGGTCACCACGTGCAGAACCTGATGGGCTTGTCCGAAAAGGTCGACAAGGCGCGCCGCACGCAATCGGAGCGCCAGGCCAACGCCATGTCCGTGCGCCTGGAATTGCAGGCCGACTGCTTTGCCGGCGTGTGGGCATATCACGCGAACGCCGACCGCAAGATCCTGGAACAAGGCGACGTGGAAGCGGCCCTGAAAGCGGCCACGGCCATCGGCGACGATGCGCTGCAGCGCCAGTCGCAAGGCCATGTCGTGCCGGATTCGTTTACGCACGGCACCTCGGAACAGCGCGTGCGCTGGTTTACCAAGGGCATCGAAAGCGGCCAGATTGCCCAGTGCAATACGTTCGAGGCGCGCCAGTTGTAAATGAATCCACGCATGCCGCCCCACGCGGGCCGGCATGCGCATCCATCAGGGCACGCCGACGTCATAGCGCTTGCCCATTCTTTTCAGCTCGCCCGTCTCGATCAGGTTATTCAGTTCCTGGTCGAACTGCAGGCGCAGCTTGTCGAAAGCGGGCGAGCGGGGGAAGGCGAAATAGCCGTTTTGTATGTCGATGACTTTGGGCAAGGGCTTCACCTGGCGGCCGTAGCCCAGGCGGGCAATGACGGGGTCGGTATTGCGGCGGTTGCTGACAAACACGTCGACGTGGTTGTGCACCAGCATCTTCAAGCCATTTTCCACATTGTTGGCCACGCTGACCTGCAAGCCGGGCCGCACGCGCTCCCAGTCCGCGCCATAGGCCCAGCCGTTGAGCAGCACCACCCGGCGGTTCTTCAGCACCGCGTAGTCGCCATCCCAGCCGAAGCTGGCGTCCTGGCGCGTATAAAAGACCATCTGGTCCTGGTAAAACGGCTTGTCGGAAAATGCCATGCTGGCAATGCGCTCGGGCGTCTTGTAGGGGCCGATCAGGATATCGGCCTGGCCCTGCACCAGCATGGCTTGCGCGCGCGCCCATGGCACCATGCGAAAACGCACGGTATTGCCCGTGCGCGCCGCCATCAGGCGCAGCAGTTCCGCGCCCAGGCCGCCATATTCACCGCTGTTTTGATACTCGAACACGCGCTCGAACTGCGCGCCCACGGCCAGAAGTTCCCGCGCTGGCGCCTGCGATGGCACAAGCAGCGCAGACCACAGCAGCGCCAGGGCCAGCAGGCGCCGCCCTGCTCTGCTCATCAGCCGACGATGCGCAAGGAGTAATCGGTGGCCCGCACATCCTTGGTCAGGCTGCCGATCGAGATGCGGTCCACGCCCGTTTCGGCAATGGCGCGCACGGTGTCGACATTGATGCCGCCGGACGCTTCCAGCAAGGCGCGGCCTTTGGTAACGGCCACGGCCTCGCGCATCATGTCGTTGCTGAAGTTATCGAGCAGGACGGAGACGGCGCCCGCATCCAGCGCTTCCTGCAATTGCACCAGGGTTTCCACCTCGATTTGCACGGGCACGCCCGCGTCGAGGTTGCGCGCGTTTTCCAGGGCCTGGCTGACGCCGCCCGCGGCCGCGATGTGGTTTTCCTTGATCAGGATGCCGTCATACAGGGCCAGGCGCTGGTTCTTGCCGCCACCCACGCGCACCGCATACTTTTGTGCCAGGCGCAGGCCAGGCAAGGTCTTGCGCGTATCTAAAATGGACGCCTTGGTGCCGGCGACCACATCGACATACTGGCGCGTGGCCGTGGCGACCGCCGACAGCAGTTGCAGGAAATTGAGGGCGCTGCGCTCGGCCGTGAGCAAGGCGCGCGCCGGCGCCTCGATCGTGCAAACGACGCTGTCGGCCGCCATCATGTCGCCTTCGGCGTAATGCCAAACGATGTCGATGCTGCGGTCCAAGCTTTTCATGATGCCTTCGAACCACGGCGCGCCGCACAGCACGGCCGCTTCGCGCACGATGACACGGGCCGTGACGATATGGTCAGGCGGCACCAGCTCGCCCGTCAGGTCGCATTGACCCACGTCTTCCAGCAAGGCTGCCAGCAAATTGCCTTCGAACGCGCGCGCCAGGGCCGGATCGAAAGGAGCGAAAGAATTAACGAGGGTACTCATGCTGGACCGATTCCTTGGAACAATGTGGTTTCTTTTGCCAGATCCGCACCCGGCTTGAGGCCTGCCTTCTTGGCGGCGGCGAAGTCGAGCATGCGATTGATCGAGCGCACGGCCAGCTGGCCGACGGCGGGATCGACGTGGATTTCGTTGTGCATGTTTTCCAGCGTTTCCGCCAGGTTCAGCAAACCGTTCATGGCCATCCACGGGCAATGCGCGCAACTCTTGCAGGTGGCGCTGTTGCCGGCCGTGGGCGCTTCGATGAAACGTTTGCCCGGCGCGGCCGCGCGCATCTTGTGCAGGATGCCGTTGTCGGTGGCGACAATGAACGTGTCCGTGTCCATGGTTTGCGCTGCCGCAATCATTTGCGACGTGGAACCCACCATGTCGGCCAGCGCCACCACGTTCGCGGGCGACTCCGGATGCACGAGCACCTTCGCTTGCGGATACTCTTCCTTGAGCAGATCGAGTTCGATGCCCTTGAATTCGTCATGCACGAGGCAACTGCCCTGCCACAGCAGCATGTCGGCGCCCGTTTCCTTCTGGATATACCCGCCCAGGTGCTTGTCGGGCGCCCAGAGGATTTTCTTGCCCTGCGCATGCAAATGGGCAACGATATCGAGGCCGATGGACGACGTCACCATCCAGTCCGCGCGCGCCTTGACTGCCGCGCTGGTGTTGGCGTAGACGACGACCGTGCGGTCCGGATGGGCGTCGCAGAAGGCCGTGAATTCATCCACCGGGCAGCCGAGGTCGAGCGAACAGGTCGCGTCGAGGTCGGGCATCAGCACGGTTTTTTCGGGACTGAGGATTTTCGCCGTTTCGCCCATGAAGCGCACGCCGGCCACGACGAGGGTCTTGGCAGGATGGTCGCGCCCGAAGCGGGCCATTTCCAGGGAATCGGAGACGCAGCCGCCCGTGGCTTCCGCCAGGTCTTGCAGGTCAGCATCAACGTAGTAGTGGGCAACGAGCACGGCTTCGCGCTCGATCAGCAGGCGCTTGATGCGCGTGATCAGTTCGGCTTTCTCAGCCGGGGATGGCGTCGCTGGCGTGCGTGCCCAGGCGTGGGCAGTGCAGCTGGCTCCGTCTTGTGGATGTTCGTACTCGACGGATTTGATGGCTAAAGTTTGCATGGCTGTGTCAAACAAAACGGGATAGACCGGCACGATTGCAATAAAGCAGGTGCGCCGGAACGAAAGGACCGCGGCGCGTCGGTGTGGGTGGTACCAGAGTACCCCACCGGCTTTCCAAACGCCTGATAAAACCGTAGCGAGCGGCAGCGATTTGTGGCCGAGAAGCGCAACCGTACAAAAGTACGGTGAGCATCACAGGCCGCAAAGCGCGACGCGCAGTAGGTTTGATCAGGTGTTTAATCAATACCTTGGCTTCTGAGGTAATCCTCGTAGTTGCCGCGGTAATCGACCACTTCATCTTCCTTGATCTCGATGATGCGGTTCGCCAGCGAGGAGACGAATTCGCGGTCATGCGACACGAAGATCAGGGTGCCAGCGTATTTTTCCAGCGCGATGTTCAGCGATTCGATCGATTCCATGTCCATGTGGTTGGTCGGCTCATCGAGCATCAGCACGTTGTGGCGGCCCAGCATCAGCTTGCCGTACATCATGCGGCCTTTTTCACCACCGGACAGTACTTTCACGGCCTTTTTCACATCGTCGCCGCCGAACAGCAAGCGGCCCAGGATGGAACGCACGGCCTGGTCGTCGTCGCCCTCTTTCGTCCATTGGCCGATCCAGTCGGTCAGGTTCGTGTCCTTGGCGAAATCTTCCGTCGGATCTTGCGGCATGTAGCCCACGTTGGCATTTTCCGCCCACTTCACGCGGCCCTGGTCGGGCTGCAAGCCGGCAATCTCGCCCGCGATGCAGCGCAACATGGTGGTCTTGCCGGCGCCGTTGGCGCCGATGATGGCGATGCGCTCGCCTGCCTCGACCATGATGCTGAAGTTCTTGAACAGCTGGCGGTCAAAGCCTTTCGAGATGTTCTCGACTTCCACGGCCAGGCGGTGCAATTTCTTCTCGCCGTCGAAACGCACGAACGGATAGGCGCGCGACGATGGCTTGATGTCGTCGACCTTGATCTTTTCGATCTGCTTGGCGCGCGACGTGGCCTGGCGGGCCTTCGACTTGTTCGCGGCGAAGCGGCGCACGAATTCCTGCAGCTCGGCAACCTTGTCTTTCGCTTTCGCGTTGTTGGCCAGTTGCTGGTTGCGCGCCTGGGTCGAGGCGAACATGTATTCGTCGTAGTTGCCTGGGTAAATCTTCAGGGTGCCGTAGTCCATGTCGGCCACGTGGGTGCAGACCTGGTTCAGGAAGTGGCGATCATGGGAAATGATGATCATGGTGGAGTTGCGCTCGTTGAGCACGTCTTCCAGCCAGCGAATCGTGTTGATGTCCAGGTTATTCGTCGGCTCGTCGAGCAGCAGGATGTCCGGGTTCGAGAACAGCGCCTGCGCCAGCAGCACGCGCAGCTTCCAGCCTGGCGAGACATTGCTCATCGGGCCTTGATGCAGGTCGATGGCGACACCGGCGCCCAGCAGCAGTTCGCCGGCGCGCGATTCGGCCGTGTAGCCGTCGTATTCGGAGACTTTGCCTTCCAGATCGGCCGCCTGCATGTAGTCGTCGTCGGTCGCATCCGGGTTCGCGTAGATCGCGTCGCGCTGCTGGATGGCTGCCCACATTTCCGTGTGGCCCATCATGACGACGTCGAGGACGCGCATGTCTTCAAACGCAAACTGATCCTGGCGCAGCTTGCCCAGGCGTTCGTTGGTGTCGAGCATGACGTTGCCGCCCGACGGGTCCAGATCGCCGCCCAGGATCTTCATGAACGTCGACTTGCCGCAGCCGTTCGCGCCGATCAAACCGTAGCGGTTGCCGTCGCCGAACTTGACGGAGATATTCTCAAACAATGGCTTGGCGCCAAACTGCATCGTAATATTTGCTGTAGAAAGCATTAGTGAGGTCTTTATCCAGTGAAAACAGGTAGTTAGGTACTTTTCTCCCATTATACAGCAACCACCATGAACCACTATCCTGGTGGGCTGCCTGAGCCGGCCGTTTTCACCGCTCAGGTCCGCGGGTTTCTGGCAGTTGGCCAGTGTCAGCAGCTTGGGGCCGGGCTTGGCCCGCTTGTTGCGCTTTACTGCGGTCATTGTGGTGCCTTGATGGCGGCAGCGCCGTGCTAATGACCGATTACAGAAAATCATTAATACCGCCTGTATCCGGATAGTTGTCGCGCCCCCTGATTTACCGTAGGATTGCCGAGTTTCTCCTTGCCGCAATATATAAAATTTATAAGAGGAAGTATCCTTCAAGGTCAACTGGAGGCGTTAGATCCTGCTACCAAATACACCGCGACTGAAATCGCCGACCAGAACACACTTTTGAGAAAAATAATGCGAAAACCTCATTCCTTGATTATTTTTAGCATATTGGCCAGCTTGGCCATGCCTGTATTGTCGGCGGATACGCCGCTATCTTTGCCAGACCGCCTGACCGCCCTTCGCACAACTATCGCAATCGATCATGGAAAGATGGTTGGTTCCGGCGCGGCAACATTGATAAGCGCGGGCCTGGAAAGCCAATTCGTCCTCATCGGCGAAGACCATGGCATTGCAGAAATTGCGCATTTTTCGGCGGCGTATTTTGAAGAATTGGCAAATCAAGGATTTACGACGCTTATTATCGAAAACGGGCCGACGGTTGCTGATGCTTTGGAAAAAACATTGAAAGCCGATACTGGCGTCGCTGGCATAGCAGCATTTAATAAGGCATATCCGGTCGCTACTGCTTTTTACAAGTGGCAAGCTGAGGCGCAATTCCTGGCCCGTATCGCCAAAGCTGCCGGACCATCGTTCCATTTAGTGGGAATGGATCAGGAGCTCATGGGCGCTTCGAAATATTTGCTCGACCAAATGGCTGAACAACCGCTTGGTCCTTTGGCGAAATCAAAAGTCGAGGCCTTCCGCAAGCTTGAAAGCGACGACTATCGCCGAGCATCGGAGAGCGGAGACCCGCGTGAGCTTTTCATGGTAAAAATCAAAGAAGAAGAATTAGTCGCATTACAGAAGCTGCTCACGACACCCAAGGAAATGCCCGCCTTGGCGATGTTGAATTCATTGCTTGAAAGCCGCAGCATTTACACCAAAAACATGACGCCGGGACAAGGATATTCGTCGAATATACAGCGTGCCAGGCTGATGAAGCAGTATGTGACCAGCCATTTGACGCTTGCGCCTGCACAGCGCATGTTACTGAAAGCCGGTGCAGTGCATGTATTCCGAGGCTATAACCCGCTTGGTGCCGGTAGCCGTGAGATCGGCAATTATCTGGCTGAATATGCGGAAGGCCACGGACAAAAATCGCTGCATGTATTGGTGCTGGCATCCAAAGGCAAACAGGCGCAATTTGCCGGCATTGGGCGCGCGTCGGCCATCACAGAAATCGAAAAAGTCGATACCAAGTCCTCCATGGCTGGCGTATTACCCTTCTTTGCCGCGGCGAAAGAGCATAAGGACTGGTCATTGTTCGACGTGCGCCCCTTGCTGGGATCGGCCAAATCCCTGGCGAATGGAGACAGCAGTGTCCAAGGCATGATTCAGGGCTACGATTTTGTACTGGTCATTCCCGAGGGGAACGCAACGTCGGACCTGTGAAATATCGCCATAGGTCCTCCACTGCAGCGCGGCACTATCGCGCTGCAGGCGTGCTCCGGTTCGGCTCCCTGGAACGCAAGTCCCGCTACGGCACAAAGTATGTCGTCCCGTTCCAACCTCCGTTTTTTCGGCAAGGCATCGACGCAGCAATCCACATCGGTGCCTGCCCCTGAAAATTATCCATGCATCATGATTGCCTTGTCCGTATTTAGCAGTTAGGCTGCGTGCTCGCCCGCCACCAGGCATTGGTATTGTGCGGGCGCATCCCAACACTACCGGACTCACAGGCATCACTTGAAAAAAACTACCATTGCCGCCGCTGCGGCCATCATTGCCCTCGCCGCCACCGTCTACGCTTCGCCGTACTACGCCTTGCACCAGATCAAGACCGCGCTGGCCGAGCGCAATGCCGAAGCCCTGGCCGCACACGTGGACTTCCCCGCCCTGCGCGCCAGCGTCAAGACGCAGCTGGAGGGCAGCATGGCGCGGAGCATCGAAGCGACCGCCGGCAGCGGCAACCCGCTGGCCGCGCTGGGCCAGTCGATTGCCAGTGCCATGCTGGGCAAGATGGTCGACACCATGGTCTCGCCCGCAGGCGTCGTCGCGCTGGTGAACAAGAGCGCCGTCAGCCCGCAAGCGAATACGAACGCGGACGCGGACGCGCCCGCCGATGGCGCGCAGAAAAAGGCCGAGTATTCGGCAGGCTATGCCGGCGTGAACACCTTTGTCGTGCGTGCAAAAGACGGTAATGCGCAGGACGGCGCGCTGGTCCTGCTGCGCCATGGCGTGTGGGGCTGGAAACTCAGTTCAATCGAGATTGCGTCGGCGATGGCCGCACGTTAACCGGGAAATTTCATGCTGAAACACACGGCCTTTTCGCTGGCCATGGCCATTGCCAGCGCCACATCACTCGCCCACGCCCTCGATGGCACAGCCGGGAGCAGCCACTCTGTCGCCGCGCGCATGCAGGCGGAAACGTCCGCGGCCGCCGATCCCGACGCCCCCGCGCCGCTGCCCGTGCCCAGCGACATTTCGCTGGCTGAACTGGAGCGCCGCCTGGCGCTGGGACAGGCGCAGGCCGCTGAAAAACACTATACCAGCGCGCTCGATCCGGCCGTACTGAGCACCCTGGCGCAGCAGATGGGGTGCCACGATATCGTCGGCATGCAGCCGTTCGGTTTCCCGCTGGAACCAGCGCAAGCGACTGTCCTGAGCGGCGCGCACCTGCTGGCCCGCTGCCCGGACAGGGCCTATGTGACGATCACGGCCATGTCGATGGCCGGCAAGGCGGGCAAGCGCGCCAGCATTTCGCCGCAGTCGTTCAAGCACACGGTCGATGGCAGGCTGGCGCGGCGCCTGTATTACAAGGCACCCAACGGACGCCAGAAGGAATCGCTGACCATTGTCGATGGCAGCTATGCGTATGCGCTCGAGTATTGGTCGCTCGATGACAGCCAGCAAAGCGGCATGGTCGGCATGCGTAGGATGGAAACATTGATATTGCCGCAATAAGACAGGTAAAAACAGGTAAAATACTGTATATTTATACAGTTATTTACTCTCACCCTGCCGAGCATGCCAGCACACACGCCTATCGACTTACCCTACACCATCTGCGTCAGCGCCACGATCGACGCAGAGGTCGAACAAACCATCCTCGAAGGCTTGAACGCCTACAACGATGCCATCACCGGCTATAGCGACAGACAGGTATTGAGCGTGGTCGTGCGCGACCGCGACAGCCAGCGGGTGCTGGGCGGCGCCATGGGCCGGACTTCGCTGGGCCTGCTGTTTCTCGATTTGTTTTATTTGCCCGCCGCCTTGCGGGGGCTGGGACTGGGCAGCCAGATACTGGCGCAGTTCGAAGAGGAAGGACGCCGGCGCGGCTGCGCTTCGGCGGTACTGTACACCATCAGTTTCCAGGCGCCCGAATTTTACGAACGGCGCGGCTGGCGCCGCTTCGGCGACATCGCCTGCAGCCCGGAAGGCACGAGCCGGGTATTCATGAGCAAGGCCTTGTAGGCATATAAACGACAATGGCTGACGGCAAACCTGCCACCAGCCACTATCAAGCACGGTCAACAACCGCTGCTTACATGCCCAGCGACTTGAGCAGATCGGCGTTGTCGTCGTCTTCCGGTTCCGCTGCAGGCGCCGGAGCGGCGTCGCGTTCGCGGTTCGCGAATTCGCCATCCATCAGCGAGTCGGCGTCGACTTCGCGCGAATCGAAATCGTGCAGCTTGATGAACTCGGTACGGTCGATCGCCAGTTCCAGATAGAAAATATTGTTCTTTTCCGTATAGAACGTGACGCGGCGCATTTCCGGGCGGTCCAGCGGCGTGTCGACGCTGAGCATCACCTGCTTGTTCAGCACCAGCATCTTTGGCTGGCTCTGGGTGATGTTCGTTTGCAGCTCGCGCCGCACCTTGCCCGTGAAGTCGCCCACGATCTGGTTCATCAGCTCGCCCATGATGTTCGACACTTCGTCCGATGTGTAGAAGCTGGCCAACTCCGACTTCGGCATGCCCATGTGCAACATGTAGCGCTCGTAGATTTCCATTGCCGTATCGGCGGCGAAATTGAGCACCACCAGGCCTGTGAAACCACCATCGAACATGACGAAACAGCCGATGTCCGGCTTCAAGCCCGTCTTGGTGATGCGCTGCACCATGCCCGAATAATTGACTTTACTTTGCGTTGCAACGTTGAGCACCCGAACTACCGAGTTGCACAAACTCATCAACAAATCTTCTGTACCGTACACAACATCCTTTTCTGCATCCATGAGCAACCTCTCCTACTATTTTAAAGATGACAGCACTGTTCCCTGCCCGCCGCGAGCCGAAACTTGACCGTTTCGCTCAGCAAGCGGACGACTTCACCTTTGCATGCCTGACCTTGCGTGGCGGCGCGCGCCGCGTTGCCGCTGGCCCGAACCGCCCTCTTACCTTTTTCTGTATAGAAATAACTGTATAGAAATAAGTATCATGCGCAGAATACCCAGATGTAACATTTCCGTCCAGCCATACCTGCATTTACTTGACGATCTGTGCGGAAATACCAATACATCGCAAGGCAACATTATGCGGAAGATAAGCATGTAGAAAGAATCAGCCTGGCACGCTTGAAACCATGGCGAAAAGGCAGCATCACGTATACTGCCCCCGCGGGACGCAACGGCGCCGCCAGGACAACAACCAGCGAAAGGCATGAGAGGATGAGTACACTGCAAGAACAGGCAACGGCGGAAATGAAGGCGGCCGTGGAGGCGTGGTTTGCCGAGCGCCTGAAGCGCACCGATCTGGAAAGCGCCGTGAATCGGACCACCCTGCAGATGGGCATCTTTAATGATTTCTTGCTCGACTACAAACCAGGACGCACCACCGCCGACGAGATCGACCTGGGCTTCGACGACGACGTGCGTCCCCGCACGCCGGCGCGCCTCGATGAAGCCGTCGTGCGCGACAGCATCGCCCCCCAACTGGTTGCCATGGTGCAAGCGAAGCTGGAGGCGCTGGCCGACACCCCCCTGATCGACTACCGCTTCAGCTTTCGCGGCAAATTCCAGACGGCGCAGGGCAAGCTGCACCTGACCTTGCTGGAATACGTCAACGAAGGCAAGCGCCAAACCCTGCTCGAACGCATACATACTTACGTCACGCAAAAACTCGAGCACGGCAACCGGCCGACGAAAAAGCTGGAAACCTTCTTCCTCGCGCGCCACCTGCTCGATCCCCAGCTGTTTCCGCAGCCCGATATCGCCCGGACGATCGCGCTATTCGAGCGCATCGAACAACTGAACAAGTCGCGCCCGCAAGCGCTGGCCGAACATCGCAGCGACATCATCCAGGCCGTGACGGCCTGGGTGGAAAAGCAGTTCCTGCCGCAGTTCTATGACGTGCAGAAATCGAGCTACCGCAGCGCGGAATACAGCTTGAAAGCGGGCGCGGCGCCAGATGCGCAGGCGCTGGAGCCAATCGACCTGCTGCTATATGGCGCCGTGATGATATTGCGCCACGAACCGAGCTACGCCAAATCGACAGGCCTGAAATTCCTGGAAATCGCCCGCGAACTGGGCAGCGAACGGGCCGTGCGCATGCTCAAGGAAGGCAGCGGCACTTTCGCGCCAGACGCCATTCACCTGAAAAATGCCCAGCTGGAATGCCGCGCCAACGATGTGTTTGCCACCATCACCATTGTCATCGCCCGGGAAGAGGAAGCCGCGTATGCGCAGGCGCTGGCGTTCATCACCCATTTGCTGAACAACGGTTTCCCGAAAAGCTACCAGATCAAGCTCAAGTCCAGGGTCAAGGAATATATTCCCCTGAAAGGCCTGGCCAGGTCAGACACGCACCGCTTCTTTGCCAACGCCCTCGCCTGGCCCGCCTTGCAGCCGCAGCTGGAAGCGTATGCGCGCGCCGCCATCGAGCAATTCGAATTTTATGCCGACACGGAAGGCGAAAAAAATTGCATGCCAGGCAGCTACGCCACGTTTGGCCTGGGCCTGCTCGACGCTCGCTATTTCCCCCTGGTGCAGCACTACATGACCAACGTCGACGAGGAGCACCAGTCCGTGCAGGATCAGTTCACGGCCGCCTTTGCTGAAAAGCATGGCGTCACGCCAGACTCCGTTCCCGTGCTGGCGGCCTGCCTGCGCGCGTGCACGGATAACGCAAAGGTAAAAATCCAGGCGGAACTGGAGGACGTGGAGAAACTGGAACTGTTCTGCCAGCAACTACAAGGACTGGAAGGCTATCTGGTCGAGCACATGCTGTATCCCGTCTGGGGCAAGCTGGAAAAACTGGCGACCCTGGCGCGCAAGGCGCAAGGCCGGCGCAAGGAGCTGCTGCTGGCTTTGCTTGAAGCGGCCAGCAAGGCGTAGGCCTAATGTGCGCAACGTTATGACTTTCACCATATATAATGCGGGCGCCAAAATTGCCGTAAAGCATCTTTTGGCGCCTGACATTGAATCGTGGAGAAAATACATGCATCAAACACAACAAACATCGCGCACCTTCTTGCTGGCAGCAAGCTTTGCCGCCACCGTAGCGCTGGCCCAGCCCGCCTTCGCCGCCGACACCGACGTGGAACTGGCGCCCGTCGACGTGGCCAATCTGTACATCAAGACCATCATCAACCAGGATGAAGCCAGCGTCGCCAAGCTCAACGCCTATCTGCGCCCCACCCGCCTGGCGGGCCACCAGAGCGCCGAATACGCGTCGCACAGCGGCTTGAAGGAAGCGGATGCCAAATTCCCAACGGAAACGGGCAAACTGATCGCCGACCTGTTCCCCGCGACCATGCGCGCGGCACTGACGCCGGCCGCCGAACAGCTGGCGGCAAACGTCATTGCCGCCAAGAATGGCGCCGCGTGCCAGGCCACCAAGGCTGACCCGGTAACGGTGGAAAACGGCATACAAACGGCTGCCGTCAGCTTCGAATGCCAGGTCGTCAAGGTAGCAGTGGCCTGGGCGCCTGCGGCCCAGCAACTGGCGAAGAGCGGCTGCAAGGTCGAGCAATGCAAGGCGGGTCTGCAAAAGATCGCCGCGACCTACACGAGCTCGCCGAAGCAGACCTGGCGCGCCGTGTTTGCCGTCAGCCGTGAAAAGAACTCGGAAGCCTGGCGTAACGATTTCGCGCGTGAAACCTTCGATGAAATCTGGGAATACCTGTAATCCGGGTCCCGTTTACAATGGTCGGATGGATAAATTGACACCGGTGCCACAGCCCGCAGGCCTGGCCTTGCTGCACCTGCTCGCCCCCGAGCATGTGGAGGTCACGCTGGGCGCGCAAGTGCTGGCGCAGGACTTGCGCGCCCTGCACGGCAAACAATTGCTGGCGCTGCTGCGCCGGCTGCGCGCCGCCCAGTCCAACCAGCAGCACTATGCGGGCGCCAGCGTCGAGCAGGCCGAACAGCTGTTCGGCGCCGCCATCGCCGCCGTCAAGGGGGAGCTGGCCACGCGCCCGCACATTCCCAATAAACAGGAAGCGAAGGCCTTGCGCCAGGCGGCGGCAAAGAAGCGCTAATCGAGACGCAAGCCGGCCGCCAGCGAGGCCGTTTCGTGTGGGCAAGCTCGCCGGCCCCCTCCTATAATCGGAGGCTCTATTGTTTCCGCTACAGAAAGTTCCCCATGTCCACACAATTTTCCCGCCATGTATTCGGCTGCGCCATCCTTGTGCTCTCCACTCTGGCGAGCGCGCAGCCGGCCAGCCCCCAGCACATCGGCCCCATCGATGCGCGCGCCGTGTGGCAGGAACGCTCGCTGTCGGCTTGCCGCAGCGAACAATCGCCCACTGCGCCCGACGTCTGCCTGCTGCGCACCATGCAGCGCTCGGGCGCCAGCCCGCAAGCAGTCGCCGCGGCCAAAATGCTGGTGAAGGCAAACAAGGCCGGCTTCATCTCCGCCTGGCGGCCGCTGGGCAAGGCGGCCCTGGCCACCGTTACCTATCCGTTCCGCGCCAACACGAATGAAGGCACCATGCTGATCGGCAGCGATGGTGCCGCCATCGACGTCGACGAGGGCTCCGTGGGCGAGGAAGACCGCGCCACGCCGGCCTGGCGCGCGTTTGCCGCTGCCCATCCAGACTCTGTCCCGTTTGCGCCCGCCGACTTCGTGGGCAGCACGGCGACCAGCGATGGCGGCCAGAGCGTGCTGTTTTCCACGCCCCTGATCACCTGCCACGCCTGCGCCGAGGATGGCGCCCTGCTCGTCGCCTACACGATCGACAAGGCGGGTATCGTGCGCGAGCGGAAGCTCTTGACGATCAAGTAATGCTGCACCAAAGATAAGATAGAATTGCCCGATGGCATGTCCATACACGTGCATGCCATCGATCCGACTTACTTATCACGGGAAAACATGCGCCACTCTTGCTTTGCACTGCACCTCGCCGCCGCCCTGCTGCTGTCCAGCCCCTTCCACCACATCGCCATTGCAGCACCCGCCGCCAGCGCGGCCGCGCCGCTCGTCATCGGTGAAAGTTTCAGCATCGATTCGCAGGCACTGCAGGAAAAGCGCCACATCAATGTCTATATGGCGCGCGCCTGGGATACGCCGCCCGACGCGCCGCTGCCCGTGCTGTACATGCCGGACGGCGGCGTGGCGGAAGACTTTTTGCACGTGGCCGGCTTGCTGCAAGTGTCGGTAGCGAATGGCACGATGCGTCCCTTCATGCTGGTCGGCATGCAAAACACGCAGCGCCGGCGCGACTTGACGGGCCCGACGGAGAGCGCGGCAGACCGCAAGATCGCCCCCGTCGTGGGCGGCGCGTCCGCCTACCGGGCCTTCATCCGCGACGAGCTGATGCCAGAGGTGCGGCGCCGTTACCGCACGACGGGCGAGACAGCCATCGTCGGCGAATCGCTGGCCGGCCTGTTCGTAGTGGAAACATACCTGCTGGAACCGCAGCTGTTCGACCATTACCTGGCGTTCGATCCCAGCCTGTGGTGGAACCACGGCGCACTGCCGCGCCAGGCGGCAACCCTGCTCGCGCAAGGCGCGGCAGGCAAGCACAGCCTGTACCTGGCGTCCAGCAGCGAGTCAGGCATCGCCATCGAAGTGCAGCGCCTGTCCGAGGTGCTGCGAAAACAGGCGCCGCCCGGCTTGCAATGGCATGTGGAAAAAATGCCGGAAGAAACCCACGGCACGATCTATCACCCGGCAGCACTGAAGGCGTTCCGCAGCGTCTTCAAGCCGCAGACGCCGGCTGGGCAATAAAACATGGACAAACTGTAATCTGGCGAAGGTCGTAGCCGCAGGATCGGGCGGGTAAAATCGGCGGCCCTGCTTTTCCCGCCCGAGTCCAGATAATCATGAGTTTTTTGCAATTATTTATTCTTTCCATCGTCCAGGGCTTCGCCGAGCTGCTGCCCGTGTCCAGCTCCGCCCACGTCATCATGGCGGAAAAGCTGATGGGCCTGGACCCGACCTCGCCAGAGCTGACCATGCTGCTGGTGATGCTGCACACAGGCACCATGTTTGCCGTCATCGTGTATTTCTGGAAATCCTGGCGCGCCACGTATTTCAGCTCGGCCAGCGCCTTTCGCAGCAATGTGCTGTTGCTCGTGGCCGCCACTGCCCTGACGGGCATCGTCGGCTTCGGCTTGCTGAAAGGCATTACGCACGTCATGAGCAAGGATGCGCCCGGCTTTGAAATCGAGCACCTGTTCGGCAACGCGAAGCTGATGGCCGCCGCGCTGGCCGCCGCAGGCGTACTGATCATTGTGTCGTCGCGCCTGCAAGCGCGCCAGCATGGCACCTTGTCCATCGGCAAGGCGATGGTGATCGGCGCCGTGCAAGGCCTGTGCCTGCCTTTCCGCGGCTTTTCACGCTCGGGCGCCACCATTTCCGCCGGCATCGCCATGGGCATGCCGCAGCGCCGCGCCGAGGAATTCAGCTTTGCCCTGGCCGTCGTGCTGACCCCGGCCGTGCTGGTCAAGGAAGGCTGGCGCTTTTACCAGGCCGTGGCAAATGGCAGCCTGGACCATCTGGAACACGGCAACAGCCTGCTGCACCTGCTCGGCCCAAGCCTGCTGGGCATGCTGCTGTCCTTCCTGGCCGGCTTGCTGGCCCTGCGCTGGCTGTCGCGCTGGCTGGAACAGGGCCGCTGGCATTTCTTTGGCGCATATTGCCTGCTGGCCTCCTTGGTGGTGCTGTACGTAGGGTAAAATCGCCGGGTTTGCGTTAAACACCTATCAAACCTGCTGCGCGTCGTGATTTACGGCCTGCGATGCTCACTGTACCTTCGTACAGTTGCGCTTCTCGACCATAACTCCCTTCCGCTCGCTACGGTTTTCTTAGGCGTTATTGTGTTAACTACCATCCCAGCCAGGTTTTACTGAAAGCCAACGATGAATTTCGCCGCCACTGCCGCCCTCTCGCTTGCCATGTCCACCGACGCCTTCGCGGCCGCCGTGGGCAAGGGCGCCGCCCTGCACAAGCCGCAATGGCGCGAGGCGTTGCGCACTGGCCTGATCTTTGGCGTCATCGAAGCCATCACGCCCATCATCGGCTGGGCCCTGGGCAGCGTGGCAGCACCTTACGTGGAAGCGTGGGACCACTGGATCGCCTTCAGCCTGCTGGGCATCATCGGCTTGCTGATGATACGCAACGCGCTGTCCGATGCCGACGAGGAAGAGGCGCCGGCCCAGTCGCACTCGTTCTGGGTGCTGGCCGTGACGGGCCTGGCCACCAGCATCGACGCCATGGTGGTGGGCGCGGGCCTGGCCTTGCTGGGCGCAAATATTGTCGTGACGGCGGCCGCCATCGGCTTTTCCACCTTCGTCATGGTGACCCTGGGCGTGATGCTGGGCCGCGTGCTGGGCACGGTGGCGGGCCGGCGCGCCGAACTGGTGGGCGGCCTGGTGCTGATCATCATCGGCTGCGTGATCTTATACGAGCATATCGGCCACCCGGCCTGACACCGGAGCCGGCGCGAAAAGCTGGCCCAGCAGCGCCACCAGCAAAGCGGCGCACGCGCCATCCGGATCCTTGTCGGGATCAAACACCGTCACCGTCATGCCACAGCAGCCTCCACCATCGAGCAAGGCCCGCAGGATGGCCAGCAAGGCATCGGGTGCAATGCCAGGACTGCCTGGAGAATCGACGGCCGGCATCAGCGCCTGATCGAGTACATCGACATCGAGGTGCAACCAGAAGCGCCGCGGCGCGCGCCTGTCCAGCACAGCATTGATACGCTCGGCCACCACGGCGGCACCCGCCGCGTTGGCCTCAAACACATCGATGCGCGTGATGGCCGTGTCATTCACATCCGGCCAGGCAAAATCGGCATCGCGGTTTTCCCGCTCCCCCAGTTGCACGACATGCTCTTCCGCCACCAGCGGCGCCGTCACGCCGGGCCACTGCGTCATCAGCGCCTCGCCCCGGCCCGTGGCTAGGGCCAGGTCCATGCCGGCCACGGCGCCCAGTGTTTGCGCAGGATCATAATTACCGGGATGGCGAAAATCGCTGTGGCCATCCACATGCACCAGCGACACGCCGCCAGCGCTGCGCGCGCCCGTCAGGGCACCCAGCAGCACCGAGCAGTCGCCGCCTATGACCAGCGGAAACACGCCGCGCGCATGGCTGTCGGCGACGCGCGCGGCCAGTTCCAGGTTGAACGCGCGCATCGTCACGCCGTTGTACAGGCGCGTGCCAGGCTGGGCCATGGGCGTATAAGCAGGACGCGGCAGCGCCACGCAAGTGCGTGCGCCCACAGCCGCCTCCAAGCCCTGCGCCATCAGGACGGCTGGCGCGCGCCAGGTGCCCGGTTCATGGCCAGGCGCCAGAGGCCGCAAGCCCAGGTTGGAAGGAGCGAGAATAATTTCCATGGCAAACAATCTACGGTTCGGGTCAAGCATGCGGGCACACGATATGCCGCCTCGCATCATGATAGCTGCAAGCCGCATGTCAAGCGTGTGCGCGACCAACTATTCCTGGCGTATGATTACTGACAATATAATCTGCCAGCAACGGCATCCATTTCGACTCCTACGGCATGGGATCAGCGATGAAGCAATTTCATGAAGGCGATATCGTGCGCGTCAAATGCGGCGGCCCCGCAATGACGGTGCTGTGCATCGACGGCGACTACTTCCCAGAGGAAGAAAACCGGATGGCCGTCTTTTGCGTGTACGAAAAAGACCAGTTCCTGTTCGAGCAGGCATATCCCGAATGCGCGCTCGACATCGTCCGCCACGAGGACACCTGAAGGCGGGTCCGCACACCTGCGGCTGGCGCCCTGGCCGGCCGGTGGCTTTGTGCTACATTAAAAGCTCTATGTCTCGCAAGGTGACCATCATGGAAACTCTGGAGCTGCTGTTTGCCTCGCTGGTGCGCGAAACGGCCGAATCGATCCGCGACCACCACGTCCCCTTTTCCATCAAGCATGACGAACGCGCCTATTTCGAATGGATGGACCGGCATCCGATCAGTGGCTATATCCAGGAAGCGTATCGCGAGATCGAGGAAACGGCCCAGCAGATCCGCGCCATTCGCGCTGGGTGATGACGGCTGCCGTCGTGACGTTCGTTGGATCGTGGCTTGAATTGGCAGTCTTATTCAGATCAAACACTCAGCTGTTCGATACGCGTAAAAAGGCCTGGGCCACGACAATCAGGTCTGGAGGCGGGAGACATGGATCAGCAACAAAAACACCAGATCAGGGGGTATGAATTTCATGTGGCGGGGGCGCTGGAGAAGGATGGGCGCTACCGGGGCATGATTTTGATCAGCAAGCGTGGCGATACGCTGCAGGTGTACGCCAAGCCCGTGCTGATTGAAACACCCAGCAGTTTCAAGTCCGTGCATGCGGCCTTGATCGAGGCCTCGGCGTATGCCCAGGAACTCATCTATAACGGCGCCATCAAGGCGCTGCTGCCGGCCGATGCGCCACTTGCCGAAAAGCAGGCGCCGCAGCCGCCGGATTTCGTCGGCAATTGATGCGGCAAGTCCATCCGGCACCCCTGGTGCGCGCGTATAATGACGCGCTTTCCCGGATGAAAACTCAGAACCATGGAATATGTGAATTTGCCGCTGGTCTTCCTCGTCGGCTGCGCCTTGATTGCCTTGCTGGCCAAGAAGAATGGCTATTCGTGGTATCTGTTTTTCTTTGCCATCGCCGTGCCCACGCCCCTGTTGCTGCTGGCCTTGCCGCATGTGGTCGGCGCGGAGGCCGCTACGCTGACCTCCGTACGACTGGGCACCGCCCTGCTCTTCCCCGTGGCCGGCTTGCTGCTGGCCCTGCGGCGCAAGCGCTGACCGGCAAGCTGCCTCAGCGTGCCTGCACGCCATCGGCCAGGCGCCAGCCGACGGACAGCGCCAGTTGCTGCGCTTCTTTTTCATTGCTGCAATCGTCGTAATCGCAGGTGTCCGCATACGCGCCGCATGCCTGGTTCTGGCTGACATACGAGCCGACCCAGCGGCCGTCGCGGCGCTGGCTGGCCGTGGCACTGATGGTAAACCCTTTGTGGATGGTGGGATTTTCAAAAGACATAATTCTTCCGATGCAAGAAGCGTCAGGGACCTGACTGGCTTCCACTGTGCGCCTTGCGGCCGTCCAGGTCTGTACGTTTGACCACACTCACGAAAAGGGCGCGCGCCGCGTTCGTGCCAGCAGGCGATCGGGTATGATTTCGCCATGTGTGGACGATTCGATCAAAATGACACGGCGCGCGTGCTGGCGTCATCCTTCGGCTGGACCGACGCGGTGTTCGACAGCGAGGCGGAGCCGCACCTGAACGTTTCGCCCGGCACGTACCGGCCCATCTTGCATATCCAGGATGGCGTGCACCGGGTCGACGATGTCTTCTGGGGCTACCGCCCCGCCTGGGCAGCCGCGGCCACACCCGCTCCCGGCAAGAAAAAAATCCCCATCGCCATCAATGCCCGCCTGGAAAAACTCGCCGGGTCGTACTGGAAGCCGCTGCTGCGCGCGGGGCGCGGCATCGTTTGCGTTTCTGGCTGGTATGAATGGACGGGAGAGAAAGGCAGCAAGCAGCCGTGGCACATCCACCGCAAGGACCGCGCGCCCCTGTTCCTGCTGGCGCTGGCCCAGTTCGGCCCCTACAAGGTGAATCGGGAAGAAGCCGGCTTCGTGCTGGTGACGGCCGACAGCATGGGCGGCATGGTCGATATCCACGACCGCCGCCCCGTGGCCGTCAGCCTGGAAGACGCGCACCGCTGGCTGGACCCCGCCCTGACACCGGAGCAAGCGCTGCACCTGGCGCGCACCTGCATGCTAGACGTGGAACTGTTCGAATGGCATGCCGTCGACAATCCGCTGGTGCCCTCGGCCAAACCCAGGGCACCGCCGCCAGCTGCGGCGCAAGGCGCATTTGACTGGGGCGCAGATTAACCCCTGGCACGCTCGCCGAACCTGCCTTCGACGTGCCCTTGCTTACTCGGCCGGCGGTGTGTACTCGACAGGCGCCTCGTCCTTCAGGACATAACCTGAATACTGGGCAATATTCTTAATACGGGGCAATGCAGCCAAGGCAGAATTTTTTTGCTGCAATAAGGTCATGTCGCGCTGCTCTTTGTCACGCATATCGCTTCTATCCCTTGTTTTCAAGCTCATTGTGTAGAAAAATTCGCCAAGATAGGTCACTTGTCCGGCGACGACATGAAATCGTGCATTTGGCACGCTGATCGCGTAGCGCCGGACATCCAGATTGGCTTGATAGTATTGATATGCGCCTGCTTTCAATTTCACGGCATGCAGCAAACCAAAATGGTCAGAAAAATCGCTTTTCAAAGCCTGCGAACTCACCGCAAGAAGCGCCAATTCGTCTTGCCTGTATTGTGCCTGTACAGGAGCGATCGTCAAAAATACGCCGAACCCGAATTGATCAACATAATTCGTGCCTGTCGAGATGACGACATAACCCTCGTCTTGTTTCATTTTGGCCGGTTCGGCAAGTTTGGCATCGGCACGATTCGACATGCTTCCGCATCCGGCCGCCAGCACGGAGATGAGCGCGAGTACGGTCATATTGCCTGGCCATGACTGAATTTTTCTCATTTTTTAATTATTCGAATGATCATGAAGACAAGGAAATTATCACCAGCATGCATTTTAGTCAATTCATGACAGGCCTAGGCCAGATAACTTGCGCAAAAAGAAAGCACTACGCGCTGGCCCATGAGGGAGCAACACATGCACGACAAGGTCAGCCCAGCCGCGCCAGCCGGCGCCACAGCGCCTCCATGGGCCCCTGCATGAAATGCCGCAGCCAATAGCGGCTCAACAGTACCTGCCCCGCCATGATCAGCACGGCCAGGCCCAGCATCTCGGCGGGACGCAAGCGGGCGCCCCAGCCCAGGCCTGGTCCCTGCAGCAACCAGGTGCCGATCAAGGATTGCAGCAGATAATTGCTCAGCGCCATGCGTCCCACGGGTGCCAGCCATGCGCCCAGCCAGCGCAGCATGAAGGGACCGGCCAGCATCAGCGCGGCCACGTAGCCGGCCGCCAGCACGGGGCCGCCGGCGAACAGGCCCACTTCGAACAGGGCCGTGTCAAACACGGTTTGATACGGATCGGCCACCTGCCACGCGATGGCCCCGGCCGCCAGCAGGTTGAACGGCAAGCCCACACCCAGGCCCACGCCAAGGACCCCGCGCCACAGCCGCTGGTGGCGCTGCGGCTGCGTCAGCCAACCGAAACGCACGGACAAGATGCCCAGCAGAAACAGTACGATGATATGCGGCAGCATGACGGCCGAGTACAGCAAGGAGACGAGGAAATCGTTGGCGCGCAGCCTGGCCACGGCCCACGCGCCGCCTTGCGTGTAGGTGGCGTAACGCTCCGCAAAATCGTGCAGGTCACGCGCGATGTCCGGCGCGCCACCCTGCTGGCCCACAGGAATCAACAGGCACATGAACAGCAAAAAACATCCCGCCACCAGCCAGGCGCGGTTGCGCACCCGGCCGAGCCTGGCGGATGCCAGGGACAGGATCAGCATGCCAGCCACCGCATACGAGGTCAGCACGTCGCCGCTCCAGATGAGAAAACCGTGCAGCAGGCCAAACACGAGCAGCCAGCGCAAACGGCGCCGGTAGGCAGCTTGCGCCTGCTCCCGGCTGCCCAACTGGCGTTGCAAAGAACGTGTCTGCAGGGCAAAGCCGGCGCCGAACAAAAACGCGAAGATGGGGTAAAACTTGAATTGCGCCAGCGCCACCACGCCAAAAATGACGAGCTGGTCGAGCACGGGTGGCTGCGCCGGCAAGGTGCCGTAGCGCAAGGACAGGCTGCCCCAGGCGAACGACCAGATATTCACCAGCAGGATGCCAAATACGGCGATGCCGCGCAGCACATCGAGCTGCAACAGCCTGCCGGACTTGGCACGCATGGCGTTCAGGGGTGCGCCAGGATCGGGTAATCGCTTACCTGCAGGCTGAAGCCGGACGCATCCGATTGCAGCCGCGCCTGCCCGCCGAACGGCAAGGTGACCCGGCGGCGGATATGGCCGAATTCCAGCCCCGTCAGCACGGGTACAGGCAAGCGCTGGCGCACGTAGGCCAGCATGGCGTCAACATCGTAACCTTTATCCATGGGACTCAATTTATAGCCGGAAAAATCGCCGAGCACGACCGCTTGCTGGCGGGCAATCACGCCCGCGTGCAGCAATTGCAGCAGCATGCGCTCGACCCGGTACGGGTGTTCGTTGACGTCTTCCAGGAACAAAATGCCGCCATCGATCTCGGGGAAATACGGCGTGCCCAGCAAATGGACCAGCATGGCCAGGTTGCCGCCCCATAATTTACCGCTGACCTCGACCTGCGGATTGCCCGCCGCCGTGCCCGTGACCGTGTGCGTGGGGCCGGCAAGGCACGACCACAGTTGATCCAGTGTAAATTGCTCAGGCTCATCACGCGTAAAATCGTCGCAGATCATGGGGCCGGCAAAGCTGGCGCGGCCCGTTTTCGCCAGCAAGCCCATGTTAAATGCCGTGAAATCGCTGTAGCCGACAAACAGTTTGCCACTGTCCGCCATGCGGTCGAAATCGATGTCGGGCAGGATGCGGCTGATGCCGTAGCTGCCGCGCAAGGCGATCACTACCTGTACGTCCGGGTCGGCGGCTGCCGCGTTCAGCTGCGCCAGCCGGCCCGCATCCGTGCCGCCGAAGCGCTGGAATGTGTGCTCGGGGTCGTAGTAATTGTGGACGGTGGCGCCTTGCGCCTGCAAGCGGGCGATGCCGCGCGCCAAAGCCGCCTCGTCGGGCGCGCAACCGCCCGGCGCGACGATGGCGATGCCAATCTCAGGTGTGTTCAAAATATGCCCGCACGTAAATAATGGTGGGCGCGCCTAGGCTGGCTGGGAGCGCATCTGGGGCGTCATCTTACCTTGCAGATGCACATCGATCAAGGCGAGCAGGCGCTCGATCAGCTGGGGCGGCATGTCGTGCCCCATGCCTTCGATCACTTCCAGCCGGGCGCCCGGGATCAGCGCCGCCGTATCGATGCCGCAGGCGACGGGGATCAAGGGGTCGGCCGCGCCATGGATCACCAGCGCCGGGCAACTGATGCTCGGCAGCAAGGCCGTACGCTCGCCCGAGGCGGCAATCGCCACCATTTGCCGCGCCACGCCTTCCGGGCAACTGCCCCGCTGCAGCGCCGCTTCGATGCGCTGGTACAGCAGTTTTTCCGACACGGGATAGGCGGGACTGCCGATGACGCGCACGGTGGCCGCCATGTGCGCCATCAGTTCGGCGCGACTGGCATTGCGTTTCGGACGTTGCAATAGCGCATTGCGCGCGGCCCGCGTGGGGCCGGGCAAGCCACGTCGCCCGCTGCTCGACATGATGGAGGTCAGACTGAGTACCTGCAGCGGCGCGCGCGCCGCCATCACTTGCGCGATCATGCCTCCCATCGACACGCCGATCACGTGCGCCTGCGCAATACGCAGGGCCGCCAGCAAGCCCAGCGCGTCTTCAGCCATGTCATCGAGGGTGTAGGAGGTTTTGAGGGGCCAGCCCAGCAGGTTTTTCACATAGGCCAGCGGCAGATACGGCTTGCCCGCCAGCGCCATCTTGCTCGACAGGCCGCTGTCGCGGTTGTCGAAACGCAAGACCCGAAAACCTTGCTCGACGATGCCTTCGACGAAGTCCGCCGGCCAGGCGATCAGTTGCATGCCCAGGCCCATGACCAGCAGCACGCACGGATCGTTGGGATCGCCGTGGCTCTCATAAGCTATGTTGAGGCCGTTCGCCATGATGGTTGCCATGATTGCCTCTCTTCCAGGAACCAGCACGCAGGCACGATCGCTGCGGCCTTGCAATCAGCATACCACTATTGTGCTTCAGACATGAGACCGGCACGCGGCACCCAGCTGAAGTGTTGCCGCGCCGGTACGGCGCGCGGCAACCGTGCAGAATCATCGCTACTGCTTACTTGGCCTTAGGCAAGGAATCGGCCAAGTCCACCCAGCTTTGCGGCTGCGGTTTGCCGCGCTCGCGCACGCCGAAGAAGGAAACCACTTGCGTGCCGTCGTTGTCGAAGAACTCGACGGAGGTGACGCCGCCGCGCTTGACGACCCAGCCGCTGCGCAGGGCCGTGTCGCGGATGTGCAGGTTGAAGTCCGGGTCCAGCACGTTGAAGAAGCCGCCCGCGGCCATGGTTTTCTCGATCTTGCCGCTGTAGATCTGCGTCAAGCCTTCATTGCCCAGGAACACCATGATGGCGACCTTGTCCTTGGCCGCGTTTTCCAGCAGGGTGCGCAGCGCCTGCGGCGTCACGCGCTCGACCACGCCGGCCGGCGCCAGGCGCAGGGCCTGTTCGCGCGACAGGTGGAATTCACGCATGATTTGCGCGAACTGGTGCACGTCCGTCATGTCTTTCCAGGCCAGCTGGAATTCCTTGACGTCGATTTCGGCATCCGGCTTTTCCGCCGCCTTTGGCGCCACGGCCAGCACGTTCAGCTCCGCGCTTTGCTGCGGCAGGCGGAAGGTCGCCACCAATTTATCGTAGATGGCCACGCCCGGTTCGTTGCGCAGGTAGATCTTGTGCACGGCCGTGCCGTTGGCGTCAAAGAATTGCAGGCTGCGCGTGGGCTTGCCATCGCGGCCCGCCTGTTCCACGGCAAATGCGTATTTCCAGTTTTCAAAGTGGAAACGCAGGTCGATCTGGCCGCCCAGGTAGCCGCCGGCGATATTGCGCTGGCGCGCTTCCGTTTCCGGGTCCTTGACGTCGGCCTGCTCGGACTTGTCGCCCGCCTGCTTGAATTTGCTGGCGACGCCCGTCGTTTCGATGACGCCGTTTTCATTGCGCGTGATGGCTTGCACGATGCCCAGGTCCAGCGCGGCGCGCATGATTTCGCGCGGCTGGTTGCCGTCGGCCTGCAGGCGCGTGACGCCCTTGCCGATGTTGGTTGCCAGCAATTGCGCTTCGGATACACCCAGCGCGCGCGCCGCGTCGCGGATCTGCAGCTTCGGCTGTTCCGTGCGCAAGGTGGACCAGCGTTCCGCCAAGGTGGCTGGGGCCGCATATGCGTTTGCAATCAGCAGGCTGCCTAGCAGGGATAGAACGAGTTTGGATAACTTCATAGAGAGACCATTCAATCAAACATGGAAAAAAAGAGGGGCAAGCGCCCCTCCCCGGTAAAAATCAATAGTTGACGCTGAGGCTGGCGGCGACGTTGCGGCCCGGCTTGGCGTAGCGCTCGATCTCCAAACGGCTGGCCACCGTGGTGCCGGCAGACAGGCTGCGCGCGGCCGCGTAGTCCCAGTACTTGCGATCGGTCAAGTTATAGACACCGACGACGATCTTGGCGTTCTTGTGCACGTTCCAGTAGGTCGACAAGTCGAAGATGGTGTACGACGGCACCTTGAAGCGCGGCGCGGTCGTGCCCGTCAGCAAATCGTTCGGCGCCTGTTTCTCGCCGGCATGCAGCGCCTTCAGTTCCAGGCCGAACAACTTGTTCGTATGGTCATAGCCGAAGGTCAGCGCCGTCTTGGCCGGCGCCACCGAGGCCAGGCCGCCGCTCTCGCCCGTCAGGGTATTGAAGGAGCGCCCCTTGGCCACGCCCGTGGCCAGGTCGACGCGGTAGCCCTGCATGGCCGGCAACCAGGTGCCCAGTTCCGCGTGCAAGCTCAGCTCGGCACCCCAGGTGCGCGCATTGCCGATGTTTTCGGGACGGTACAAGCCCCAGGTGAGGGTCGGGTAATTCACCGGGTCCAGGTCTTGCGCCACGTACTCGATCATATTCTTGTATTCCGTCTGGTAGACGGAAGCGTGCATGCTCAAGCCCCTGGTCACGTCGCCTTTGAGCCCCAGTTCATACGCCTTGCTGGTTTCCTTGCCCAGATTCGGATTGCCCAGCACGGCATAGCCATTCCCCGTGCCCGTATAGCTGATGGAATCATAGGTACCCGTGCGTTCGACCGCCGTCGGCAGGCGAGTGCCGCGCGTGAACGTGGCGTAGGCATTCATTTGCGGCAGCACTTCCACGGACAGGCTCAGGCTCGGCGTGAAGTAGGAATCGCTCTCCTTGCGCACTTCCTTGGCCGCGTTCGGCACGCCGATCAGGTAGTTCTGCAGGTTTTTCGGTTCCAGCTTGCGGTAGTCGGCACGCAGGCCCGGCGTCAGCACGGCTTTCTTGCCGCCCAGGTCGAAACCATAGTCGTCGCGCACGTACAGAGCCAGCTTGGTGACATCCATGTCGGCCATGCGGTTCTTGCGCGTGATCTGGTGCACGCCCGTGGCGATGACGGTGCGGTCTTCCATCCATGGGCGGCGCGATTTTGTCTGTTCCAGCTGCACGCCGTACAGCAGCGCGTTGTCGGCAGTGAGCTGCTTGACGGCTTCCGAAGTCAGGCCGATGCTGTCATTCTTGAAGCTGGTGTCGATGGCGCGCTGGAAGTTGCCTTGATAGGTATAGCGTCCCTTGCTCTTGTCGTCGATCTTCGCGTTCTGCAGATAAGCTTTCGAGGTCAGGCGGTCGAACAGGGCGAAATCCTTCAGCACCACATCGTGGCCCAGGCTGACGCGGGTACGCTTGGTGGTGGAATCCTGCTGCACGCCGTCCGGGTACATGGCGCTGACTTTATTGTTGAGATCGCGCTTGTTCTTGCGTTCGAACATGTCGACCGTCAAGTCCAGCTTTTGTTCGCCCGGCAGAGCCCACACCAGCTTCGACAGCAAGGCGTTCGAATGCCAGTCATCCGGGTTGACGGTGGCGCTGCCGCGGCTGTCCAGCTGCTCGCCATCGCGGTGCACGTACACGGCCAGACCTTGCAGACTGGCGCCGATCTTGGCCGCGCCCGTCAGGGTGTGGGCATTGCTGCGGTCGGCGGTCGCGCGGCCGTATTTATACGCCACGTAATGGTCCTGCCCTTCGCCCAGGTAATCTTCGGGCGACTTGGTGATGAAGGCCACGCCGCCGCCAAGGCCGGGATTGGCGCCGCTGACGGCCGTCGTGCCCGAATCGATGCGCACTTCGCGGAAGGTTTCTGGATCGAAATAATCGCGGCCCATGCCGAAGGCGTTCATGTTATTGCTGTCCGGCTTCGGAGCAGCATCCGGCAGGGAAATGCCGTCGAGTTCCAGGCTGATCCGGTTGCCTTCCAGGCCACGGATGTTGTAACCGGTATTGCCCGCGCCATCCCAGATGCCGCCGCCGCCCGAGGCCGCCATTGGCGTGCTGATCAGCGGCTGATAGCGCACGACGCCGGCCATGTCCGTCACGTTGCGGCGTTCCAGGTCGTCGCTGCGGATCACCGTCTTGGTGCCCGCGCGACGCTCGTAATCCTGCTTGGCGTTCACGACGATTTCCGGGAAGACAGGCAGCTTGGCCGGTTCCTGCGCGGCCGTGCCTGCATTGATGGCGGCGTTTTGCGCGGCCACGGGCAGCAGCGGCGCGGCGAACAGGCCCAGCAAAGCGGCGCGCAGCACCAGGTTATGGCGGCGGACAGGCAGGTGAGCTGGAGATACGACGGGTGCAGCGAGGCGCTGCGTAGGCACAGTAGTCATGATGATCCGGTGGAAGAGTAAAGGCTGGCTCTTGAACCCGGATCGATAACGAAAGTGTTAACGATGCATAAGGAAAGTTTGCTGGCGAAAACAATACTGTAACACGAATCATTCTCATTTGAGAATGGCAAAGTGGTCTATACAGATGTTATTTCGCAACAGTTGTAAAAAATGCCAGCCGCGATGGCTGGCATGGTCAGGCCGGAGGATGGGCCAGCTTGCGCGCTTCCGCCTGCGCGCGGCGGCGCTCGGCAAAGAAGCGCTTGAGGAAAGCGCCGCATTCGTCGGCCAGCACGCCGCCAGCGATCGCCGTCTGGTGGTTCAGCGCCGGCTGCTCGAACAGGTTCAGCACGGAACCGCAGGCGCCCGTCTTCGGGTCGCCCGCGCCATACACCACGCGCGCCAGGCGCGCATGCAGCATGGCGCCCGAGCACATCACGCACGGTTCCAAGGTCACATACAGCTCGCAGCCGGGCAAGCGGTAGTTGCCCAGCTTTTCAGCGGCCGCGCGCAAGGCCATCACTTCCGCGTGCGCCGTGGGGTCATGGCGGCCGATGGGCTGGTTGTAGCCGACGGCGATGACTTCGCCATCCTTGACGACGACGGCGCCGACGGGCACTTCGCCCAGGTCCCATGCGTGCTGTGCCTGCTCCAGGGCCAGTTGCATGTAGCGCGCGTCCTGCGCGCTAGCGTGCGTTTCAGTCATCGGTCACTTCTGCCCAGCAATTCGGCGTTTCATGCAGCACCAGTTTATGCAGGTGCAAGCCCGTGCCGAAGTGGTCGGTAAATGCCGCTTTCAGTATCTCGAAGGCGATGCGGGCCAGGTTTTCCACCGTCGGGATGCGATCGATGACGACGGTCTTATGGTCGGGCAGGCTGGCCAGGAAGTCGCGCACGGCCGTGTCTTTTTCGTAGACGAGGAAGGCGTGGTCCCAGACATCGACCAGGTGCTGCTTGGCCAGGGTTTTCACGTCGGAAAAGTCCATGATCATGCCATTGTCGGAATTGCCTTCCGCTTCGATGACCTTGCCGACCAGGGTGATTTCCACCGTGTAGCGGTGGCCATGCAGATTGCGGCACTGGCTTTTGTGGTCGGGAATGCGGTGGCCCGCGTCGAATTCGAGCTTGCGTGTGATAGTCAGCATATTGTTTTGTTAAGGTATTTGCAGGAGTTTATGGGTTTGCAGGCTCAGCTTCCACTTCGGGTTGCTTTTGCATGTTTCGATCGCCAGCTTCATGTTGTGCGCGGCCAGGGGGCCGTCCATCGCCTGTACGAAGAAGTTCTCGAAGTCCAGTTGTTCGTAGGCGGCCAGGTCTTGCTGGAACTGGGGAATGACCACCTTGATTTCATTGCCTTTGTGTACGACCAGTGTCGAACCCATCTTCGGGCTGACGCAGATCCAGTCCACGCCGGCCGGCACGGGCAAGGTGCCGTTGGTCTCAATGGCGATGGTAAAGCCCACCGCGTGCATGGCGGCTATCAGGGCCGTGTCCAGTTGCAGCAGCGGTTCGCCGCCCGTAAACACCACGTATTTGCTCGGCGCGTAGCTGGCTGGCCACAGGCTGTCGATCAGCGCGGCCAGTTCCTGCGGCGTCTTGAACTTGCCGCCCAGTTCGCCATCGGTGCCGACGAAATCCGTGTCGCAGAACTGGCACACGGCCGTGGCGCGGTCGCTTTCGCGGCCCGTCCACAGGTTGCAGCCGGAAAAGCGGCAAAACACGGCCGGACGGCCCGCGTGCGCTCCTTCGCCCTGCAGGGTGTAAAAAATCTCTTTGATGCTATAAGTCACTGTATTTCCTAAGAGCTGGCTGGCGTCATCGCGCGGGGCGAACGCATCGGGGCCGGCGCGCCGCGCCGTCGCCGCAAAAGCCGATTGACAACCCTCTATTATATGCCGCCACGACACTTCCCGTGCAAATGCCGTGCCCGCCCCTGCTGCTGCGGCATCCGGGGCAAGAAAACCATATTCGCAGGCATAACTGCGCAGCTTTTGCGTTTAGACAATATAAATAGCCCCAAGTTAATATATTTTCTGTAAGAACATTGCCTGATGGAAAACATTCTTGGGGAGGATGGACATGCTGCAACGCTGGAGACGTCCGCCGTACCGCCTGAGCATTCTGGCCTGTCTGGGGGCCGCCGCACTCGCTTCCCTGCACGCCGGATACGCCGCCGGGCCGATGCTGCTGGATGGAACGCCCTCCCCCTTGATGCTGGCCTGCGCCATCCTGCTCGCTGCGCTGGCGCTGCTGCTGTGGCGCCAGCACCGCCTGGCGCTGCGCCTGCAGGCGCTGGAACAGCTGCGCGCCGAGGCCGAACAGGCACGCCTGGCCGGCGAGCAACACAAGGCGCGCGCACAGGAACGCCTGCGCATCGGGCGCGACATCCACGACGACCTGGGCCAGCATCTGCTGACCCTGAAATTCGACCTGGCCATGCTGCAGACCAGCACGCATGACGCGGCGCCCTTGCTGGCGCGGCAACTGGCCGTGATGGCGCGCAATGTCGACCTCAGCATCGCTGCGCTGCGCTGCGTCATCCACGACCTGCGCCCGCCTGCCCTCGACGCGGGCCTGCAAGCGGCGTGCGACGACTTGCTGGCGGACTTCAAGCGTACCACGGGCATCGCTTGCAGCTGCGATTACCGGCTCGACGCGGCCGCCGGCAGCGCGCACGCCCCCCTGCTGTACCACGCGCTGCAGGAAGCGCTGGCGAATATCGCCCGCCATGCGCGCGCCACGCATGTCCAGCTGAGCCTGCAACAAACGGGCGCCACCCTGGCCTGCAGCATCAGCGACGACGGCGTCGGGCTGTCGGGCTCGCCGCCGCGACTCGGTTGCGGCCTGTCCGGCATGCATGAGCGCGTGGCAGCCGCCGGCGGCAGCCTGGACATCGAAAGCCACAGCGGCACCGGCACCACCTTGCGCGTGTCGCTGCCCCTGCCGGACTGCCACGACGAAGCGATGGCGCATCGCTGAAAATATTGCTCAATATCAACATCTCCTGTCTCGCTGCACTGCATCATGGCCAGCGAGCCAGCCCCATTCACCCCAAGAAGGATGTTTACATGCCGGATAGCCATGCACATGCCAGCGCATCGCCCTGCGATGCAGCCCAGGGTTTTGCCGTCAAGATGATGGAATTGCTGGTCGTGCCCACCTTTGTCCTCGACGTGCATGGCCAGGTGATGATCTGGAACCGTGCCTGCGAACAGCTGACGGGCGTGCCGGCGGCCGAAGTGCTGCGCACGCGCGAGCCGGGCCGCTGCTTCTACAACGACGAGCGCCCCACCCTGGCCGACCTGCTGCTGGCCGGGCGCGGCGGCGACATGCGCGCGCTGCATGCACAGCAGCAATATCGCAGCAGCACGGGCAACAATCTGTGCGCGGAAAACTGGTGCGACATGCCGCGCACGGGGCGGCGGCGCTACCTGGCCGTCGATGCCAGCCCCATCTATGGCAATCACGGCGAACTGATCGCTGTCGTCGAAACCCTGCGCGACATGACAGATGAAAAACGCGCGCACGTGGAACTGGAACGCCTGGCCACGCGCGACGGCCTGACGGGCTTGGCAAATCGGCGCTGCTTCGACGATACCATCCTGGCCGAGTGGCAGCGCGCCCAGCGTCAGAGCCAGCCCCTGTCTCTGCTGATGGTCGACGTCGACAATTTCAAGGAATATAACGATAACCACGGCCACCAGGGCGGCGACCTGTGCCTGCGCAAGGTGGCCGGCGCCGTGGCCAGCGAAATGCGCACGAACGACCTGGTGGCCCGCTATGGCGGCGAGGAGTTTGCCGTCATCCTGCCGAACCAGTCGCTCAAGGGCGCGGCCATCGTGGCCGAACGCATCCGCCGGCGCGTGGAGCGGCTGCAACTGCCGCGCAAGCGCGCCGATGGTGCCAGTGCCTGCGCCTGCGTTACCGTCAGCATCGGCGCCGCCACGGCCCTGCCCGGTGCAGGCACGGAACTGGGGCAGCTGATCCACACGGCCGACTGCGCCCTGTACCGCGCCAAGCACCTGGGCCGCAACCGCATCAGCCTGCCGGAAACGACGCTGACGTAAGCAGCAAATACGCGTCCAAGTAACACGACCAAATTTGGTGTATATTTGGTCGTCTCGCAGTTTATCTCATTCGGAGCCGCCATGAACTTCAAGGAGCGCATCAAACCGATCTCCTATCTCAAGGCCAATACGACGGAAATCGTCAACAGCTTTGACGCTGGCCAGGATGAGCCCATCATCATCACGCAAAATGGCGAGGCGAAGATGGTCGTGCTGTCCATGCACGCCTACCAGGAAGGCAAGCGGCAAGCGCGGCAGATGCAGGAACAGCATGCGTTCATGAAGCTGATCGCCATGGGCAACCAGGAAATCGCGCGCGGCGTCGTGGTGTCCGAAGAAGACTTCCTGTCCAGCCTTGACCAGGCTTGAGATGGCGCGCATCGTCGTGCTGAACAGCGCGCAAGCCGATTTCAATGAACTGCGCAGCGACTTCAAGGCGCGCCACACGGCCGCCGCCCAGGCGCAGTTCACCGCCGCGTTCCGGCAATTATTCGCTGATCTGAAAGCCTTTCCCGACAGCGAGACGCCCGTCGAGGCTGCCCGCGAAGTCGGCATGGATGTGCGGCAACGCCTGTGCGAGGATATCCGCGTGATCTACCATCACGACCGCGCACACGGCATCGTGTACATCCGCATGTTCCTGCCGGTCCGGCGCGATTTTCTCAGCCATCTCACGACGCGCATCCTGCGGCCCGACTTTTAGCCCCTATGCAGGGCGGCGTGAATATTCTATGCTGCGGCGTTGCACTTTCCACATTCCAAGAAAAGAAGGAGCCCCCGTGTCAAGAATCATGCCCGTTTTATTACCCGCTTTCGCCCTGGCCCTGTCGGCCATGGCCGCGTCGAACCTGGGCGCCGCGCCCGTCAAGCCGGCCGCCGCCCACAGCGCTGCCGCCAGCAAGGCCGATCTGCTGCCGTTCAAGGCAACGGAAAAGACCCTGGCCAATGGATTAAAAATCATCATCGTGCCGACCGGCTTCCCCAACCTGGTCTCGCTGCAGATTCCCGTGCAGACGGGTTCGCGCAATGAAGTCGAGCCGGGCAAGTCCGGCTTTGCCCACTTCTTCGAGCACATGATGTTCCGCGGCACCAAGGCGTATCCGCCCGAGAAATACCAGGAAGTCATCACCCGCGCCGGCGCGCGCCAGAACGCGTATACCAGCGACGACCTGACCAATTACCACACGACGTTTGCCAAGCAAGACCTGGAAACCGTGCTGAAAGTGGAAGCGGACCGATTCCAGCACCTCGACTATGCGGAAGACGCGTTCAAGACGGAATCGCGGGCCGTGCTGGGCGAATACAACAAGAACAGCGCCAATCCCGTCTCGAAACTGTTCGAAGTGATGCGCGACAGCGCCTACACGACGCATACCTACAAGCACACGACGATGGGTTTCATTCAGGACATCGAAGACATGCCGAACCAGTACGCGTACTCGAAGCTCTTCTTCGACCGCTGGTACCGTCCCGAGCGCACCACCATCATCATCGCCGGCGACGTGGAGCCGCAGCAAGCCATCGCGCTGGTAGAAAAATACTGGAGCAGCTGGCAGCGCGGCAAGCAGCAGGCAGCCGTGCCCGTGGAACCCGCGCCGCGCGGCCCCGTCTACAAGCATGTGGCCTGGCCCACGCCGACCCTGCCGTGGGTGGCCGTCGGCTTCCATGCGCCCGCGTTTTCCGTGAAGGACAAGGACCAGGCCGCGCTGGCAACCTTGCTGTCGCTGTCGTTCGGCCGCACCTCGCCGCTGTATAAACGCCTGGTGCAGAATGAGCAAAAGGTCGACCAGCTGTTCGACATGACGCCGGACCGGGTCGACCCGACCCTGGCCGTGCTGGGCGCGCGCGTAAAAAACATCGACGATGCCGTCTACGTGCGCGACGCCATCCTGGCCACCGTGGCGCGGCTGCGCGACACGCCAGTGAGCGAAAAAGACCTGGCGGACGCCAAGTCGGCCGAAAAATATGGTTTGATACGCTCGCTCGACAACACGGAGCAGATCGCCGGCACCCTGGCGTCCTTCGTGCATTTCGACCGCTCGTACGCCACCATCAACCAGTACTACCGCCTGATCGATACGCTCACGCCGGCCGACCTGCAGGCAGCCGCGCGCAAATACCTGACGGACGAGGGCCTGGTGGTGACGACCCTGTCGCACCAGCCGATGGCGGCCGCCATCGCCACCACGCCAAGACTGGCCAGCCTGCTGCCGGCCGCCTCGAACGCGAAGTTTGATGTGCTGGTGCAAAAATCCGCGCTGCCGCAGATCCGCTACAAGCTGCTGTTTACGGCCGGTTCCGCGCAAGATCCACAAGGCAAGGAAGGCCTGGCCGCGCTGACGGCCGCCATGGTGGCGTCCGGTGGTTCGTCCGAGCGCAAGATCGACGAAGTCAACCAGGCCCTGTTCCCGCTGGCCGGCAGTTTCAGCCAGCAGACGGACAAGGAAATGACGACGTTTACGGGCTCCATCCACCGGGATAACTGGACGCAGTTCAACGCCATCGCCCTGCCGCTGCTGCTCTCGCCCGGTTTTCGCGAAGACGACTTCCGCCGCCTGAAGGATGCGCAAAAGAATGCGCTGCTGCTGGACCTGAAGGACAATAACGAAGAAGAATTCGCCAAGGAACGCCTGCAAACGAATGTGTATGCGGGCACGCCGTACGGCCACCCGGTGCTGGGCACGCTTGCCGGCATCGACGCCATCACCCTGGACGACGTGAAACAATTCTGGAAGAGCGCGTATGCGCAAGGCGCCGTCAAGGTGGGCATTTCCGGCGATGTGACGGACGCCATGACGGCGTCGCTGACGCAGTCGCTGGCAAGCTTGCCGGCCGGCCCCGGCTTGCCGGCCACCGTGAAACCTGCGGGCCGTAAGGCACAGGGCCTGGAAGTGGAAATCATCGAGAAAAACACGCGTGCCACGGCCATCTCGTTCGGCCTGCCGCTCGACGTGACACGCACGCACCCGGACTTCCCCGCCCTGTGGCTGGCGAAGACGTGGCTGGGCGAGCACCGCGCCTCGAATTCCTACCTGTACCAGCGCATCCGCGAACTCCGCGGCATGAACTATGGCGATTACGCATACATCGAAGCCTTCCCGCGCGGCATGTACCAGTTCTTCCCGAACCCGAACCTGGGCCGCAAGGCGCAGCTGTTCGAAATCTGGATACGCCCCGTGGCGCCCGACAACGCCCACTTCGCGCTGCGTGTGGCCCTGACGGAATTGGGCAAGCTTATCGACAACGGCTTGACGCAGGACGACTTCGCCACCACGCGCGACTATCTGATGAAGAACGTCTTCGTCATGACGTCGACGCAAGACCAGCAACTCGGTTATGCGCTCGATTCGCAATGGTATGGCACGCCGGAATTTACCAAGCTGATGCGTGACGGCTTGTCGAAGCTGACGGTACAAGACGTCAACCGCGCCATCAAACAGCACCTGTCGGCGCAGAACCTGTCCGTAGTGATCGTCGCCAAGGATGCGGCCGGGTTGAAGGAAAAGCTCGTCAGCGACGCGTTTTCTCCCATCAAGTACGACGGCAACAAGCCGCAGGCCCTGCTTGATGAAGACAAGGTCATCGGCGCGATGAAGCTGAACATCCAGCCGTCAGCCGTCACCGTGACGCCGGCGGCGCAAGCCTTCGCCAAGTAAGTTTGTGCCAGATCAACCTCGTCCGACGCAGCTTGCCGGATGGGGTTGATCTGTTCTTTGGCCCGGCCAAACCCGCCTTCAGTCCGCCAATCCAGGCCTTGGTCGGAAAGTAGCATCTTGGCAATCTGGTTATCCGCATACTGTTTTTCGACTCTTCCCGAGCGAAAACCACGACAAGGATAGCCATGCACCTGTTCCCTCCCCACCTTTACGCCACCTGCGTCCTCGCTGTTGCCGCCCTGCCGGGCACCCTGTACGCGCAAACGCCGGCCCTCGCCGGACAGTGGCAATTCCAGACTGCGACGGGCACGACCACGACAAATGGCGTCGAGGCCGACCTGATCGACACGGGCATACTCGACATTACCGAAGAGCAAGACGGCCTGCGCGCGACGATCGCGTGGCTCGACGAACGTGGCCAGCTCACGCCGCCGCGCACGGTGCATGGCACCGCCGGCCCCGCCGGTACCGCCGGCACCATCTTCCGGCACAGCGGCAAGCGCGTCAGCACCGGGCGCAACGGCAAGGAGGTCAGCACCGACGTGACGATACGCTGGACCTTGCACGCCAAGGGCGACGTGCTGAGCGGCGAACGCCTGGTCGAAACCGATGAGAACGAACCCAAGCCCGTGAGCGGCAGGCGGCTCCAGCAGCGCTATGTGCCGCCGGTACTGCCACCCGCAGCAGCACCGTCAGGCGCCGCCGCGCGCGGCCCTTCCACGCCGGCCGAGCGCGCGCGCGTGGTGCAGATGGCAACAGAGGCGCAGCGCAATCCCCTGGCAGTGCAACAGCGCGACGGCGCCTGGCTAACAGAATGGATCGAGGCAATTCCCGACTTCACGCTACCGGCCAGTGCGCTGGAAAGCTGGCTCTCCATCGCCAGCCAGGCGACCATCCGCGAGGCGATGGTGTTTCAATACCTGGCCAGCGTGATGGCTTTCCAGATCGAACACCCGGACCAGGCCGGGCAGCAGAGCGCCAGCGACCTGGCGGGAATGCAGGGCGTGCTGCGCGCCTATGAAACCCTGCTGCGCCAGGATAAGCTGCACCGTTCCGCCAAGCTGGACGCGGCGCAGGCGGCGCGCCGGCACGACAGGCTGCCCGCCTTCCTGGCCACGCTGTCCGGCAGGAATGCCGTCATCCAGCCTGCATCATCGCCATCCGGCGACGCCACGGCGCGCCGGATTGTGGCGCTGGGCACCAGCGAGCCGCGCGCGATGGACTGGCTCGACATCCTCAGCAACCGCTTCGGCGGCCGCATGGCCGGCAGCGACGCCTACACGCATGCGGCGCAATGGGCGCGCATGCAACTGCAGCAATGGGGCGTGCACGCCGTGCTGGAAGAGGCAGGCAGGATGCCCGTCGGCTTCAACCGCGGTCCCGGGTCAGGCAAGATGCTGGCGCCCCAGGAACAGCCCCTGCGCCTGGCGACGCCCGCCTACTCGGCCGGCACGCGTGGCGTGCAGCAGGGACTGGCAATCGTGGGGCCGGCCACCGTGGAAGAGGCACAGCAGCGCGCCGCGCAATTCAAGGGAAAATGGGTGCTGATCGGCGGCGAAAACGGGGGTGGCGGGCGCGATGGCAGCGCCATTCACCAGCCCAGGGCCATCACCCGCGTGCTGATGGCCGCCGGCGCCCTCGGCACCCTTCAGTCCGGCGAAGAACCGCTGTATGCCGCCAGCGCCGCGCCCGCCACCTGGGCAACCCTGCCGACCTTGCCCGACATCAAGCTGGCCGCGCCACAGTACACGGACATGCGCCAGCGCCTGGCGCGCGGCGAAGCCGTCACCCTGGAGTTTGACATCCGCAACTGGTTCTATCCTGGCCCGGTGACGTATCACAACGTCGTGGCCCGTATTCCCGGCACGGACAAGCCTGAGGAAATCGTGCTGATCGGCGCCCACCTCGACAGCTATGACGGCGGCACGGGCGCGGCCGACAATGGCGGCGGCGTGTCCACCATGCTCGAAGCGATGCGCCTGCTGGCGCTATCGGAAGCGAAGCCGCGCCGCACCATCATGTTTGTCGCCTTCGGCGCGGAGGAAATCGGCCGCAAGGGATCGTTCGCGTTCGCCGAGCGGCATGCGGGTGAATTGAAGAATATCGTCATGATGCTCAACCGCGACGGCCGGCCTGGCGCCATCGACGGCATCGCGATTCCCACAGCTTGGCAACCCGTGTTTGGCCGGGTCGAACGGGCGCTGCAAGACGTCCACCCCGTGTTCGGCTTCGCCGCCAGCATCAATGACGTGCCGCGCGATGCCAGCAAGGCGATGCATGCGCGGGCAGGCAGCGATGACGCCGTCTTCAGCCTGCATGGCGTGCCGACGCCGAAATTTACCGTGCTCGGCGATTTCGACTATGCGCGCGTGCATCACACGCTGCTCGACACGTATGACAACGTGCTGCCCTTCAGCGCGGCGCAGCAATACTCAGCCATCGCCATCGCCTTGAGCGCGTACGAAGTCGCGAACGCGCCGGAAGCGATCAGCAGGAAAGGCTATTATCGCGCCGCAAAAGCGGCACAGTAGGCTTCCCCGCCAGCGTCACTCGAAGGGATTGGCCACCGACGTCACTTCGGGCGGCGGCAGCTGGTCGGGCAGCTCCTGCTTCTCCAGCTGGGCGACCACGTCGGCCAGCAGTTTTTGCAGCTGTTTCGCCAGGGCCAGGCCCGGCTTGTCCAGGGTCAGGTCGATGTCGCCGCTGAGGCTAATGCGGTCGATGCGGTTTTCGATGCTCAGGTTGCCAATCTCCAGCACATCGCTTTCATTGGCATACGGGATGAATTTCTTTGCGCACATGGGATTTCCTTTTCGACGGTCTTGTTATTTCCTGGACTTGCTATTGATCTTGGGCAAACTCAGCATGCGCAGTTTTTGCTGGCGCGTCAGCGACGGTAACAGATCGATGCCTATCCTGTCTTCCAGTTGCGCAATGCTCAGCACTTCATACGTCTTGGTGTCGACGTTTGCTATGAAGTAGGCGGCGCCGGCGCGCTGGCGCGGGCTGTACACGGCCTTGTACAGGTGGCTGGGCACAATCACTCTTCCCACCTTGCGCAGGTTGCCGCCAATAAAAGCCGGTCCCGTGATCACGTACAGGTCGCCCTCTTTCTTTGCCATCTTGCGCACGGCGCCTTCGATGCCAGCCCACACATAGCGGTTGTTGCGCGCATCCTGCGGCACCATGTTGGCCAGGGTAAAGCTGTCACGCTGGCTCTGGCGGTCCGGCATGTCGCCGTTGGGCGCCATATGGCCACGGTCGAAGCCGCTGCGCGCATAGTCGGCCAGTTCCGCGCGCTGGGCGGCGGGCAGCTTGCGTTCGGCATGGAAGGAATTTTCGCGCGACAAATCCTGCGCCGCTTCGAGGTTGTTCGCCGTCAAGTGCTCAGCCGACCACAGCGGCGTGCGCGTGATACCCGAGTGCATCACGCCAAACACGTTGTAGCACAGCTCTTTCGTCGCCACATCCAGCTTGGGGTTGGTGATTTCCGGCTTGCGGCCATCGACGTAATGAGCGGGACAGGCATCGGCATGCGCCAGGTTCGCGGCAAAGGCGGAAGCCAGCAAGCCACACGCCAGGGTCAGCCTGGCGATCGATCGTTGAATCATATTTACCTAATTGAAATCTTTGCAGGCCAGCATTCTAGCGGACACGGGCGCCCTTCCACAATCCTGCCGTGCGCCCCTGTGCCAGGCCGCATGCGGCCCTGCCACGCGCTGGCGCAAATAAAGGCCAACAGGCCGCGCACAGCCATTCATATCTGCTAAGATTGCCTTGATTCGTTCGCATCGACCATTCAAGATTTGGAGAGCATATGATCAAAAAAACCCTGCTGCTGATCGTTGTCGTCGTCGCCGCCATCCTCGGCTATGCCACCACCAAGCCCGACACCTTCAGTGTCCAGCGCGAAATCACCATCAAGGCACCGCCCGAGAAAATCGCCGCCCTGATCACGGACTTCCACTACTGGGCCGCCTGGTCTCCGTGGGAAAAGCTCGATCCGGCCATGCGCCGCACGTTTACGGGTCCGGCCAACGGCCTGGGCGCGCAGTATGCCTGGACGGGCAATGACAAGGTCGGCGCCGGCCGCATGGAAATCACGGAAGCAGCCCAGCCTGAGCGCACCGTCATCAAGCTGGACTTCCTGAAACCGTTCGAAAGCCATAACACCACTACGTTTACCATGACACAAGAGGGCGACAGCACCAAGGTGAACTGGACCATGACAGGCCCCAGCCCTTACGTCAGCAAGGTCATGACGGTCTTCGTCAGCATGGACAGGATGATCGGCAAGGATTTCGAGAAGGGCCTGGCCAACCTGAAAGCGGCGGCGGAGCGCTAAGCCCGCGCTACGCAAGCCAAAACAGGGCCCGCGCGGCCCTGTTTTTCATGGTGCGCGCCCTTGCAGCGCGATCTGCGGCAAGGGAGCGCGCCGTCAGAACTGCTCGATCCAGGCCGCCAGGTGGTCCGGCGTGAGCGCTGGTTCAGCCTGCACTACCTTGCCCTGCAAACCCAGTTCCGTCTTGCTCAGCTGCAAGGACCAGCCGCGCCGTGCCAGCCACAGCAAGCTGGCCAGCCAGAAGGAGTGGATGGCCGAGACCGGCGTGGTGGTCGGCGTTTCCAGGAATTCCGTCAGCAGCCGTCCATCGAGGAACAGCGCCGTGCCGCCCTGGTTTTGCAGGGCCGCGCCAAACACGGGCAGCAGCATGTCGATCGCCTGCTCCACGCCCCGTCCCGGATGTTCGCGCTCGAGCGTGTCGAGCTGCTGGCGCACAGCGGCGGCAAAGGCCGTGCCGCGGAAGGCTTCCGAACTGACCAGGTCGGCATAATCCATCAACAGCCAGTCCGGCTCGGGCGGCGTGACGCCGGCCGTCAGGGCCGCCGACAGATACGCTTCCACGGGCAGCTGCTGTTCCGGACCGGCCAGGCTGGCGCACAGGGCGTACAGGGTGCCGATGCGGTTGGCGACGGCTTGCCGCTGGCGCACCATCAACTTCTCGCGCAGCAACTGGGCGTGCTCGTTGCGCAAGCGCGCCAGTTCCAGCGCCTGTTTCAATTCCATGCGCAGGGCCGCGATATCCCACGGCTTCTGGATGTAGCGGTGGATCTGCCCCTGGTTGACGGCTTCCACTGTGTGCTCGAGCTCGGAATACGCGGTGGTCAAAATGCGCACGATGTGCGGATGGCGATCCCAGCAATATGACAGCAACTCGTTGCCGTAGGCGCCAGGCATGCGCTGGTCCGACACCAGCACGGCGATGCGGTCGGCCTGCTCGTCGAGGATGCGCTTGCCCTCCTCGACCGAGGTGGCCGTCAGCACGTCGGCCAGCGGTGCGATGGCGCGCTGGAAGTATTTGAGGGCGTTGGCCTCGTCATCGACATAGAGTATCGTCGGCAAGCCTTGCGCCGACTCACGCTGAGCCGGTAAACGCAGATTGGCGTCAATCATGCTCGTTCCTTATATGTACTGGAAAATTCAGGGTTACCGTGGTGGAAGTGCCAAACTCGGTGGCGATGTCGAGGTTGCCGCCGAACGACTGCATCATGCGGTGGCAAAACACCATGCCCCAGCCCTTGCCTTCGCCGCCGCTGGCACTGACGGGGTCGATCAACAGCTGTTCGACGATCTCGGGGGCGATGCCGGCGCCATTGTCGCGCACCGTGATGCGGCCGGCGTCGATGCGGATGCCGATCGCCGGATGAGTCTGCTCGCCGGCCGAACGCAAGGCATTCGCCAGCACGGACGACAAGATCAGCGCGACGCAGTTGGGTGACTCGGCAATGGAGAAATCATCGCCCACGTCAACCGTGATGGCGGCGCGCTGGGCCGTACTCAAGGGATAGCTGTCGAGCAAGGCGGCCAGCAGCTGGCGCGCGCTGCCGGCGCGGCGTCCGCCCTGCATGCCGGGACCGGCGCTGGCCAGACGCACCGTATCGACAAAGCTGGCCAGCACGGACAGGCAATAGCGCGCATTGTCGTGCATCAAGGCCGCCGCTTCGCCGATCTCGGCCTGCGGTGCGGCATCCGCCTGCGCGCGCCGCGCGATGCCGCGCGCAAAATTGGCGATGGCCGCCAGCGGCGTGTTCAATTCATGCGCAAGAAAAGCCAGCGACTCTTCCATCGCCACCAGGCCCTGACGGCGCGCGGCGCGCTCGCGCCCCGTCTGCACGGCCAGCTGCAGCGCCGTTTGCATGGCGGCCAGGTCGAGCGGTTTTTCCAGCAGGCGGAACAAGGTGCCGCCATTGATCAGCTCCAGCAGCACGTCCTTGTCCGCATACGCGGTGACGAGCATGCAGACGATGTGCGGATAGCGCTGCGCCACTTCCTGCAGCAGCTCGCTGCCCAGGCGGTCCGGCATGCGGTAATCGGTGACGAGCACGTCGACCTGGCCGGCCTCGTCTTCCAGCAAGGCCAGCGCCGCATCGACGCTCTGCGCCGTCAACACGCGGTAGCGGGGTCCGGCGGCGCGCTCGAAATACTTGCAGGCGAGCGCTTCGTCGTCCACGTACAGCACGCTGGCGCGGCTATCGTTGTCCATTAACGGCCCTCCCAGTCGGAGCGCTGCAAGTCGAAGTTCATGCTGGCCCACACCCCCAGCTCGCTTTCGGCGCTGAGGGTGCCGCCGTGGCGCTCGATCACGCCATAGCTGATGCTCAGGCCCAGGCCCAGGCCCTGCCCCACTTCGCGCGTGGTAAAGAACGGTTCGAACACGCGCGCCAGGTTTTCCGGCGCGATGCCGGGGCCGTTGTCGCGCACGCTGATGCGCAGGCGGTTCTCGTCCCAGTGGGCCGTGATGCGGATCTCGAACGGCGGCGCATTGCCCTTGCGCATGGACAGCACGGCATTGCCCAGCAAGTTGATCAGCACGCCCACGATGGCCGCCTCGTCACCGCGCACCAGGGTGTCGACCGGCAATTCATGGCTGATACTGACATTCTTCGTTTCATGCCCCACCAGGCGGATGGCCGCGTCGAGCGCGCTGCGGAACTGGAAGTGCCCCGTCTCCAGCTGGTTGCCGCTCTTGCGGTAGGCAAAGGTCTTCAAGTCGGAGACGATATGCTGCACGCGCAGCATGCCCTGCTTGGCGTCGGCCAGGCATTCACTGACCAGCGCGCTTTGCTTGGCGGCCGGGTCTTCGATGGCCACCTCGATGGCCATCATGCAGAAGTTCACGGGGTTATTGACTTCATGCAGCATGCCGGCGGCCAGGGTGCCGATGGCGGCCATTTTCTCCTGCTGCAGCATCTGCCCCTTGATATCGGCCAGACTTTTATTCGTTTCTTCCAGCTGCGTGTTCTTTTGCGCCACTTCCGCCTTCAGCTGGAACAGCATGAAGCGGGCGCGCTCATTAAAATAGGTAAATACGGCGCTGATGCTGGCCGACATGATGAGGAACAGACAGTTGACGACAAAGGTGCCGGCCAGGTCGAAGCCGCCCGCATGCCAGGCGCAGGCGGCCACGTACAGCAGGCAGGAAATGGCGCCGAAGACCATGTTCTGCCACAGGCCAAACGCCAGCACGATGCCCGACGAATAGATGGCCAGGGTCATGCCCACATAATAGATCGAGGTGGCGCCTTCCGTGACGGCGATCATCCAGGCGATCATGATTTGCGGCAGGATCAGCCAGACAAACGTCAGCCCCTGGATGCGGTCTTGCGCCCAGCGCGTGCGCATGGCCAGCACGACGCAAAAGATCAGCACGGACACAAGGATGCGCGCGCTGGTAAACGCCGACTGTTTATCGGGATACAGGGCCGAATCGAGGCCCATGCCCAGCAGGATCAGCACGATGCCCGTATAAGCCCCGCCACGGCTGAATTCCAGGCGGAAGTCGCGCAAAACGGCCGTGTAGCCGGCGTGCAGGCCTGGAGTATCCATCAAGGAATGCTCACTTCCGCGAACACATTCACGCCCGTCGCGTCGACATAGATCAGCGGGTCCGTTGCATGTTCGGGCAGCAAGGCCGACAGGCCCTCTTCATTGCGATAGATCAAATGCCATTCCAGCAAATGCTCCATGCCGAACTTGCCCGGATTGTCCGCGTGCACATTGGTGACGAGCAAACGTCCGCCCGGCCCCACGCGCGAAGCGAAATGCATCAGCAGGCGCGCGCACACCTTGTCGGACAGATAGTCGAACAGGCCGGCGCAATACACGGCGTCGAAACTGCCGGGCAAGCCCGTGATACCAGCGCCATGACGGCGCTTGAGCAAGTTGTGCACGGAGTCGTGCACATAATCGATCTCGACCACGCGCCCCGTGCGCTGCATGATGGTGGTCAAACGCGCGCGCGTCCAGTCCAGGGTTTCGCTGCTGAAGTCGACAAGTTCGAAGGCCAGCCACTGCGCGTCCGGGCACGTTTCCAGGAAACGCTGCACCTCGATGGCCGGGCCGCAGCCCACGTTGAGCACTTTATACACACGCCCGGCAGCGCGCGCCGCGGCCGCCTTTTGCGACAGGAATTCCGTCAGGATATCGATGCGGTTGCGGTGCGCCGTCGCCACGGCCGCCTGCAGGAAGGCCGCATTGACGATCTGAAAATAGGTGCTCGGCCCTTGCCGTGGATCGTCGAGCAGCTGGTTGACCATCTGGTAGTCGCCCGCATAGCCGAGCGGCTTGGTAAACGTGCGGAAGACGAACGGCGCGCGCAGGATCAAGGGGTGCAGCGCCGCCTGGGCGAAGGCGCGGTGGGCCGGCGCCCGCTCTTCCTCGACGAGCGAGGCTTCCACCTCGAGCTGGCGCAAGTAAAGCTGGGTTTGCTCCATCAGCGGCAGGGCCAGTTCATCGAAGATGTCCGGGCGCAATCGGCCATTTTCCTTGGGCAGCGAGTCGGACAGGTCGACCTGCTCGACCCAGCGCGACACTTCCGACAAAAAGGCGCGCATTTCGTTGACGACGATCTGGTAATCGCGGCGGATGCGGAAGCGCTCGCCCCAGCCGGCGACAAAGGCGCTGGACTCTTTCAATACGGCGCCCTTGACGACGACCACGTCGCTCAGCTCGCGCCACTCGTCGATCAGAGTCACGGAAACGATGGCGGTCAGGCCCGTGTTGACGCTGCTGATGACGACGGCCTTGCCCACGTAGGCGTTTTTCGCCCCCATGCGCACCGTCACGTCATTGAGCACCTCGCTGACCTGCACAATCGAATATGGATTGTAGATTTCCATGACCAGCGAATTGCGCTGCAAGTTGAAAATCGTGCCGCGCACCGCCTCACCCTGGGTGTTGCGGAAACTGACGACTGGATCGATCTGCGATTGTGAATACACGATTGAGCATTATCAAGTTGCCCGGTTTCCGGCGCACCACACTGGTGACGCCAGTTTCCAGGCTGGGTTAAGGCACGGCACACCGGTCGTCTGCCGCCGGCTCCGCCATCAAGATGGCGGTGTTGCGGCGTCGCGTGACGCCGTGCCGGAGCGCCTCAAAGCGCGTCTGTTCGCTCTCTGATCGAGTGTACTATGGATGTAGCAGAACGGGCAATTGTTCCCTCAGGAACGACTGTCCGTGGCGCTGGCGCGCAACGCCTTCGATCATCCAGCGACGAACAGTGCCAGCGCGTGACGCAATAGTTGCGGCGTTTGCCCCGTCCAGCGCTTGAACGAGCGGCGGAAGTTGGTGGCATCATGAAAGCCTAGGTAGGCGGCCACGGCATCGTTGTCGTAGCCATGCGCTTGGAACAGATAAATCGCCTTGTGCGCACGCACCTGGTCCAGCTCGGCCTGGAAATGCGTGCCATGGCGCGCCAGATGGCGCTTCAAGGTGGCGGGACTGACGCCGAACTCCTGCGCCGTGCGCTCCAGGGTCGGCGCGCAGCGGATATTCGCCAGCAGATAGTCGTACAGCGCGCCGAGCAGGCTGGCGGCGGACACGGGAGCCAATGCCGCCGCGCGCAAGGCCAGCGCGGCCGCCGTCGCATTGCCGCGCGGCCAGGGCTTGTCGAGCCAGCTGGAATCGATGAGCATGGCGTCGACCTGGCAATCGAAACGCAGCGCCTGGCCCAGGTGCACTTCATGCTGCTCCACGTGGCGGGGCCGCGCGCGGTTGAAGCAGAAGCGCCACGGCAAGGACTCTCCCGCCAGCCAGCGGCACATGGCCGCCAGCGCCGTCATGTGCATCTCCACCAGAAAAGGCAGCTGGCTCGGCGCGCCGAACGCATCGACCCAGTACAGCACATGCATGTCGCCCGCTTCGCGCAAACGCGGCTGTAACAGCGGACACAGCAAGGTATGGAAATCGCACAGGATGCTCAAGGCCTGGCGCAGATTCTGCGCCTGCAGCAAGGCGTGGCTGGCCGCGCCGTAATGGCCGGGCAGCATTTGCTGGCCCAGCATGAAGCTCGTGTCGGCACTGTCCAGGCCGCGCGCCACGTTTGCCAGCAATTGCAGGTATTGCGCGGCGCTGACCTGGCTTTCCGCGGACGGCAGCGCGCCGCCATCGAGGCCCGTGCCCTTGAGCAGCGGCGCCACAGCCAGTTCCCGGCTGCGCGCGTAATCGAGCACCAGCGCCGGCTGATGGTGGGCCGCGATGCTGGGGTCGCCTTGCTGGTTCAGCGGCATCAGGCAGGCGCGGCGGAACTGATCCCGGCACCGGAGCGCGGCGTTTCCACGGCCCGGCTCAGCTCGGCCAGCACCACTTCCGGCACGCCATCGGTGAGCGAGCACGCATGCCGCAGGCTCAGGCGGATTTCACGATTGTCGTTGGCGTGGTGGCGCATCTGCCCCACCATGGCGCACAGGTGGCGCGCCTTCACGGCCGCATCCTCGCGCGATACGCCCGGCATCAGCACGGCAAAGCGGTCGCCCGCATAGCGGCACAGCAAATCGTCATTGCGCAAGTTCAACAGCAGCATGTGACCCACGGCTTGCAGCACGCGGTCGCCTTCGCGGTGGCCGTATTCGCGGTTAATCAGGTGAAAGCTGTCGATGTCGAGCAAGACCAGCGCGCAATCGAGGCCGGGCCGGCGCTCCTGCTCCAGGCGTATCTGCGTGCGCAGATAGCTGGCGTCGGCCAATTGCGTGATGCGGTCGAAGGCGCGGTGGTCGCGGAACAGGCGTTCGCGCTTTTGCAGGTGTTCGTTCAGGCGGAACTGTTCCTGGCGCCAGTAATACATGCCGATCGTCAGCACCAGCATGCCAAACGGAATCAAGGCTTCCAGCCAGTTATCCCACACGGCGCTCTTATCGACGGCAAAGAATTCATCGAGGCAATCGGCCCAGGACCCCAGCATGATGGCGCACAGGCCGCCGGCGATCAGACTTGTCACCAGCCCGCGCGGCCGGCTGCTGAGTGTGAACAGGAACCAGGTACCGGCCATGACGGCCGTGCCGCCTTCGCAGACGATATCCATCCACTTCCAGATGGCAAACGGTTTGAGGTGCCCCAGTGTGGCGTACAGGAACAAGAACAGGGGCAACGCGAGCGCGGCGGCAATCAGGCTGTTACGGTGCAACGGCAGCATGTGGGAAACCTTTAAAAGTGGTGCTGTCGCCACGATAGCGCCCGCCCATGACGGCACGATGACATGCGCCGCGCCCGTGCGGCAGGTGCAAACGGCTCATCATTAGCAGTGCAGCTGCTGAAAATCTAGCAAGCCGCATCCCATGCGCCCTGCGCCGGCAGGTCATTTCAGCTCATGGCGGCAGCATTCCGGCCGCAAAGCGTTCGCATGCCGTTGTTTTCAGGGTGGCAAGCCCTTGCCTGTCACGCAACCGTCATATTTGCTGCCTAGAATCCGCCCGGTTCCTTCCCCTAACCGAGCCCTTCATGAAAACCATGCACACTTCGTTCCCCTCTCCGCTGCGCCTGACGGCCGTGGCCCTCGGCATCATGGCCGTCTTCAGCGGTCAAAGCCATGCGCAAGCGCAAGGTGAGGATGGTCAGCCGGCCGCCACCGTGATCGTCAGCGGCCAGCGCGCCAGTCTGCGCAACGCCATCGCCGCGCAAGAGAAAGCCGACAACATCATCAGCGTCATCAGCAGCGACGATATCGGCGGCTTGCCGGACAAAAACGCGGCCGAAGCGCTGGCCCGCTTGCCCGGCGTATCCGTGCAGCGCGACCAGGGCGAAGGCCGCTACATCACCGTGCGCGGCCTGGGACCGGACTTGAACGCCGTCACCATCAACGGCGCGCTGGTACCGTCGCCGGAAGCGGGCCGCCGCGCCGTGGCGCTCGACATCCTGCCTGCCGGCCTGATCCGCACACTGGAAGTCTCGAAAACCTTGCTGCCGGAAATGGACGCCAACTCGCTGGGCGCCACGGTCGAAGTCAAATCGCTGTCCGCCTTCGACTTGCCGGGCAAACTGCTGTCGGCCAACGTGGGCGCCAGCTATGACGAAAAGACGGGCAAAACCAGCCCCAGCGGCGGCGCTCTGTGGGCTCAGCGTTTCCTCGACGGCAAGCTGGGCGTCGCAGCCGGCCTGAGCGCGGAAAAGCGCTCGTTCGGTTCCGATGACGTGGAAACGGGCGGCGCCTGGAGCAAGGGAAAATTGTCGGGCCTGGAATTGCGCGACTACCTGCCCGTGCGCAAGCGCGGCGCCCTGGCCGTCAACCTCGACTATCGCCCCGAAGCGGGCAACAGCTGGTTCCTGCGCTCGTTCGTCAGCGAATTTTCCGACAATGAAGTGCGCGATCGCCTGACCATCAGCAATATCGCCGGCGGCAGCCTGGCCGAAGGCCAGACGGCCAGTGCGCGCGCCGAGCGCCGCATCCGCCAGCGCAAATACACGCAGCAAGTGCGCTCGCTCGTGCTGGGCACGCAGCAGAAATCGGGCGACTGGACCCTGGACGTCAAAGGCGGCCTGAGCCGTGCTACGGAAGACACGCCGGAATCCCTGAACGACGGCCGTTTCCGCGGCAACAGCAATTTCTCCGGCATCAGTTTCACGGATACGCAGGAGCCGAAATTGAGCGGCCCCGCCGCGCTGTACGACCCGGCCAATTACGCTCTGAACGCCATCACCCTGCAGAAGCGCTACTCGAAGGACAATGAACACCATGCACGCATCGACCTGGCGCGCAAGTTCGACATCGCTACCCTGAAATTCGGCGCCAAGGTCAGCCGCCGCGAAAAGACCAATGACACGGATCAATGGGCGTATAACAGCAGCAAGGCATCGAGCGGCAACTACTGGGGCGCCGGCTCCACGTCGATGAGCAACTTCGTGCAAGGCCACACTCTCGACTACGACCTGGGCAACATCGGCGTGGCCCTGGACCCCGCCCTGATCCGCGCCCGCGTAGCCGGCCTGGACCGCGCCAAGGCGCGCCTGGCCACCGAGTCCATCATCAACGATTACCGCATGCATGAAGACATCAACGCCATGTATGTGCAAAACAGCTACGACTTCGACGCCTGGCACATCCTCGGCGGCGTGCGCGCCGAGCGTACCAGCTTTGAAGCTGCCGGCTCGCAAGTGGACAGCGCCGGCGTCGCCACGCCCTTGACGCGCGAACGTTCGTACACCAACTGGCTGCCGAACCTGCAAACCCGTTATGACCTGGATCAAAAGACCAGCGTACGGGCCGCGTGGACACAGGCCGTGGTGCGCGCCAACTTCAGCCAGCTGGCACCGGGCATCAGCCTGGCCAGCAATACGGAAGCCGTGATCGGCAATCCGGACTTGAAACCGCTGAAGGCGAACAACCTGGACCTCGGCATCGAGCGCGTGCTGGGCAACGACGGCGTGATGTCGGCCTACGGCTTCTACAAGGACATCAAGAACTTTACCTATACGACAAATCTTGCCGGCACGGGATCATGGACGGGCTACACGACGGCCACCTCGTATGCGAACGGCGACGCGGCCAAAGTCAAAGGCATCGAACTGGCCTATATGCAGCCGCTGCGCATGCTGCCGGCGCCATTCAACAAATTTCTCATCGGCGTGAACGGCACCCTGAGCACGTCGAGCGCGCAAATCGGCCGCTTCGACAAAGCCAGCAACAAGCAGATGAACCGTGACATCCGCCTGCCGGGCCAGTCGAACCAGGTGATGAACTTGATGCTGGGCTATGAAACGGGACCGGTGAGCGCCCGCCTGGCCCTCAACTACAAGTCGCCGTATCTGCTGGAAATGGGCAACGACATCCTCGACCAAAGCCAGGACCATATCGTCGCCGGCCAGAAGCAACTTGATTTCTCGCTGTCGTACCAGATCAACAAGCAATTCCAGCTGATGTTCGAGGCGGCTAATCTGAACAACGAGAAATACTATGTTTACCAGGGCACGAAGCAATTCAACGTGCAGAACGAACAATACGGCCGCACTTTCAAAGTGAGCCTGAAAGCCAGCGCCTTCTGATGATGATTTTACCTACCATGAAAAAAAACGCACTCTGCAGCGCTTTGCTGGCTGCCTTTTGCCTCTCGGCCACGGCGCAAGCCGCGTCTGTCCAGGCTGCTCCTTCCTTCACACAGGAAGCGGAAGAACTGGCGCGCCTGCCCGGCGGCGGCTGGCTGACCTTGGACAAGCATGGCTTGCGCCTGTTCAATGCAAGCGGCCAGGAGCAGGACCGCATCGCCGTGCGCGCCAAGCAACTCGACACGCGCAGCGACGGCAATAAAGTACTGGCCGTCTTCCTGGAAGCGGACACGCAGCGCCCGCTGCCCGTGACGGTCGACGTGCAGGCCGGCAAGCTGGTCAAGCTGGCGCCGTTTCCCGTCCCCACCTTTTCCGTGGAAGCGTCGTGTTTGTACCGCGACGCCCAGCAACTCGACCATCTCTTCCTGATCGGCAAGGATGGCCAGGCAGAACAGTGGGTGATGCAGGGCGAGCAGCGTCAGCTGGTGCGCAAGCTGGCCTTGCCGCCGCACGCCAAGCATTGCCGGGTCGATGATGGCGCCCGGCGCCTCTTGGTGAGCGAGTCGAACATGGGCGTGTGGGCGTATGACGCCGATTCCGAAGGCATGGGCAAGCGCGAAGTGGTGGCCCTGCGCAAGCCGTATGGCCCGCTGGACGGCGGCGCCGGCGCGCTGGCCGTGCTGCCGGGCGGTGTGGCCGTACTCGATGGCAAGGCGGAAAAGCTGCACCTGGTCGCCCATCAGGGCAGTAAATGGACGGCACAGCCGGCCCAAACCGTGGCCTTGAACGTGCGCAAGGGTGACAGCCAGCTGGCGCTGGACAAGGAATCGCTACTGCTGCGCGGCAAGAACGGTTGGCAGGCGCGACCGTTGAAATGGGCTAGCCAAGCGGAAACACAGCCTGCGGTGGCCATCATCGCCCCACAGGCGCAGACGGAACCGATGGCGCGCCAGGGTGACGCGGCCGATGATCCGGCCATCTGGCTGTCCAGCAACCCCGCCAATGCACGCATCCTGGGCACCAACAAGAAGCAGGGGCTGCTCGTCTACGACCTGCAAGGCAAGCAGACGCAGCTGCTGGAAGTGGGCCGCCTGAACAACGTCGACGTGCGGCAGAACATCAGTTTGGGTGGCAGCAAGGTCGACCTGGCCGTGGCCACCCAGCGCGACGACAACAGCATGATGTTGTTCACCATCAATGCCGATGGCGTCGTGGCGGAAGCGGGCCGTTTTCCGACCGGCCTGAAAAGCATCTACGGCATGTGCTTGTACCAGCCGGCCAGCGGCGGCGTGCAAGCGTTCATCAACGACAAGGACGGCACCTTCCAGCAGTACAGCATCGGCCTGGAAGGCGACAAGTTCAGTGCAACTCTGTTGCGCAGCTTCAAGGTCGCCACGCAACCGGAAGGCTGCGTGGCTGACGACGCCAACGCCCGCCTGTTCCTGGGCGAGGAAACGCGCGGCATCTGGACCACCTCGGCCGACGCCGCCAAGCCGGACGCCCTTACCATGGTCTTGCCCGTGGGAGCGAACCTGACGGCGGACGTGGAAGGCATGGCCATCTACCGCAAGCCCGGCGCCAAGCCGGACAGCGGCTACCTGATCGTCTCCAGCCAGGGCGACAGCAGCTACGTGGTGCTAGACGCCCAAGCGCCGTACAAGGTGCGCGGCCGCTTCAAGGTGGGCTTCAACTTGTCCGCCGGCATCGACGGCACCTCGGAAACGGATGGCCTCGACGTCACCGCCGCCAACCTGGGCGGCGCGTATGCACAAGGCATGCTGGTGATCCAGGACGGCTACAAGCGCCTGCCCGATGGGCCGCAAAACTTCAAGTATGTGGCTTGGGGGGATGTAGCGAAGGCATTGAAGCTGGAGTAATCAGGCAAGAACGGGGTTGGGCCTGCCGGGGAATGCGCATCAGTAGCGCGCATTCCGCTCCCGAAGGAACCAGCCCCGGCACTATGCACGCGGCATATCAATATGAAATGGCAGTCGCTTGCCGCACAAGTCCACCATGCCAGACACGAGCAGGCGCCGTGCCGACAATTCGATAATATTGACGGCCGACACGTCGCCATATTCCATCATATAGATACCCGATTCCTCCGCCTCGGGATGCGTATCCAGCATCCCGATCGCAAGCGCTCCTCCCTGCCCTTCCGGTATGCGCAAGCCGTGCAGGAAAAACGCCGGCGGATACAGCGCCCACGACCATTCCGCATCCTCCGGCTCAGTCAAGCGCACAAACACATCATCATCGCCGTGGATATCAATATTGAGCTCCAGCATGCCGCTGCCATGAGCGTCCAGACTAATGCTTGATTTCGCTACATCCACTTCAAAATTGGTGTATCCAATACTGAAAATGCTCATCAATATCTTTCATGAGTTACAAGTAGGTATACCGCACAGCAGCAGCGCGATGAGCGGACAAGAATTCAACTCTGCCTCATCACTCAGCTGGCATCTAAAGATCAAACAAAAAATTACGGCTACCGAGCCGACGCATTTTCGCCGTCCTGTGTTTCATAATTGTGACTTCATTTTACGCTCCACAATGGCATAGAATTCAATATCGTCGCTCTAAGCAAAATCGCGATCACGAGTGAAAGCAATGCATAACATATGTATCAACTCGACCAATAAAGCCAACTATTTCACCATGGTTTTTCAAATCCACCGGATTCAAATAACTCAAACGCAAAAATAAGGCACTCTCACGCAAAGCAAGTAGCGCGCCTAACCAACTACATGACGTTCAACTATACAGACTGTAGCAGCCGCATCAAAGTCGGCTTTATATATTTAGCCGACATAGAAATTACTCTCATAAAAAAATAGACTAGGCCACCTCTCAATATCCTAAATTAGCTACTTTTTAAAATATTCTATTCAGCAGCTAAAAAATAGAATTCCAGATAGTTTTCCAAGTACGATGCGCAAAGGAAATATCCCAAAATCGTGCCAATACGGCCATAACGAGCCTTAGCACAATCATTACCTTTGATTTACTTATAATAAAATTTCGCTCACTAAGTGCAATTACCTGCGTTCTCCTATGCATTCTAACTGGGGATTCAAGCAATAAAAATGAACGTATCGGAAATAAGTCACCAATTGGCCGCACACTCCCAACCATTGCTTTAGGAGTTAGGCCGTACGGTTTTTCGATGATATAAGACCATCTTCGAAAACCCAAACCAGTTTTTTCTGCTATTATGGGTTGAAGATGAGTAGGAAAATAACTCAGGCTAGGCGCCTCAAATGCGCCAATAACATAAAAATCTCTAGCTAAATTGCATTGCATTTTCTATTCCATATTTTGGGTTGAATTTAATTATATTTTTAACATTATCCGGCCAAAAATTAGGAAAAAGGTTTTGACAATCTAGCGTATTTGGAACGTACAATTTTTCCACATCACCCGCATCAATTAAATATTTATTTGACAGTGAAAACTCGAAAATTAGGGAGTGAGGATTGAATTCGTTATTGATAATTAGATTTACAACACGACTCGAAAAGAAATTCCTCAAAACATCAATGGCGCCAAGACTAATTTTATGTTGATAAAGTTTCTCAACATCATTAGGAGTAAGATTTTCCTTTAATGAATTTAACAAACTCAAAAACTTATCCCCATCACATTTACAATCGGAAACCAAACTCAACGGATCATCGAGATTCTCAAACAACCCAAATGCAATACCGCCAGTATCAACTGGACTGCCGAAAACAATGGCATCCTTGTTTTTCTCAATAAAATTTTTTCGGAATAAAGCAACAATTGAACCTCGAAGTGTAGGCGGATCAAGAATGGGATAGCCAATGTTAAAATATTCGACGGAACCACTGTCATTTGGTGCATCGTCTAACTGCGAAAGTCGTGTAACAAATTTATTCTTGTTGAGAGTTAGGATCTTTGAACAAATCATCGAGCGACGCCTTTGGTTTGTTTTTCATCATCATATTTGACCATTGTTCGTTCGAACGTGTTAGGGTAATTTCCATTTCTTGAAAGAGATGGTCAACAGTAGCAGTATTAAGCGGGCAAGCAATGGGATCATCTGCATGCTTGAGTCGTTGCAACTTCAAACGCGCAAGAATTCCCTGCAACTGGCTTGAAGTAAGTGTAAAGGCGTGAAGCCTATCATGAAACCTATATGATGTTTGAAATATTCCAAAAGAAGTTGCAAGTACACTAAGTCCTGCAGCGACAATATTAAGTTCAACATTACCAAATTTTATATTGGCAGCAATAATAAAAGTTGTCAAAGAAGCACAGGATACTTGAGCATTGAATAGAAAATTTTTCCATTTCCGCGTATCTCTCCTTCGTTGATTAAAGCGCTCAATTTGTCGAGCTAGTAGGCTTTCAAGTTCATCAAGTGATCTTAGTGTCATTATGCACCCTTAACAGCAGTATAATTAGTTAAATAGAAAATACTCCCAACCATAAAAATTTTGAAATTATTAAATTTACTCAAACAACGCCCCCAAAAAAAACATCAAATTTAACTCCCTGTGATTTCTCTATGTTCTAAAAATTAACCAATTTCATCATAATTTTACATAAAATCACCGAAAATACCAAGCAACCCCAGACCACAAAAATATTCGTCTCCATACGGATCCCAATCGTTCCTCCCAGACGTCATTTATCTAATTGGTAAAAATAGCGCGATCACATATATTTAATAAAATAACAACAATTAACAATCCTACCATCGGCAATTACGAAAGGTCACTCTCAGAGTTCGCCCTAGGCACGCACAAACACTACAACATTTCTTCAATTTCAAGTTATAGTCCGATTAATTTTGCATAACTATGCGAACATCTTTATCGAAACATGCCTCTCTAAAAATTAGTAGGTCATTTTACAGCGGTAATGCATTTGACAACAAGGCATTAGAAAAATGACGTCGAAAACCGTGTCCGCCAATCATACAAACAACCAAACCACCAAATTACGGATCTACCAACGACTGCACAGCCTGCGTTGTATTAAAATACCGTCCCATGACCTCCCCCGCCTCGACCTCTTCCCTCCCCGACAGCATCCTGCTCCCTTCCCTGGCCGTACTGGGAGGGCAGATTTCCGTCAATCTGGGGGCGGCGATTGCGAAGAATCTGTTTCCGGTCATTGGCGTGGAAGGGATTACGGCGTACCGGGTGGGGTTTTCGGCGCTGATCCTGCTGGCCATCTTCCGGCCGTGGCGCTATCGCCTGACGCGCAAGGATGTGCTGAACTTGCTCGTCTACGGTTCCGTGCTGGGGCTGATGAACTTGCTGATTTACCGGGCGTTTGCGCTGATACCGATCGGCATCGCGGTCGCCATCGAAGTGACGGGGCCGCTGGCCGTGGCCATGCTGTCGTCGCGGCGCCCCCGCGATTTGCTGGCCGTGGCGTGTGCCGTGTTCGGCTTGTATTTGCTGTTGCCCCTGCAAGGCAGCCCGGGCAGCCTGGACCCCGTCGGCGTGGCCTACGCGCTGGGGGCGGCGCTGTGCTGGGCGTTGTACATCATCTTTGGCAAGCGCGCCTCGACCTTGCAGGGCGGGCAAGCCGTGGCCTGGGGCATGACGGTGGCGGCCATGGTGACGGTGCCCATCGGTGTCGCGTATTCGGGCACGGCCTTGCTGGCGCCATCGATTGCCTTGATGGGCCTGGCCATTGCCATGCTATCCAGCGCCCTGCCGTATTCGCTGGAAATCTTTGCCCTGCGCCGCTTGCCCCAAGGCGTGTTCGGCATGTTCAGCAGCGCGGCGCCGGCCGTCAGCGCGCTGGCAGCCATGGCCGTGCTGGGAGAATTGCTGAGCCTGACCCAGTGGCTGGCCATCGCCTGCATCGTGTTTGCGTCGGCCATGGCGGCACTGGGTGCCCAAGGTGGCAAGCGCTAGCGGTGTCAGTCATCCTGCACGGCTTCCTGGCATGGCTGCCCAGCTGACAGGCAGGTTTTGATGCCCGCCTGTAAAATGCGTTATTGTGCCATATCGTGCACTTCCGCCTCACCGATGACATCCACCTTTCTTTTTCGCTGGTTCTCTCCTCTCGCCGCCGCAGCCCTGCTGCTGGCGCCAGTCACCGTTGCGCAGGCTGCAGCTCCGGCCGCTGCGGTCGCCCTCACTGGCAATGCCGAAGCAGGCAAGGCCGCGTTTCGCAAGTGCGCCTCCTGCCACCAGGTGGGGCCATCGGCGCGCGGCGGCTTCGGCCCCAAGCTGACGGGGGTGATCGGCCGCAAAGCCGGTGCCACCACCGACTATAAATACTCGGCGGCCATGAAAAACGCGAATATCGTCTGGACCGAACAGAACCTGGCCGGCTTCCTGAAAGCCCCGAGCGATTTCATTCCCGGCAATAACATGCGTTTCTGGGGCATCGGCAACGCCCAGCAAGTGGCCGACCTGCTGGCCTATCTGCGCACGCAGTAAGCACACAGGCACAACGCCTCAAGCCCCCTCAAACCCATTACGCCCGATCAAGCTCCTAGCGCTTGCAGCACGCCCTTGCGCTTCTTGTGCGCCATCTCATAGTCGCGCAGGTGGTGCAACTGGGCGGCCGACAGGCCACCCAGCTTGTCGCGTATCTGCGCCACTGTCAGGTGCTGGTATCCTGCAATTGGCAAGTTGCGCGCCGCCGCTGTGCCGGCAGCCTTGGCCGCAGGCTTTCCATCTCGCTGGCGGCCTGGCTCCTGCTGCGTTTCACCCGCCTGCGCCCTTTGCTTGTTCACGATGCGCGCGGCAACTTCCTCCTCGCGGCCAGGATAGCGCCCCTCCTGCTTGAACTCTTTTTCCAGCTGCTTGAATTCGCGCTCGCGCTTGGGGCTGGCACCGACAGGCATGTGTCCTCCCGTCTAAGGCTTGGCTGGCAGCTTGCGCACGCACAGATAGATGGAATACAGCGCCGCCAGCCCCACCAGCACGTACACGCCGCGCGACGCCGTCGACATGGCGCCCAGGATGCGGGCCACGATGTCGATATCGAACAAGCCCACGAGCGCCCAGTTCAAGCCACCCACGATCAAGAGGATCATGGAGATCCAGTCGACCACGTTCAGGCGCTTTGCCGTCATTTCCTCGTTTGCCGCACCGTCCGATCCTGCCTGGATATTCGCCATGTCAGCCTCCTGTAAATTAGAGTAGAAGAAAGACCCGCCGCCGGGCCTGTACAAAGAACAGTGTAGGCGCGGCACCGCCATGCGCCAGTCGGACGATGCCGGGTATTGAGGTAGGACGGGTCTGTAATACGGCGGGTGATTTTATCTGGCAACATGCAATGCCGCTGTTGCTAAACAGGCAGTGACTAATTCCAATATGGAAATATTTATAGATTACTTAGTACCGCGCTGCTACACTCATTTCACCCCAGCAACTTCAGGGGACAAGCGCCGCATCATGCCGCAGGCATGGAAGATGGCCACCATGGGACAACAGCTGAGGGGACATGAATATTTCAAACATACGTATCGGTGTGCGCCTGACCGCAGGCTTTTTGCTCACTTCGCTTTTACTGGCCGTGGTGGTGCTTATCAGCACGTGGCAGCTGTCGACCGTGAGCGGGGAAATCGACAGCAGCGTGAACCAGCGCTATGCGCGCATCGCACAATTGCAAGCCGCGCGCAACAGCACGCAAGAACAGCCGACCCTGCACGAACTCGACCAGCAGATCGCCACGCAATCGGCGCAGATGCGCACGGCGGCCGAGGCGGCCATGGCCCGCGCCCACGATACCAGTGTGCTCATCATTGCACTGGGCCTGGTCGGCGGCGTGTTGAGCCTGGCCACGGCCTGGTTCATCAGCAGCGGCATCGTGCGGCCCTTGCGGCATGCCGTCAAAGTGGCGCGCAAGGTGGCTGGCGGCGACTTGAGCGAGCATATCCGCGTCGATTCCAGCGATGAAGTGGGGCAACTGCTGCAGGCGCTGAAAGACATGAATGCCAGCTTGATCACGATCGTGGGCGAGGTGCGCGGCGGCACGCACGACATCGCGGGCGCTTCGGGTGAAATTGCCGCCGGCAACCTGGACTTGTCGCAGCGCACGCAGGCGCAAGCCAGTTCGCTGGAACGCACGGCCGCCTCGATGGACGAGCTGACGGGCACCGTCAAGCAAAATGCCGATAACGCACGGCAAGCCAATCAGCTGGCGCAATCGGCCGCGGCAGTGGCCGGCAAAGGGGGCACGGTGGTGGCGCAAGTGGTCGATACCATGAGTTCGATCAACGCTTCATCGAAAAAGATCGTTGACATCATCGGTGTCATTGACGCCATCGCCTTCCAGACGAATATCCTCGCCTTGAACGCGGCCGTGGAAGCGGCGCGGGCCGGCGAACAGGGGCGCGGTTTTGCCGTCGTCGCCGCTGAGGTCCGTACCCTGGCGCAACGCTCGGCCAATGCGGCCAAGGAAATCAAGCAGCTGATCGGCGATTCCGTGGAGCGGGTCGACGCGGGCGCGCGCCTGGTCGACACGGCTGGCGCCACCATGCGCGAGATCGTGGCCAGCGTGCACCGCGTCACGGACATCATGGGCGAAATCAGCATGGCCAGCGGCGAGCAATTGTCAGGCATCGAACAAGTCAATGCCGCCATCGTGCAGATGGAACAGGTGACGCAGCAAAATGCGGCCCTGGTGGAGCAGGCATCGACGGCGGCGGCCAGCATGCAGCAGCGCGCCACGCTACTGTCGGGCACGGTGGGCATTTTCAAGCTGAGCCGTGACCAAGCGTCAGCCCAAGCTGCGCACGGCATCAGCCTGGTGGCCCCGCAGGCCACTCACGCTGTCTCCGCGCCAGCAAATCGCCCTGCCACAACCGTTAGAGCGCGGCTGAAAGCCTGAGTTCCCCCGCCATCGCCGCGCCGCTCTCATTTATAGCTGTTTGTACATGACCGTGGTGGCGTCCAGCCGGTCGCCGGTCGGCGCCAGAGCATAGCCGGGGATGCTGCCGGCCACCACATAGCCGAGCGATAAATACAGCGGTTCCGCATGGTCGCTGCTGCGCGTGTCCAGGGTCAACAGGCTGCGCGGCAAGAGGCGCGCCTGCTCTTCCAGCGCCTGCATCAGCTGGCGCGCGAGGCCTTGGCGGCGGAAAGCAGGCCCGACCAGCAACTTGCGCACTTCGGCCCGGTGCGCCTGGTTGGGATTGGTATCCCAGTCCAGCTGCACTGCGCCGGCCACACGGCCATCGACTTCGGCCACCAGCAGCAGGCGCACGCCGCGCGTGACGGCCGGCAACACGTTATCCGTCCAGAACGCCTGGCTGGCCGTCATGTCGAAGGGCAAGATAAAACCGATGCTGGCGCCGTCGTGCACGCAGTCTTGTAGCAAGACGCCCAGTTCCGGCAAACGTACACGAATATCGGTGGACGAGAAATGGCGTAGCGATGCGGACATGGCGACCTCAGACAAGAAAGAGAAAATAGCGGGCGCCGCTGTCTGGCGGCGTCATGAACGCGCTGGCGCCATGCAACTGGTAGCGCAGGCAGTCACCAGCTTGTAAATCGTGCGAGCGGCCGTCGACTGTCACGTTCAGCTTGCCTTCCTGCAGCAACAGATGGTGTTCCATGCCAGGCCGGGGCGAGGCGGCATAACTGATCGTCACGCCAGCGCCCAGTTCGCATTCGAGCGCTTCGCCGGCCAGCGCACGCGACGGCGGCGAGACGGAGCGGCGGATAAAACCGGTAACCGGGTCCGCCCACACGCTTTGCCCGGCCCGCCGCAGCACGGGCGGGAAATCGTCTTCCACCATCCGCAGCAGACGCGACATGGTCAGGCCATACGCGGCGCACAACTTGCCCAGCACGTTTGTCGTCGGGCTGACTTCGCCATTTTCCAGGCGCGACAGGGTGGCACGGCTGACCTGGCTGGCGGTGGCCAACTGGTCCAGCGACCAGCCCCGCTCCACGCGCAACTGCTTCAGACGCGCCGCCAGCCGCTGTTCCGTATCGTTCTCTGCACTCAGTAAAATTTCCATATATGGGAATTTATCCCATAACAGGGAATTTGGCAAGCAATCGCTGCACAGTTGCTCAGCGCACAGACCTGCGGCCGGCCCTCAGGCACGATGCACCATCACTTCAAGGAGAAGCCATGGTCGCCACTCCCTCCACTCCCGAGCTACGCCTGGGCCAGGCGCCCGCGCCACTGGGCAGGGTTGAATTTCATCTGCAATTCATCCGCTCGTTTGCCGATCCCACGTTCGACGCCGTGCGCGACGCCCTGGTGCAGGTGGAAGAAGTGGCGTGGAAGAATTACCAGGATGGCCGCAAGGCGCCAGTGACACAGAAAGCGGGGCCCGGCTTTCTTGACCCCGACTACGACTTGTCCGTGGAGTGGAAAGCCACGCGCGACCGCTTGCTGGCCGCCGAAACGCGCCAGAAAGATTCCGCCACGCCATCGCGCGTGCTGCTGATCTGCGGCGCGGCGCGCAATGACGGTTCGTGCCCCGGCGAAATCTCGAAGACGTGGCGCATGACGCAGTGGGCCAGTGAAATATTGCAGGCCGACCACATCGAAGCGGACGTGCTGGACCTGAGCCTGCTGACCTCCTCGTATGATTTGCACATTCATCCGTGCAAGGGCTGCGTCTCAACGGCCATGCCCCTGTGCCACTGGCCGTGCAGCTGCTACCCGAACCATGGCACACGGCAGACGAATGACTGGATGGCGGAGATTTACGAACGCTGGACGGCCGCGCACGCCGTCATCATCCTCACGCCCGTGTACTGGTACCAGACGCCAAGCGTGCTGAAACTGATGATAGACCGGCTCGTGTGCGCCGATGGCGGCAACCCCGATCCCACGTCCACGCACGGCAAGAAAGCCGTGGAAGCGAAAGCGCTGGAATTGCAAGGCTGGAATTACCCGAAACACCTGGCCGGGCGCGCTTATGGCCTCGTCGTGCACGGCGACGTGGCCGGCATCGAAGGCGTGCGGCGGGGTTTGTCCGACTGGCTGGACTGGATGGGCCTGGTCGACGCGGGCGCCAAGTCGCGGCTGGACCGCTACATCGGCTATTACGACAGTTACGCGCAAAGCCATGACACCCTGGACCGCGACACCAAGATGCAGGAAGAAGTGTGCAACGTGGCGCGCGCCGTGGCGGAAGCCGTCAAGCGGTTGCGCGCTGGTACGCTGGCCCCGCCCGATGCGAACCTGTCGCCACCACGGCCCAAGTAAGACGCGCCCCCTAGCCCGCCATGCGCGACGCGTGGCGGCACAATTCCAGGAAACCAGCCAGGCGCGGCGAGAGAATCTTCTTGGACTGGCGGATCAGATAAAAGTTGCGCTCCAGGGGCGGCAGCATGGTCTCGAGCTCCACCAGTTGCCCGCTGGCCAGCAAATCTGCCACGACGACCCGTGACAGGCAGGCGATGCCGAGACCGGCCGCGGCGCCATATTTGATGGCTTCCGAATTGCTGAACTCGCCTGCGGCGCGCAGATAGTGCAGATACGGCACCAATGCTTGCTCCACGGCTTCGCGTGTGCCAGAGCCCGCTTCGCGCAGCAGCCAGCCCGCCTGGTTCAGCTCCGTAAAACTGAGCAAATGGCGCAGCTGGGCCAGCGGATGCGTGGGCGCAGCCACGATCAGCATCTGGTCCGTCAGCCACGGTTCCACCAGCAAGCCCGCTTCGTGGCACGGCCCTTCGATCAGGCCGATATCGACACGGAACTCGGCCACGGCGGCCGCGATGTCGGCTGTGTTGGCAATCGTCACTTGCGGGATGCTGCGCCCGTATTGCTGCGCCGCCTGCGCCAGAATCTGCGGCAACAGATAGATGCCTATCGTCGTGCTGGCGCCGATTTGCAGGCTGACGGGCACGGACGGGTCCGCGCCCGCGAACTGGCGCTCGATGCTGGCGGCCCCGTCGCGCATCTGCCGCGCCTGCGGCAACAGCAAACGGCCATTGTCGTTGAGCAGCAGTCGCTTGCCCACCCGGTCGAACAGTTGCGCACCGAGCAAGGTTTCCAGTTCATTCAGGGCCGCGCTGGTGGCAGATTGCGACAGCGCAATCTGCTCGCCAGCCGCACTGGTGCTGCCCGTGTCCGCCACGGCCAGGAAAATCTGCAGTTGCCGCAAGGTCAACGCCATCTCATGTACTCACTTAATAGGTTAAACATACAAAAATAATCCGTTTTACCATTTAATCGACGAACTGTACAGTCATGCCATACGCATAAAAACATGGAGTACGGCATGCCATCCCTATCAACAAGCAACACAACAAATTTCAGCGACCGCTACGGCCGATTGCTGCCCGGCCTACTGCTCAGCGGCGTGATCGCCTATGGCGCCATTCAACTGGGCAAGCTGGAATGGATGCAAAGCCACGGCATGAGCGCCCTGACCCTGGCCATCATGCTGGGTATTGTGCTGGGCAACAGCCTGTATGGCCGACTGGCGCCCACGTGCGGCGCAGGTGTAACCTTTTCCAAGCAGACATTATTACGACTCGGCATCATCCTGTACGGCTTCCGCCTGACGTTCCAGGATATTGGCCAGGTGGGCCTGGCCGGCATCGCCATCGACGCGCTGGTGCTGGCGTCCACGTTTGGGCTGGCCATGTTCCTCGGCACCAAGGTGTTCAAGCTGGAACGCAACAGCGCCATCCTGATCGGCGCGGGCAGCTCGATCTGCGGCGCGGCGGCCGTGATGGCGACGGAGCCCGTCGTCAAGGGGCGCAGCGAAGACGTCACCGTGGCCGTCTCCACCGTCGTCGTGTTCGGCACCATCGCCATCTTCTTGTACCCGCTGCTGTATCAGCTGAACCTGGGCTGGCAAGTGCTGGGCGCCACGCCCACTGCGTTTGGCGTGTACATCGGCTCGACCGTGCATGAGGTGGCGCAGGTGGTCGCGGCCGGCAAGTCGATCGGGCAAGAGGCGGCGAATGCGGCTGTGATCGCCAAGATGGTGCGTGTAATGATGCTGGCGCCGTTTCTCGTCATCCTGTCGGCGGTGCTGGCGCGCGGCAAAGCCAAGGCCGGCGGCCACGACAAGGCCACCAAGCTGGCCATCCCCTGGTTCGCCTTCATTTTTATTGCCGTGGTCGCCTTCAATTCGCTGGGCCTGCTGCCAGCGGGCACGGTAGCCACCATCACGGATCTCGATACGGCCTTGCTGGCCATGGCCATGGCGGCCCTGGGCTTGACCACGCACATGTCGGCCATCCGCCGCGCTGGCATCAAACCCCTGCTGCTGGCCGGCTTGCTGTTCTGCTGGCTGATCGCCGGTGGCGCCGCCATCAACCATGTGGTCGCCAGCCTGTTTGCCTGAAACTGGCCAGTTCCCGCCCAGGCTAGCCGACACGAGAGCCGAAAACTTCGTACAATATGAGTGTTTTGACTCTCAATCCGGCTTCGGCCCCCATCCAGGAACACCCATGCATCTCTCGAACTGGCTGCTTTTCTGCAGCGTCGCCCTGCTCGTCACGTTTTCTCCCGGCCCGGCCGTCTTGCTGGCTATCTCGAATGCTATCGCCGTCGGCCCCCGCCGCGCGATGATCAGCAGCATGGGCAATGGTTTTGGCCTGTTCATCATTTCCGGCGTGGCCATGGCCGGCATGGGCGTCGTGCTGGCCACTTCGGCCACGGCCTTCATGCTGCTGAAACTGGCTGGCGCCCTGTACCTGGTGTACCTGGGCATCAAGCAATGGCGCAGCAAGACCAGCGTCGTGGCCGATGCGCCCGTGGTGGCCGGCGCGGCGAATCCTAATTCGTTCTGGAAACTCTTCCGCCAGGGCTTGACGGTGGCGCTGACCAATCCGAAAGCCATCCTGTTCTTCTCGGCACTGTTCCCGCAATTCATCACGCCGGGCGAACCCGTGGCCATCCAGTTCACCGTGCTGACGACCTCGTTTGTCGCCTGCGCCATGCTGGCCCACTTGTTCTATGCCAACCTGGCGCGCCTGCTGAAAACCCAGCTGGCCACGCCGGGCCGCGCCAAGCTGTTCAACCGCATCACGGGCGGCGCCTTCGTCTTGCTGGGCCTGAGCCTGCTGCGCCTGCGCAGCAAGGCGGCATAATTACAGCTAAGTACTACTGCAGTAGAAACGTCTCGATGCTGGCCGCCAGGGCCAGCGGCGTTTCATTCATCGGATAGTGTCCCGCATTGCCCAGCACCTCCAGCCGGGCTTGCGGGTACCACGCCAGATACGTGCGGCGCATCAGGGCCGCATCGAAACGGGGGTCGTGCTCTCCCACCAGCGCCAGCAACGGTAGTGCCACGCGCGCCGCCTTGATTTCCTCACTGAAATCCGTCCCGCTCCAGGCGAGAAAATAGGCGGCAAACGCGGCTGGATCCGACCTTTCCCACGAATATTGCGCCTTCCAATCCAGCCAGGTGGCGGGCAAGCGCCCGCCCGTGCTGCGATCGATGATGGCGCGCCGCGCCGCCACGCTATCAGCGGCCGCGAGAAACGTCGCGCGGGCTGCTGCATCGAAGGCCACGCCGCAGCTGGGCACGGGCGCCACGGCCACCAGTTTGCGCAGGCGCAAGGGCGCCAGCAAGGCCAGCCGTTCCAGCGCCATGCCGCCCATGGAATGGCCCACCACGCTGAACGTCGCAAAACCGAGCGCATCGGCCAAGGCCAGGGCGTCCTTGGCCACTTCGTCAATCGAGTACGTCCCTGCCGCGCCACGCATGCCGCCATAGCCGCGATTGTCCATGAAGACATAGCTGAAAGCGTCGCCATCGAGGGCCGCTTCCATCGGGGAAAAAGCGTTGGCGTCGCCAAACCAGCCGTGCAGGACGATGACGGCGTGCGGGCCATGGCCCACGCGGTGATAGGTATTGTGCATGTTCACTCCTGAAAAAGAGTCAATGGTAAGCGGCCAGCGAGCGGCCCGCCTTCGATGCCAGGTCAAATACTGTAGAGTATGGGCCATGGATGATTTTTATACGGAAGTGCCGCGCCCCTTGATCGCCACGGCGCGCGACCATGCGCCTGATGCTGTCTTTCCCAGCCACAGCCATGCGCGCGGGCAATTTGCGTATGCAGCACGCGGCGTGATCAGCGTGCACACGCCGCAAGGCAACTGGCTGGTGCCGCCGCAACGCGCCTGCTGGGTACCGGCCCAGCTCATCCACGGCATGCGCATGCATGGCGCCGTGACCATGCACAACGTGTTTATCGACGCCGCCGCCATCCCCGGAACCGGCTTGCCGTCCCACTGCCAGGTGCTGGACGCCTCGCCGCTGCTGCGCCAGTTGCTGGCCGAGGCCGTGACCGTGGAAGCCATGTATGCGGAAGCGTCGCGCGCCGGACGGCTGATGGCCTTGCTGCTCGACGAGATTGCCGCCGCCCAGCCCCTGCCCCTGAACGCGCCCCTGCCGCAGGAACCCCGGCTGGCGCGGCTATGCATGGAATTTCTACGGCAACCGAGCCTGGACAGCGGCCTGGACACAATGGCGGCGCAGGCGGGCATGAGCCGACGCACCTTTACGCGGCAGTTCCGTGCCCAGACGGGCCTGGCCTTTGCCCAGTGGCGCCAGCAAGCGTGCCTGCTGGCGGCCATCACGCGCCTGGCCGACGGGCAAGCCGTCACCAGGATCGCGCTCGACCTCGGCTATGCCAGCCCCAGCGCCTTCACGGCCGCCTTCCGCCGCGTGCTGGACCAGGCGCCAAGCGATTATCTGTCGACCTAGGAAATGATGGCGGCGATGCGCTGGCCCAGCGCCTGCGCCAGTTTCTGCACATGGTAGCCGTCGACAAAACCATGGTGGGCTTGCGTGGAAAACGGCACCCGCATGCGGCCATCGTCCTGCGCGGGGCCGAACTTGCCCCAAGTAAAGGTCGGGATGTCGGCGTCGCGGTGGCGGTAGATCGGGTGCTCGATGGCCGCCAGTTCCAGCCATGGCAAGCAGGTAATGAAGATATTGTTGCGCTGCTGGCGCTCGCTCTCTCCCTCGCCCGTATTGATCAGCGCGGAACTGGCTTCGGCGAGGCGCTTGGCGTCCAGGCTGCGCGCGATGAATAGATCGAGCTGGTCCGTCATCGCGAAGCGCGTGTAATTGAGGTTCTCATCGCCGTTGATGACGGTGTACGAGGCGGGGAAATCGTCGATGCGTATCACTTCACCCTGGTAGATGCGGTACATGAAGTTGTCGATTTCCTTGACCGTATTGAGCAGGCAAAACAGGAAAAAGTGAAACACGGGAATCTGCCGTGCCTTGCAATACGGCCGGAAGTCCGGCACGTCGAGCTGGAAGTTGATGTTGACGAGGGGATTGTCAAACGCCCGGAACAAATCATAGCGGTCACGCCGCTTTTCAAAATTTTTCATGCGGCGAGTGTAGACGATGGCGGTGCTGGCGGGCAAGTCACGTCATGAGCGCATGTAATGTTTTTTTGATATTCGTCATTCGACAGTCAATGTGTTTTCATTTTTTATCTGAAACTGACTGCCGACCGGGATAGCCCGGTCGCAAGCCTCCCTGTAGCGGGAGGCATACTTTCGCCGGATTTTTTACCCGGCCTGATTAATCTCGTCGTCCAGCATATTGGCGAACAGGTCGAAACTCAGAATACCCGTGCCGATGCATGAAAATACCGTGCTGCCTGCCGCATCCTTGATCGTCAGTTTCTCGGTCCAGTCATTCTGATTCATGCATTTCAGGCTGGTGCCAGGCCAGGTGACGCCATCCACATGCAAGCCCTGCGCCGATAATGCCAGTTCCTGTGTCTTGACATTCAGGAAATTGCCGAACAAGCGTTTCTTGTACACGTCGCCGCTGCTGATGTAACGGAAATTCACGCACTCGCCGTCTGCGAGTTTTTTCTTCAGGACGGGCATGCGGTCTTCCAGGTAACGGGAACGAAACTCGTCCATGAACTCGTCAAAGCGCTTGAGTTCTCCGGTAGCCCATATCCAGGGCTGGTCGGCACCCGTCCGATAGGCTAAGTTATTAATCATGCCGGCCATGGCGGTGGAGCCGCCAGCGAACAGATACAGGTCTTCGATATCGGCAAAGGCAGCGTAGCTGCGAATACCGTCCAATTCATGCACCACACCGTCTTCATGCAATTCAAAACGGCTCTTCCGCCGCTTGAGCATTACCGCGCGCATGACCAGCACCAGCAGTGCGATCAGCAATAGAAAAGCCGCCGTGCCATAAAGAATCGTCAAATTGCTGTGCGTGCCCAGCTTGGCGCCGTTACGCAAGGTCATGGCTTGCACATCAGTGAGTGTCTTCTGGGGCAAGGTCGTGCTCAGGTACAGCACGAAACCCGCCACTGCCGCCAGGATCGCCGCAAATACCGCAAAGAGCATAGGCACCGTCTTGCCATGCAAATACACTGCGAGTGCTTTATTGGTTTGCGGGATACTAAAATTGCCCATGTAATCTTCCTGTTAAATGATAGAGAGTTTTCAAAACCCGGATGCCGACAAATATTCGGACCGGATTGTCGCCTATCTATTGCAGGAATGGCCACACGCACGCACATTCAATACTGATGCGCTCCAATCATGACCCTGATTATTGACTGGGCACGGTGATTAACTGGCATTGCAGGATTTCCCGGGCCACCTCGGCCACGCCTTCCTCCAGCTCTTCGATTGTTGGCGCATAAGCGCAGCGTTTCAATTCCCCGCCTAATTCGAACGCCAGCTCCCGTGAATGGCGCACAATACCCTGCAGCACAAAATACTTCCACTGTGCGTCGCCACTGGCCAGCACCGTTTTGATATAGGGAGCGAGGCGCGGACCGATGCCGGCCAGATACGGCAGGAGCACGGCTGCCACGGGCCAGTTCGCATCTTGCACCCATTCCAGTATCTCCGGCATGGCTGGAGCAATGTCGTTCCATGGCAAGGCAATAAGGGCTTGCGCGTTCTGCGTATCGTGCTTATCGCGCGGCAATGGCAGATGTATGCGTAGTGTCATGTGGCGCCGCCGTGCGCCAGGCCCCGTTGCACTTTCCATGCCAACGGTAAAGTGAGCAGCAATACGGCTGCCAGCGCCAGCAAGGCCGTGTTCACGCTCGTATGGTCGCCCAGCGCGCCGAACAGCACGGGCGACATCGCCCCGCCGCCGATGCTGCCCGTGTAAAACAGCGCAAACGCATACTCGCGCTTGCCAGGCTCGGCCAGCTCCGGCACCACGCCATACAACACGGACGAAGTGCCGTTCAGCGCCAGCCCCAGCAGCGGCAACATGGCCATGACGCCGGCCAGCGGCAGCCACAGGGCCAGCACGATCAGCAGCGAGGTCATCGATTCCGTCAGCCACACGGTCTTCATCATGCCGATGCGCGCGCCCAGGTAGCCGCACAGCAGCTTGCCGAAGGCGCCGCCCACGAACAGCAGGGACAGGGCCACGCCGATGCCGGCCGTGCCCGCGCCCTTGCTTTTCAGCAAGAATGGCAGGAAGGTGAGAAAACCCATGCGCACGGCGCTGTCCAGGGTGCCCGTGGCCAGCAGCGCACGAAAGCTGCCTTTCGCGCCACTGCCGGTGATGGTCTTGCTGGCCTTTTTCGTGCCCGCCTGCAGCTCGCCCGGCTTCGGCAGCATCCACCACAGCAAGCCGGCCGCCGCCAGACCCAGCAAGCCCAGCAGGGAAACGCTGGCTTGCCAGCTGCACACGAGCAACAGCAAGCCCACCAGCGCGGGAATCAGGGTCTTGCCGATATCGCCGGCAAAATTGTAGTGCGACAGCGCCTCCTTGACGCCGCCGCCCGCCTCGTGCGTGTCGGTGACGATGGAAGACGCCAGCGGATGCTGGGTGCTGGCGCCCAGGCCGCCCAGCAGCAGGGCGAACAGCAGCACGGCCAGGCCGCCCGCCTGCCCGGCGATCAGGTAGGCGATGCCGGCCAGCGCCGTGCCGCCCACCAGCATGCGCTCGCGTCCCCAGCGCCTGGCCAGGCGGCTGGCCAGCAACTGGAAGCCGGCCATCATGCCCGAGTAGGAACCGCGCAAGAGGCCCACCATGGCGTAGCTGATAGCAAACTGCGCCTGCCAGATGGGCAACAGCACATAGATCACGTCCGTCAAGCCGTCATGCACGGCATGCGCGCTGCAGGCGGCGAACAGCGAGCGGCGGCGGATCGATTTATCGGAGGAGCTCGATACGGTGGTAACAGCGGCGGCGGATGGCTCAGTCATGACTTCGGCGGGGAAACAATGTGGAGAGTGCAAGCTTACTACAGGGCCTGGCGGCGCAGCATCACCTTGCCATACGTGCTCCAGCTACGCGTGCCGCCAACTTCAGTATCGATAGCAAAACGACAACCCTGCACATAGGTAACAGCCGCCTCGACCAGTTCCGCTGGCACGCCTGGCGCTTCGGCCACGATGCGTGCAGGGGCTCCTTCACTGCCGATAAACATGCGCAGCACTACGCCGCTGTCATTGCTGGCCGATTTGTCGAGGTTGTTATAGCCCTGGACGCGCTGGGAAGGCTGGCAGCTGCCGGGCACCAGCAAGGGACGCAAGAGCTCGGCATCGTCCAGGTCCCATACATATTGAACACTAAAATTTTCCTTGGCCGCTCTATCAGCAGGGAACACGCACTGCCGCACATTGCTCAGCGCCGCATCGTCCAGCACTTTCCACCCCGAACTGCGTGCCACGGATGCCGATGCCACCTTGCCATCCTGCCCCACGGAAAAGCGCATGGTCGTTTTACCTTCCAGTTCATACAGGCGCGCCTCGTGCGGATACACTTGCGGCGGACAGGTCGCGCCCGGCATCGCCTGGCCAAGCCCGGGCAGGATGGCCAGCACCGCTGCAGCACAGCGTAATGGGAAGCTTGCTTCATGCATCGGCATCGTTACTCCAGCAATTGCTATTAAATAAGTTTTCAATTTTAGCAAATTGCAATGAACATCAGCAAACCGCTGGCCAAACGACGGCAGGCGCACCATCCTCGCCGGGTGGCGCGCCTGCCCATGCAAAACCTTGCTTGCCCGCTTATTTGGCCATCGCATCCTTGGCCATACCATCCTTTTTCATTTCATCCTTCTTCATGCCATCCTTTGCCATGCCATCCTTGGCCATGTGGTCCTTCTTCATGTGTTTCTTGGCCATCGGCTTTTTCATGCCGTCCTTGCCCATGCCGTCCTTGTGCATGGCATCGGCCGTGGCGTCCTTGGCCATCGGATCTTTTTTCATGGCGTCCTGGGCAAACGCGGCGCCCGACATGAGGATGGCGGAAGCGAGGATGGCGGCGAAGGTGGTGATCGTGGTTTTCATGATAAGTCCTTGTCTCAGTGTGGGATGGGCGAGATTGCCCGGTGATAAAGCTGTTGCTGTGCTACGGGTGCTGCTTGCTGCTAAATAACAGGAAGACCGGGAGGTGGTCAGGGCCAGGCGCATTGCCGCAGGCAATACGATTAGTACGACAAGGCAATGCAACGCCGCACTGGCCGGCTCCCCGGTCTTACTAGGAACCGCCAAACCAGTTGTAGCCCTGGTTCTCCCAGTACCCTCCCGGATACGTATTCGTCACGAAAATGGCCTGGATATGTTTCGGATTTTTGTAGCCCAGCTTGGTCGGCATGCGCAGTTTCATGGGGTAGCCATATTTGGGCGGCAATTCCTGGTCGTCGTACGTCAAGGCCATGATGGTTTGCGGATGCAGGGCCGTGGCCATGTCGATGCTGGTGAAATAATCATCGGCGCACTTGAAGCCGATGTATTTCGCCGTCGTGTCGGCGCCCACGCGCCGCAGGAAGTGGGCAAACGGCACGCCGCCCCACTTGCCGATCGCGCTCCAGCCTTCCACGCAAATGTGGCGCGTCACCTGCGTTTCCTGCGGCAGGGCACGCAGCTGCGGCAGGGTCCACGACTTCTTGTCGGAGATCAAGCCGCTCAATTCCAGGCGCCAGGCGTCGCCATCGACCTCTTCCACTTCATCCTCGCCGTAATACGCGTTGAAGGGAAACGGCCGCGTGATCATGGAATCGGGATACGTAGGCGCCAGTTTGTTCGGGTCGAACAGCCAGCCTTGCACCGTGTCATTCATGCGCGACACCGCCGTCAAGGCTGTCTCGATGGCGGACGGATCGCTGACATTGCATCCCGTCAGCAAGGACAGGCCACCCAGGGTCAAACTGCGCTGCAGGAACAGGCGCCGCGACGGCTGCTTGATCTGGCGCAAGGCGTCGGCCAGCATGGCCTGGCCATGCTCCGGCACGAGGATGGTTTTTTTCATGTTCATCTCCTTAGCGGCCGCGCAGCATGGCGACCAGGGTGCGCGGCACCAGCGCCACCATCAGCAAGTGCACGCCGACAAAGCCCGTCAGCAACGCCATGGCGATGAAATGCACGCGGCGCGCGCTCTCGTAGCCGCCCATCAGCTCGCGCAGAAGGGGAAATTGCACGGATTTCCACAGCACCAGACCGGACAGCACCAGCACGATGCAATCGAGCATGACGAACAGGTAGGCGGCGCGCTGCACCATGTTGTAATGGCGCGGGTCAGCATGGGCCAGCTTGCCCTTCAGCGCGGCGGCAAAATCGGCCAGCAGCAGGCGCGGCGAGAGGGGAAAGAACTGGCGCCGTAGCCGTCCCGAGACGATATTGATAATCAGATACAGCAAGCCATTGGCCACCAACAGCCACATGGCGGCAAAATGCCATTGCAGCGCGCCGCCGAGCCAGCCGCCCAGGGTCAGCGCGCGCGGCAATTCGAACGGGAAAAACGGCGCCGCGTTATAGATGCGCCAGCCGCTGGTGGCCAGCACGACGACGGCCACGGCATTGAGCCAGTGCGTCAGGCGCAGCCAGGCGGGGTGGATCACGGCGCTGGAAACAGCCGGCGTAGACATCACAACACTCCTTTCGTGCATTGCGCCGTGCTGACGGCTTGCAGGATGGCGCTGCTGTCGGCCCGCTGCACGAAGGCGACCACTTGCAGCTGTTCCGGGCGCCAGCTAGCGGGCAGATTGATTTCACGGCGCAACTGGGCACGGCCTTGCGCCAGCGCAACCGGCCCCAGCCACAGGCGCACGGCCGCATCGTGATGCAGGGTGGCGCCGCGGTTTTCGCCGCGCAGCACTTTCGAGACGATGGCGCTTTCGCTGATGGCCACATACAACTGGCCGCCCGTCTGTGCGTCCGGCGCGCTGGCATCAGCTTCCAGCAGCAGCTTGCCACCCGGCCCCGGCGTGGCGGACAGGCGAATAGCGACGGGCGCGGTGGTCGCATTGATGCGGCGGATGGCGGCCGGCAACTGCGTATCCCAGCTGCGCAATTCCGTCCCGCCCACAAAGAATTGGGGTGTGTAAGCCACGTGGCGCGGCTGGTGGCGCAGCAGCTCGGCCTGGCGCGCATCGAATTGCGCCTGCGCCAGCGGGTCCGTCCAGCCGATCTGGTCCCAGTACGTGACGTGCAAGGCCAGCGGCACGATCAGGCTGGCCGCGCCCGCTTCCTTGCGCAAGGCGTTCAGGCGCTGGTCGGCGGGCGGGCAACTGGAGCAGCCTTCGCTGCTGTACAGTTCCACCAGCGCCGCCGTCTGCGGCCCGCTTTGCACGGCGCAGCGCTGGCCGGCCGCCATCTGCGCCATGGCCGGGGCTACCATCGTCACGCTCAGGACAGGTAAAAACAGTGTTGCAAGGCGGTGCTTGATGTCCATGGTCTTTACCCGGTATATTGAAATAAGAAACGTGAATTAAGAAACGTGCTTGCCTGTCAATTCGCCGCGATGGCCGGATTGGTTACAGCCACCCTCAATTATTTTTAAATTTATTTTTTCAACGCCTGTCACCAAAGGCCTGCATGCAACGAATACCTGTAAGCGAGCAGTTGCATGGCACGGAATTGCGGCTGCATGGCTTGATGCTGCGCGGGCTCGACGGTGATGCGGCGGCCTACCGCAGTTTCTTGCAGGCAAGCAGCAGCCATTTGCGCGCGTTTTTCCGGCGCCGCCTGCAGCGCTGGCCGGATGAGGTGGAAGACCTGGTGCAGGAATGTTTGCTGGCCATCCACAACCAGCGCCTGACGTATGACACGGGCGTGCCGCTGACGTCGTGGATTCATGCGATCGCGCGCTATAAATTGATCGACTGGCTGCGCCGGCATGGGCGGCGCGAGGCGCAGCACTTGCCGTATGACGAAGAAGATAGCGCGCAAGAACTATTTTCCAGCGCCGATGCCGAGGCGGCCGAAGCCAGCCGCGACCTGGGCAAGCTGCTGGCCACGTTGCCAGCGCAGCAGCGCGACGCCATCGTGCATACCAAGCTCGACGGCTGGTCCGTGCGCGACACGGCCGCCGCCATGCAGATTTCGGAAGCCAGCGTCAAGGTAGCCGTGCATCGCGGCTTGAAGGCACTGGCAGCCAATTTACGAATAGAAGGAAGCGCACCATGAAAACCGATGATTTGATCGCCATGCTGGCCAGCGGCCCCGACGTGGCCGCCGCGCCGCCCCCGGGCGCCCGCTGGCGCGCCGCGTCCACTTTGGGTGCCGGGCTGCTGGCCAGCGTGGCGCTGATGGCCATGCTGCTGGGCGTGCGGCCCAATTTGGAACAGCTGGCCCTGCTGCCCGATTTCTGGATCAAGGTGGGCTTTGTCGTGTGCATCTGCCTGGCGGCCTGGCATGTCAGCCGCCGCCTGTGCGTGCCGGGCGCCGCTACCCGCGCCCTGCCCCTGCTGCTCGCCATGCCCTTGCTGCTGATGTGGGCGCTGGGCGCCATCATCGTGCAGGAAGCGCCGCCCGAACAACGGGCCGAGCTGTTCTGGGGCGCCACCTGGCGCAGCTGCCCCTTGCTGATCACCCTGCTGTCGCTGCCCATCCTGGCCGCCGTGCTGCGCCTGATGCGCCAGCTGGCGCCCACGCGCTTGCGCCTGGCCGGCGCGGCTGCCGGGTTTGCCGCCGGCGCCATGGCCGCGCTCGTGTATTGCCTGCACTGCCCCGAGCTGGCGGCCAGCTTCGTCGGTTTCTGGTACGTAGTTGGCATGCTGGTGCCAACCGCCATCGGCGCGGCCATCGGGCCGAAAGTGCTGGCCTGGTGACGCTTTTTCGGCCCTTGCCGAAGAGTTGAATCCGTTCTCTCCCCCCGTGCGTACAAGTCAGGCAGCCTGCAGTTTCTTGGACTTGTCTGTCAACGCTAACAAAAATCGGGAGAATCGAAATGTCATTGTCACACTCGAAAACCGCACTGGGCGCCGCTATCCTGGGCAACCTTCTCGCCGTTTCCTTCACTTTGGCCATCGCGCCAGCCGCCTACGCTTCCAGCCACCGCGAAGCGCCGTTCATCACGCAAAACCCCAAAGTCGACGCCACCGACTTCTATATGTTCCGCAGCTATGAAGCGGGCCGCGGCGCCTACACCACGCTGGTAGCCGACTATATCCCCCTGCAAGACGCCTACGGCGGCCCGAATTACTTCGCCATGGACCCGAACGCCCTGTACGAAATCCATATCGACAACAACGGCGACGGCAAGGAAGACCTCACCTTCCAGTTCCGCTTCACCAACACCATCAAGGATGGCCAGTTCACCGTGGGCGGCAAGAAAGTCTCGATTCCACTCGTCATCAACGGCGGCGCCATCGATTCCGTCAACCCGGCCGGCCTGAACGTGCGCGAAACCTACAGCGTGACGGTGGTGCGGGGCGACCGCCGCACGGGTACGCGCAGCAGCGTCACGAATGCCACGGGCGGCGGCACGACCTTCGACAAGCCCGTCGACAATATCGGCAACAAGGCCATCCCCAACTACGCCGCGTATGCCGCGCAGCATGTGTACGCCGTCAACATTCCCGGCTGCGCCACGCCCGCGCGCATGTTCGTCGGCCAGCGCAAGGACCCGTTCGTCGTGAACCTGGGCGAAACGTTCGACTTGATCAACATCAAGGCGCCTGCCACGGAATTTGCCGCGAATGCGGAGTCCGCTGCCAAGGATGACCTGGCACGGAAAAACGTCACGGCCATCGAAATGGAAGTACCGACCGCCTGCCTGACGGCGGGCGCCGACCCCGTCATCGGCGGCTGGACCACGGCCAGCCTGCGCCAGGGCCGCCTGCTGAACCCGGCGCCGGGCACGGCTACGACGGCCTCGAAGGAAGGCGGCGCGTGGGTGCAAGTGTCGCGCCTGGGCATGCCTTTGGTAAATGAACTGGTCATCGGCCTGAAGGACAAGGACCGCTTCAACGCCAGCAAGCCTTCGGGCGATGCGCAATTTGCCGACTACGTCACCAACCCGACGGCGCCGGCGCTGGTGGAAGTGCTGTTCGGCTCGGCAGGCGCCAAGGCGCCCACCAACTTCCCCCGCAACGACCTGGTCGCCACATTTTTAACGGGCATCAAGGGCGTGAACCAGCCCGTCACCGTGACGGCGTCCGAAATGCTGCGCCTGAACACCTCGATCGCGGCCACCAATGTGGGCGCGCAAAACCGCCTCGGCGTCATCGGCGGCGATAACGCCGGCTTCCCGAACGGCCGCCGCCCCGGCGACGACGTGGTCGACGTGGTGCTGCGCGTGGCCATGGGCAAGCTGTGCACCCTGAACATCGGCTGCGCCCCGGCCGACGCTCCCGCCGGCGCCCTGCACTTCACGGACGGCGCCTTCCTCGACGAAACGTCGTTCACGGCCGGTTTCCCCTACCTGAAAAATCCCGTGGCCGGTTCGCCGCAGCTGTAACCAGGAGAACGCGATGAAAAAGCTCTATGCATGCGGCGCCCTGGCGCTCACGGCCCTGCTTGCCGGCTGCGGTGGCGGCGGTAGCAGCAGCCACGGCGGCGATAATGGCAACGGTGGCGTCAATCCACCGCCCGTGGTCCTGCTCGACGCCTTCTATGTGGCCGTCAGCAACGTCATCCTGACCACCAGCGATGACAAGGACGGCGTGGCCATCGACGCCATCATGTCGACGTCTCCGGAAAATACGGAGCCGGTGCCGCTGTAAGCCCTAGCGGGCGCCGGGAAACCCTCCCCGGCGCCCGCCCTGTTCCCCCACCGCTCACGGCATCCGCGATGAAAACACCAATTTCCCTGCTGTGCGCCTGCCTGCCCGTGCTGGCACTGGCTGCGCCCTACACGCCGAAAGACGGCAGCGCCGTCATCGAACAGCTGCCGCGCCGCGCGGACGCCACGCAGCTGGCCCTGCGCGGCCTGCGCCAGCAACTCGATACGACGCCGCAAGACCTGGCGCTGGCGAGCAATCTGGCGCAGCGCTACATCACCCTGGCCCGCAGCGAAACGGACCCGCGCTACCTGGGCTACGCGCAAGCGGCGCTGGCGCCCTGGTGGCGGCAAGCGGCGCCGCCCGTCCCCGTGCGCCTGCTGCGCGCCACCATCCTGCAAAGCACCCATCATTTCGGCCCCGCGCTGCATGATCTCGATGCCGTCATCGCGCAGCAGCCGCAAAACGCCCAGGCCTGGCTGACGCGCGCCACCGTGCTCACCGTGCAGGGCGACTACGCCCAGGCGACAGCGGCCTGCGCCCGCCTGTCGGCCTTGACAACGCAACTGGTCACCGTCACCTGCCTTGCCAATATCGCCAGCGTCACGGGCCGCGCCGCCAGCAGCGAGCGTTTGCTGGACCTGACCTTGCAAAGAAGCGCCGGCGCGGCGCCCGAACTGGAAAACTGGGCCGCAACCCTGCTGGCGGAAATGGCCACGCGGCGCGGAGAATCAGCGCTGGCCGAAGCGCGCTACACCAGGGCGCTGGCGCAGCAGCCGCGCGACAGCTATCTGCTGGGTGCGTACGCGGACTTCCTGCTCGACCGCCAGCGTCCGCAGGAAGTCGTCAAACTGCTGAAAGACCAGCAGCGCATCGATGCCCTGCTGCTGCGCTACGTGCTCGCCCTGCAAGCGCTGCCCGGCCAGCAGCCAGCCTTCCTGGCGGCGAAAGCGGAACTGGCGGCCCGCTTCAACGCCGCCATGCAGCGCGGCGATACCGTGCACCAACGCGAGCAAGCCCGTTTCGCCCTGTTTGTGCAACAGGATGTGCCGGCGGCCCTGCAACTGGCGCAGAAGAACTGGGTCATCCAGAAGGAAGTGCCCGACATGCGCATCTTGCTGGAAGCAGCGCTGGCCGCGCGCAATTACGGGGCGGCGCAAGCCGTGCTGGCCTGGATCGCCGCCAATGGCGTGGAAGACGTGGCCCTGCAACGGCTCGTCAGGCAACTGGGGCCGCAGGATGGGCAGAAACTCAGTAGCACAAAGAAAGCGGGGGCGCTATGAAACGCTGCCTGTTCATCCTGCTGCTGTGCGCCTGGCTGGCTCCCGCGCAAGCGCACAAGCCCAGCGACAGTTATGTGAGCCTGGCCGTGCACGGCCAGCAGATCGAGGGACAATGGGATATCGCCCTGCGCGACCTCGATTTCGCCATCGGCCTCGATGGCAATGGCGACGGCGCACTGACGTGGGATGAAATCCGCGCGCGCCACGACGCCATCGCCGCCTACGCCTTGCAGCGCCTGCAGGTGGCCAGCGACCAGGGCGTCTGCCCTTTGCAAGCCGTCGAGCAGCTGATCGACCACCATACGGACGGCGCCTACAGCGTGCTGCGCTTCCAGGCCAGCTGTCCCGGCGCTGCCCCGGCCAGCCTCACCATCGGCTACACCCTGTTCGCGGACCTCGATCCTCAGCACAAGGGCTTGTTCAAGATTAATAGCGATGGTTCCACGCAAACGGCCATCTTCGACCCGGACAGCCCGCGCCAGACCATCTCGCTGGCCGCGCCGGACCGCCTGGCGCAGTTCGGCGCCTACGTCAAGCACGGCATCTGGCATATCTGGATCGGCTACGACCATATTTTGTTTTTGCTGTCTTTACTGCTGCCGGCCGTGCTGCTGCCTGGGCTGCGCGAGCAGCAGCGCGGCTTGAAGGCGGCGTTCTATGACGTGTTGAAAGTCGTCACGGCTTTTACACTTGCCCATTCCATCACCTTGAGCCTGGCCAGCCTGTCTCTCGTCTCCCTGCCCTCGCGCTGGGTGGAGTCGGCCATCGCCGCTTCCGTGATCCTGGCCGCGCTGAACAACCTGCTGCCGCTGTTCCGGGGAAAACGGCCCGTAGCCGCCTTCGCGTTTGGCCTGATCCACGGTTTCGGCTTTGCCAGCGTGCTGCGCGACCTGGGCTTGCCGCAGGGTTCATTGCTGGCCAGCCTGCTGGGCTTTAACCTGGGCGTGGAACTGGGCCAGCTGGCCATCGTCGCCGCGTTCCTGCCCCTCGCCTGGTTGCTGCGCAAGACCTGGCTGTACCGGCAAGTGCTGACCGTCGGCTCGCTGGCCATCGCGCTGGTGGCGTGCGTGTGGCTGGTGGAGCGGGTGGCTGATATCAAGCTGATTTCGGCGTAGCGGCTGGAGAATAGCGTTGCTGGCCCGCCACTGCCGGGCCACAAGTCCCGGCAATCGGGCTACAATACGAACAATTCTCAATCGCATCAAGGCCTGTCTGTCCTGTGGACCGTGGCATGGAAAGGTTGCATGCTACGCCCCGAACTGGAACTGCACCGGCAAATCGAAGTGCTCTATAGCGACCACCATGGCTGGCTGCAGGGCTGGCTGCGCCGCAAGCTGGGCAACGCCTTCGATGCGGCCGACCTGGCGCACGACACGTATCTGCGCATCATCTCGCGCGGCCGCGCCCCCGAACCCGACGAATCGCGCCAGCACCTGGCGCAGATCGCCAACGGCCTGGTGGTGGACCTGTTCCGCCGCCGGCATATCGAGTCAGCCTACGCGGAAGCCATCGCCGCGCAGCCGGAAGCGGCCGCGCCCACGCCGGAAATGCGCGCGCTGATCGTCGAGGCGCTGATGGAAATCGACGCCATCCTGGCCAGCCTGCCGCATAAAGTGCGCGACGCCTTTTTGCTGTGCAAACTGGAAGGCATGGCCTACGCCGACATCGCCGCGCGCCTCGACGTTTCCGTCTCGTCCGTGGAAAAATACATCGCCCGCGCCTTGCTGGCCTGCTGCGCGGCGCAATGCGCATGAGTTCCCAGCTGGACAGCGCCCCCATCGCCCCCGCCGTGCTGCAGCGCGCCGCCGAGTGGATGGCACGGCTGTGGGCGGAAGACGCCAGCGCAGCCGATGCCGACGCCTGCGCCGTCTGGCGCGCCGCCCACCCCGAGCACGAACGGGCCTGGGCCCGGCTGCAGTGCTTCGCCCGGCAATTCGATGCCCTGCCACGCGAAGTGGCGCGCGGCGCCCTGACACCAGCACCGCGCCATGCCATCGGCCGCCGGCGCGCCTTGCAGCTGCTGGGCCTGATCGCGGCGGGCGGCGGCACGGCCCTGCTGGCGCACGAAACGGACCTGTGGCAGCGGGCCGCCAGCGACTACCGCACCTTTGTTGGCGAGACGCGCGCCATCATGCTGGCCGACGGCACGCAAGTGGTGCTGGACACGGCCAGCGCCATCGACGTGGCATACAGCGCTGGCGAACGGCGCATCGTGCTGCGCGCCGGCGCCATCCTCGTCACCAGCGCGCATGAAGCGGCGCCCGTCTACCGCCCGCTGCTGGTGGCAACGCCGCACGGCACGGCCACGGCGCTGGGCACGCGCTTTAGCGTGCGCGTCGATGACGGCGAGAGCCGTGTCGCCGTGTTCCAGGGCACAGTCGCCCTGCAGCCATCGCAAGACAGCGCCGCGCCGGTACACCTGCAGGCGGGCCAGCGCGCCGGCTATACGCGCCATGCCGTGCGGGACATCGGCAAGGTGGAAGACAGCGCCGCCGCCTGGGCCGATGGCAGCCTGGTGGCCGAGCGCATGCCCCTGGGCGAGCTGCTGGCCGAACTGGGGCGCTACCGCCACGGCGTGCTGCGCTGCGACGCATCCATCGCCGGCCTGCGCGTGACGGGCGTGTATTCGCTGCGCGACACGGACCGCTCGCTGGCCAACCTGGCCGCCAGCCTGCCCGTGCAACTGCGCTACCGCACGCGCTATTGGGTCAGCGTGGGGCCGCGCCCCACCTCCTGAAAAAATAAGTGAAAAAAAGTTGAGGGTTTTGGCTTTTCGTTCGGAATACGGGAAGAACCGATTTTTTCCTGCCACTTTCCAAGGATTTGCACCATGCCCCCTCGCCTGACCGCACCCGCACCCAAGCTGCGTCCGTTTCCCCTAGCTGCCGCCATCCAGGCCCTGTTCCTGGCTGGCGCCGCCGTCGGCACCCTGGCCGTCACGGCCTCCGCCGCCCACGCCCAGACGGTCGACACTACGCAAGCCAAGCGCCCCTACGCGATCCCCGCCGGATCGCTGGAGCGGGCCCTGACCACGTTCGCCAGCGCGGCAGGCGTGGAACTGTCGGCCGATGCGGCCCTGTTGCAGGGCAAGCGCAGCGGCGGCCTGACGGGCAGCTACACGGTGCGCCAGGGTTTCGAAGAACTGCTGCGCGGCCAAGGCGTGCGCGTGGTGGCGGGCGCCAACGGCGCGTATGCGCTGCGGGCGGAGACTGCCCCGGCACCGGCAGCCACGCCGGCACAGGCCAGCGCCACCCTGCCCGCCATCACCATCAATGCCAGCAGCGAACGCGAAACGGCGACGGGTCCCGTGCGCGGCTACGTGGCGCGGCGCGCCGGCTCGGCCACCAAGACGGATACGGCGCTCAATGAAAACCCGCAATCCGTGTCGGTGGTCACGGCTGATGAAATCAGCGACCGCAATGCCGAATCGCTCGACGAAACCCTGCGCTACACGGCCGGCGTGACGCCGAACCAGCGCCCGCTGGGCAGCGACGATTCCTCGCTGCTGCGCGGCTTCACCATCGAGACGAACGGCATCCTGCAAGACGGCTTGCGCAATTCGGGCCGCACCTTTGGCGCCTCGATCGAACCGTATGGACTGGAACGCCTGGAAGTGCTGCGCGGCCCCGCCTCCGTGCTGTACGGGCAGATTCCGCCGGGCGGCATGGTCAACGCCGTCAGCAAGCGTCCCAGCGCGGACGCCGTGCGCGAAGTGGGCGTGGAATACGGCAGCTACCAGCGCCGCCAGCTGAAAGCCGACGTGGGCGGCACCATCGACGCGCCAGGCGCCTGGACTTACCGTGTCGTCATGCTGGGCCGCGAAGCCCACACGCGGCTGGACCGCGACCACGACAACCGCCTGTACTTCGCTCCCTCGCTGACGTGGCAGGCGGGGCCCGCCACGCGCTTGACCCTGCTGGCCCGCTACGAGCAGGACAACCAGCAGTACGCGTTTCCCAACCAGCTGCTGCAGCCGGGTCCGCGCGGCCAGGTCGATCCAAAAGTCAACCTGATGGGCGACGATAACCGCTTCAAGCGCCGCAACACCATGCTGGGCTACGAGTTCGAACACACGTTCAACGATACGTGGTCGCTGCGCCAGAACCTGCGCTACACGCGCCTGAAGAACGACCGCACGGACATGTTCCCCGGTGGCCTGAATGACGATGGCACGGTGGAACGCTATTTCATGCCCGTCGATACGGCGTCGAAAAGCCTGTTCGCCGATACGCAGCTGCAGGCACAGTTTGCCACCGGCGGCCTGGCGCACCGGGTGCTGCTGGGCGTCGATTATGCGAATATCCGCAACACGGACGACTACCGCCACCAGAAGGGTTTTATCGAGCCGATCGACCTGTACCAGCCCGCGTATGGCAAGCAGCCCCTGGTTCCGGCCAAGGCGCCGACACGCGCTGAAGCGCCGTCGCGCCAGCTGGGCCTGTATGCGCAGGATCAATTGAAATGGGACCGCTGGGTCGTCACGGCGGGCCTGCGCCGCGATAAGGCGACACAATCGCGCGACGTCACCGACCTCCATAGCGGCGCCGTCAAACCGGACTTCCACCAGTCGCCATCGGCCACCACGGGCCGCGTGGGCGCCGTCTACCTGTTCGATGGCGGCTGGGCGCCGTATGTCAGCTACGCCACCTCGTTCTCGCCCGAGCTGGGCATCACGGCCAACGGCGACGCCTTGAAACCGTCGCGCGGCAAGCAGTTCGAGGCGGGCGTGCGCTACGAACCCGTGGGCCAGCGCGCCAGCTACACGGCCGCCGTGTTCGACCTGGTGCGCGACAACGTCACCACGTCCGACATCGGCAACCCGGGCCGCCTGCAGCAAACGGGCAAAGTCGGCTCGCGCGGCGTGGAACTGGAAGCGCGCACGGAGTTCGCCAGCCGTCTGAGCCTGATCGCGCAATACACCTACCTCGATACGGAGGTCACAAAGAGCAATAACGGCGACCTGGGCTTGCAGCAAGCGGGCGCGCCGCGCCACAGCGCCTCGGCGTGGGCGCGCCAGTCGTTCAACCTGGGCACGGCCTTGCCCGCGTACGCGGCACTGGGCATGCGTTTTCTCGGCGCCATGCGCTCGAACTCCGATGGCGAGAACCTGAACATCCGCAATGGCGGCCTGACGCAATGGGATGCGGCGCTGGGCGTGTCGCGCGGGCCGTGGCAGTTCGCCCTCAACGTGAACAATGTGCTGAACAAGCAGACCCTGTATGACTGCGGTTACCTGCCCAACCTGTGCTACCGCAATGCCGAACGCACGGCCAACGTCAGCGCGATGTACAGGTTCTGATGCCATCGCTGCAAGTTCGGCCTGTATTAGCGGCCATGCACCGCTATGCCGGCCTGCTGATGGCCGGCTTCCTCATCGTCGCGGGCGTGACGGGCAGCGCGCTGGCGTGGAAGGATGAACTGGAGGCGGCCATGCTACCCGCCGTCTTCCGCGTGGCGCCGCCCACGCCGGGCGCCGCGCCGCTCGACGCCCTGCTGCTGCGCGAGAGCATCGCCGCGCGCTTTCCCCAGGCACAGGTGAGCTACGCGCCGCTGTCCGCACCGCCAGGCCGCAGCATGGTGTTTTACCTGCGCCCGGGCGACGAATCACCGCTGGCCAGCGACGAAGTATTCGTCGATCCGTACACGGGCGCGATACTGGGCCAGCGACGCTGGGGTGCCATCAGCCAGGGCACCATCAACCTGCTGCCCTTCATCGAGCGCCTGCATTACGCGCTGGCGCTGGGCGACACGGGCTTGCTGGTGTTCGGTCTGGTCGCCATCGTCTGGACGCTCGATTGCTTCATCGGCGCCGCCCTGACCTTCCCCGCGCGCCTGAAAAAACGCGCGCCGGGCACGAAACCGTGGCTGCTGCGCTGGCGGCCATCGTGGCTGCTGCGCCGCAACGGCGGCAGCTATAAACTGGTATTCGACCTGCACCGCGCGGGCGGCCTGTGGCTGTGGGCCATGCTGCTGGTGTTTGCCTGGAGCGGCGTCGCCTTCAACCTGTACGGCGCCTATGCGGCCGTCATGCATCCGCTGTTTGCCCACCAGGGTGCCGAGGAAATCGTCGCGCGACACACGCCGTCGCCGGGGCCGCAGCTGGACTGGCCGGCCGCCCGCGCGCAGGGCCGCCTGTTGATGGGCGAACTGGCGCGCCGGCACGCTTTCAGCATCATCGAGGAAAACGCGCTGGCGTATGAACGCGCGCTGGGCGTGTACAGCTACAACGTGCGCAGCAGCCGCGACGTGCGCGCCCACAAGGGCCTCACCACTGTCTTTTTCGATGCAGCCAGCGGCCGACAGCTGGCCGCCTGGCTGCCCACGGGCGCAGCCAGCGGCGACACCATCCGCAGCTGGATCAGCGCCCTGCACATGGCCTCGATGTGGGGCTGGCCTTTTAAACTGTTCATCTGCGCCATGGGCCTGCTGGTGGCGGGCTTGAGCGTGACGGGCGTGCTGATCTGGCGCCGCAAGCGCCAGGGGCAAGCCAAGGCGAGGGCGCTTATTCATTAGTACAGCTAATAAGAGCATGCCGATTCCAGCGGCTTATCAACGAATGGCTTAGGCCGTAAAGTAGCTCCTGTCAATGATTGAAGGAGCTAGCCATGAACCACGTCACCCTGAATAACGGCATCAGCATGCCCGTCGCCGGCTACGGCGTCTTCCAGATTCCCGATCCGGCCGAATGCGAGCGCAGCGTGATCGACGCCATCGCTTCCGGCTACCGCCTGATCGACACGGCCGCTTCCTACATGAACGAGGCAGCCGTCGGCCAGGGTATCAAGCATGGCGGCGTGGCGCGCGCGGAACTGTTTGTCACCAGCAAACTGTGGGTGCAGGACACGGGCTACGAACGCACGCGCGACGCCATCGACCAGTCGCTGCAACGCTTGCAGCTCGATTATCTGGATTTATTCCTGATCCACCAGCCGTTTGGCGACGTCCACGGCTCCTGGCGCGCCATGCAGGACGCATATCGCGGCGGCAAGTTGCGCGCCATCGGCGTGAGCAATTTCCAGCCTGACCGACTGATGGACATCATCGCCTTCAACGACATCGCGCCCGCAGTCAACCAGATCGAAATCAACCCTTTTCACCAGCAAGCCGACAGCGTGGCTTTCATGCTCGAGCACGGCGTGCAGCCGCAAGCGTGGGCGCCATTCGCCGAAGGCCGCAACCATCTGCTCCATAACGAGTTACTGTTGGACATCGCCACCAGATATGGCAAGTCCGTGGGCCAGATCGTCTTGCGCTGGCTCACGCACCGGGGCATCGCCGTGCTGGCCAAGACCGTGCGCCGCGAACGCATGGCGGAAAACCTGGCCATCGACGATTTCGACCTCGATGAAGCGGACATGGCCGCCATCGCCACCCTGGAAACGGGCACCAGCAGCTTCTTTTCGCACCGCGACCCGGCCATCGTCCAGTGGATGGCCGAACGCAAGCTTGGTATTTAAGGGAAAACACACATGCCAACAAAAGATACAAGCACGGGCCGCCGCGGCTTCCTGCTGGCGGCCAGCAGCCTGGCCGCCACGCCGTTGATCAGCTCGGCGCAAGGCGAAACGGTGCCGGCAACGGTGGAGGGTCGTCGCAAGCTGGGCCAACTGGAAGTATCGAGCATCGGCCTGGGCGTGCAAAACATGAGCCGCACTTACCAGACGACAATACCCAGCCGCCCCGAAATGCATCGCATCATCCGCACGGCTTATGAGCAGGGCGTCACCTTATATGATGCGGCCGAAGCCTACGGCCCGCACGAGGTGGAGCACATCCTTGGTGAAGGCGTGGCGCCGTTTCGCAACGACATCGTCATCGCCACCAAGTTCGGCTGGAATATCGACCAGCAGACGGGCGAACGCCGCCCCGGCCTGAACAGCCGTCCGGCGCACATCAAGCTGGTCGTCGACGGCATGCTCAAGCGCCTGCGCACGGACCGCATCGACTTGCTGTACCAGCACCGGGTCGACCCGCAAGTACCGATCGAGGACGTGGCCGGCGCCGTGCAGGACCTGATGCGCGAAGGAAAAGTGTTGCACTGGGGCTTGTCCGAGATGGGCTTGAAGACCTTGCGCCGCGCCCATGCGGCACTACCCGTCAGCGCCGTGCAAAGCGAATACTCGATGCTGTGGCGGGGGCCGGAAGACGGCGTGCTGGCCCTGTGCCAGGAACTCGGCATCGGTTTCGTGCCGTGGAGCCCGCTGGGCGTGGGCTTCCTGACAGGCGCCATCGACGCAAAGACCCGCTTTGCCGACGGCGACATCCGCAAGATCGAATCGCGTTTTGCACCGGAAAACCTGCCGCACAACCTGGCGCTCGTGAGCTTGGTCAATCGCTGGGCGGCACGCAAGCAAGCCACGCCGGCGCAAATCGCCCTGGCCTGGCTGCTGGCGCAGCGGCCGTGGATCGTGCCGATTCCCGGCACCACGCAGATGGCGCACATGCTGGACAATATCGGCGCGGCCAGTGTGCGTTTTACAACCGCAGAAGTGGCGGAACTGAACCAGGCTGTGGCGGCTATCCCGGTGCAAGGGGCGAGGCTGCCGGACGCCGTGCAGGTTTATTCGGGCGTGGAAGCCGCAGTTCGGCCTGTCCTCAGGGAAAGCCGATGAACGCCTGCGGCACGGCGTCAGTCAACCACACGCCATTGTCCGACACATAAAACACGTGACCCTGCGCCCGCATGGCGGCCGCATCCACCGTCAGCACAACGGGCTTGCCATGGCGCCCGCCGACGGCCACGGCCGTTTCGCGGTTGCTGGACAGGTGCACGTGGTTGCGCGATCCCGGCAGCAAACCGCGGGTACGGATCGCCTCGACAAAGCGGCTGGCCGTGCCGTGGTACAACATGGCGGGTGGCGTGGCGGGCGGCAGAGCGATATCGACGGCCGCCAGCGAATGCCCCTGGTTGGCGCGGATACGCATGCCGTCGTCGCTGATGGCATAGCGCGTCTTGCTGTCGCGCGCCACCACGTCATCTAATTGTTCACGAGAAAGGCGTCGGCCATGCCGGGCCGCTTGCGCCAGCAGCTGGCCGATGTCGGCCCAGCCGTTTGGATCGAGCGCGAGGCCGATTTTTTCTGGGGCGTGGCGCAATATAAGGGAAAGAAATTTACTGGTATTTACTAAGTGATCGGTCATGCCCCAGTCTACCCTGACTAAAATGCATATGACAAGGTCAGCCGTGCGGAACGCGGTTCGACCGGATGGAAATGCCGGTCGTTCACTCCTTCTTGCGCTTCGCCGGGCAGGCGCGACGCGTAGTAATAATCGATGTCGCTGGCGCGCTTGTTCAACAGGTTGAACACATCGAGCGAGAGGCGCGTCTTGCGGTTGAGCTGGTAAGCCACTCTTGCATACGCCAGGATGGTCGAGGCCGAGCGCACGCTGTTGTCTTCGATCAGGGGACGAGGGCCGAAGTAGCGCAGCTGGAAGGCGCCCGACCATGGCCCCTGGTCCGTCACCGTCACGCCGAACGAGGCCACCTTGTCGATGGAGCCCGGAATGAAATTGCCGGCCGGATCATTCTGCTTATAGCGCGAGCGCGAGGCGGCCAGGTCCAGGTCGAACAGCAGCCACGGCGCGGCAATATAATGGTTGTTCCACTCGATGCCGTGGCGGCGGCTGGCGCGGCTGGGCTCCGTCTCGCCCGCGTCACCGACGAACAGCAATTCCGACGCGATGTCGAGGCGCCACAGGGCCAGCGAGCTTTGCAGTCCCGGCAGCCATTCCGTGCGCGCGCCCAATTCCATGCCTTTCGTCGGCACCAGGGGCGTCACGGGTGTGGACACCGCGCCATCGGCCAGGCGCGTCTGCGTCGTGCCGCGTGCGTCGTTGCTGTGAAAACCTTTTCCGTAGTTCACGAAGAATTCCGTCTTGCTCCAGGGACCAAGGATCAATGACAGCTTCGGCGACACCACGTGGTCATTCACCGCGCCGCTGTTTCCGTCGATACTGCTGTCCACATTGAAACGGTAGGCGTCGTAGCGCACACCCGCCACGGAACGCAGCCACGGCAGCCATTGCACGGTGTTTTCGCCATACAGGCCGATACTGGCTTCGCGCACCCGGTCTTCGCGCAGCGTGCCTTGCCGGACGCGTTCCACCGTGTTGTACAGGCCCACGGGCGACAGCCGGTCGTAGCGGGCCTGCACGCCCAGCTTGTTGCGCAAGGGAAGACCGAATAGCTGCGTGGTCCAGCTTTCGCTGGCGTTCACGCCCGCCACCGTGCGCCGCTCGCTTTGCTGGAACTGGTCGCCCTGTTCCGGGTCGGCAAGGAAATACGTGAAATCGCTATTGAGTTCCAGCTGCGAGCGGATCACGTACGCGTCCAGCTCGAACAAGCGGTTCTCCGTGCGCTGGCGCATCGCATAGGACAGGCTGGTGCGCGAAGTATCGCCGCAATCGCTGGGCGCCAGCGAGCCGAAGCGGCCGATCTGGCCCGATGCCACGGCCCGCAGCGGCACCTGGTCGGTGGCGTTCCAGCTGTTTCTATAGGCCATGGCCGTCACGCTGAAACCGTCATCGGACGTGCCCTGGCTGTAGCGCAGCAGGCCGCTGACTTTGCGCACGCGCTCCGGCACATCCCAAGGACCGTTGTTGCGGTTCACTTCCAGGCCGACTAGCAAGGTGCCTGGCCCCGCAGCGACGGAATCGGCCACGACGCCGCGCACATAGCCATGCTGTCCCACGGAAACGCTGGCCTGGCCTTGCGGCAATTTGTCGGCCAGGCGGATGCGGGCGCTGCCTGCCGAGGAAAAATCGCCTTCGCCGGCGAAATACGGCCCCTTCTTGTAATCGATGCGCTGCACCAGTTCGGGAATGAGGAAATTGAGGTCGGAATAGCCTTGCCCATGCGCATGCGTGCGCATGTTGACGGGCATGCCGTCGACATGGGTGGCGAAATCCGTACCATGGTCGAGATTAAAACCGCGCAAAAAATACTGGTTGGCCTTGCCGTCGCCGCTGTGCTGGGTGACGATCAGTCCCGGCACGAATTCCAGCAACTCGCCCGTGCGCAAGGCGGGCCGGTTGACGATCAGTTCGCTGGTAATGACGCCCTGGCTGGCCGCGTCCGACGTGCCGACGGCGTTGTCGTAGTGGCCCGTCACGCGCACGGTGCGCGACTCTTCAGCCACTGTGGCGGCCCCTGCTGGCGCTTGCGCCGCCACCAGGCGCCCCATGCCCAACAATGCCAGTGCACAAGCTGCCATCAGTTTGCGTTTTCTCAATAGCATCGCGTCTCCCCTTTTTATGATGTCAGTACAGGCCCCTGCTGACCATATACGCGGCGGGTGGGCGCCTGGATTCAGCCTTTTCAAGGAGCGACCGTGGACCTGAACGACAGCACCGGCAAGGCAACCAGCACTGCCGCCGCCGTGCGCAAGCGCGATGTGCTGCCGTATATCCTGCTGTTCATCCTGCTGGCGGGGCTGCTGTCCGTGCTGGCCGGCGCCCTGTTGCCGCCCTACTATCACGCCGTGCCGGCCCTGCTGTGGAGTCTGGGCTTTTGCGTCAGCGGCATGCTGCTGGGTTTCCTGTTCGGCATACCGCGCACCCTGCCCTCGGGCACCGTCAACATGGCGCCGCCCGACGAGCGTAGCAATGGCAAGGGCCGCCCCACGGACGAACCGCCTGCCGCCGGGGCTGATGCGGCAACGGGGAACGCCAGCAATACCCTGTTCCTGGGCACGCCCACGCCCATGGAAATCAATTCGAATCTGGTCGAAGTGTCGGACTGGCTGACGAAAATCATCGTCGGCGTGGGCTTGATCGAACTCAAAAGCCTGCCCGGCAGCGCGCGCAGCATGGCCGCCTTCATCGCACCGAGCCTGAATACGGACACGCCCACGGCCATGGCCGTCGTGGGTGGCATCATGCTGTTCTTTTCCGTGCACGGTTTTTTGATCGGCTACCTGCTCACGCGCATCTACCTGTCCATCATGATCAAGCGCGCCGACAGCATGGTCAAGAACGAATCCGTGCGCCTGGAGAGCGGCAAGGAAATCGAAGTCACGGAATTGAGCCGTCTGCAGCAAAAATCGCTCGACGACATGCAGGAAGCCGTCACGCAACTGCTGCTGGCCCATCCGCCGGACGGGGGCGCGGCCGTCACAGCCCTGGCCGGCATGCCGACGGCGCAAAAGCCGGCCAGTCAGGTGCTGTGGCTAGACGACCATCCCCGCAACAATACCTTGCTGGTGGAACAGCTGGAACGGGAAAACATCAAGGTGGACCAGGCTGTCTCGACGCGGCAGGCGCTGGCCATGCTGCAACAGAAGCCCTATGCGCTGCTCATCACGGACATGGCGCGGGTGGAAAACCGCCGGCGCATCAAGGATGCGGGCGTGCGCACGGTGCGCGAAGTGCGGCAGGCGCAGCCTGCGTTACCCATCATTGTGTATTGCAGCAAGGATACGGTCGCCAGTTACGGCACGGAAGCGGAGGCGGCCGGCGCCCGCTTCATCACGACGTCGGGCACCAGCCTGCTGGCCAGCGTCAACAAGCTATTGCATGAGGAGCGGGGGGATGGCGCTCAGTCTTCCACGCAGTAACGGTAACTGCCCACGTGATGCAGCGAACTGCGCTGTGGGTGCGCCAGCTGATTCGGCGCAAATACGCACACGCTCGTGTCAGCCAGCAAGTGCTGCCCATCCGCGTCCGCGCACGCCAGCGCCATCCAGCTGTCGCCATACGACACGCCATCGAGCAACCGGGCCAGCGGCGCCGGCGACGCCAGCATGGCGCTCTCAACACAGGCAGGCTCGTAGTGCGTGAGGCCTGTTTCCAGGAAGAATGGCGACGCTACTTCATCGCCATCCTCCGTGTACGTGGGCGCCAGGAAGGCCTGCAGCGCGTCCCAGCTGGCAAAGCGCCCGCGGCACACAAACACGTGGACGATGGGCGCGCTGCCGCACACGCTTACAGCTTCTCCATCTTTTGCCGCACGGCCGGGGCCGTCGAAGCCGTCGGCGCCAGTTCCAAGTAGGTTTTATAGGCCGCTTTCGCCTTGGCGGCGTCGCCGGCCTTGGCATAGGCGTCGCCCAGGTTCAGATAGGCGATGGCGCGCGACGGGTCCATCTTGACCGTGTTTTCAAACCAGCGGGCCGCTTCGCGGTATTTTTCCTGCTTGTAGAAGACAAAGCCCAAGTTATTCGCCGCCAACGCGAAGTCGGGACGCAGTTTCAGCGCTTCCGTAAATTGCGCTTCCGCCGCCGCATATTGTTTCTCCTTGTACAGCTGCAAACCACGGTCGTTGGCCCGCTGCGCCAACTGGCGCGTGGACGTCGGCACGGCGCCCGGCGTGACGATCTTCTGTTCGCCGCCCTGCAAATCCTTCACCGTGACGCTGGCCGCCGCCGGTTTCGCATCGAGCTTGCTATTGAGGGCGATGGCTTCCGTCGACAGCTGCGTCGTGTTCGGGCTGAGGAATTCCGTTTCGCCCGGCAATTCAAACACAAAATCGCCCCCTTCCGAGCCCGGCAAGCTGCCGAACGCGGGCGTCTGGTTCGATACGCTGGAAACGGCCGGCGCCACATACGCCGCCAGTTCCGTGGCCGTGATGAGGCCGTCGCCGTTGAGGTCGCCCTTGCCCGCCAAGCCCTGCAACAAGGTCCACGTGAACACGGAGTGGCCATTCGGCCCGCCGTCGGCCACCAGCTGGTCGCCGCCGCCGGCCGTCAGCATTTGCCGGCCGATGCGCTTGGCGTTGTCGCGCAGGAAGGAGCTGGAACCGGCGCCGCGCGTCAGGCCCAGGCCGCTGTAGCAGGCATCCATGACGAAGAACGCGTGCTTGGCCGTCAGGCTTTCCGCGATATTCTGGATTTCCGTCATCGGAATCGCATCCGTGGCAAACTGCGCCGGGTCGGAATCGACGGGCACGATGTAGCCCAGGTCGCGTCCCGAGCTCAGCTTGCGCGTGGCGCCGTGGCCGGCGAAAAACACGAAGATGCGGTCATTCTTTTGCACGCCACCGTGGGCCAGCTTGTCGTGGAAAGCGGCCAGGATGTTGTTGCGCGTCGCTTCGCCATTTTTCAGGGTCACGACACGCTCGGGCGCAAATGCGAATTTTTCAATCAGCGTTTCCCGGATGCCTTGCGCGTCGCGTACCGCATATTGCAATTTCGGCCATTTCGCGTAATCGTCGATGCCGATCACGACGGCCCAGGAATTGGCGTAACCGGTGGTCACGGGCACTTTTTCCGGCGCCGGGGCCATGCTTTTCCCCACCTGGAAGCTGGTGCCATCCCAGCCCGCGAATTGATAGCCTTCGGCGATCAGCTTGTCGAGCACGGCCGGCAAGGCTTTCACCGTGCGTTCGTGGATGTCGTGGAACAGGACGATGCCCCGCCCCGCCTTGTCGACGGACGCCAACACGCGGTTCGTGATCGAGCTGGGCACAGGGTCGGCCCAATCCAGCGAATCGATATTCCACATCACGGATTTCAAATGCGCATCGGCCAGTGCGGCCATGCCTTCGCTATTGCGCGCGCCATACGGAAAGCGGAACAGCGCGGCCCGCTCGGGGCTGATGGCTTTCAACAAGGTGTCGGTGCCGAGGATTTCGCCTTTCAGCTTGTCGCCCGTCTGTTTCGACAATTGTGCGTGGCTGAAACTGTGGTTGCCCACGGCATAGCCCTCTTTCATCAGCTTGCGGCTCACTTCCGCGCCCGCGCCCAGCTTGGCGTGGCCTTCCGCATCGAGCGAACCGAGGTTGCGGCCCACGTTGAAGAACACGGCCGGCACGCCATACTGTTTCAGGATGGCGCTGATTTCTTCCGTGTAGCGGCGGTGCGGGCCGTCGTCAAAGGTCAGCACGATGGTTTTCTTCGGCAAGCCCAGGCCAAAGATTTCTGCCTCATCTTTTTTTGGCACGGGCTTGGCTTCGGGTATCGTACCAGCTGACGGCGCGGCTGGAGGTACTGCATACGGTACGACGATGCCGTTTTCCTTCAAAATCTGTTCACGGCTGTAGAGCTTTTTCAGCTGCGCCACGTAATCGTCCCACCGTTCGCGCTTGAGTTCGATCGCGCGCTGGCCCAGGTTGCCGAAGATTTGCCGGATTTCCTTCTCGTAATTGCGCTCGATCTCTCCCAGCGCATCGAGGTCTTCGGAAATGCGCTTGTGCAGCTTGATCGCCGGCAAAGACGAATCCTTGGCCACGTCGGCCAGCATGCTTTGCAGCAGCTCGCGGAAGGCCAGGCGGTCCGCGTCATACAGGCCGGGATCGGATTCGATATACGTCAACAGGCTGTCGAGCGCCTCGAAGCGGCCCGGATTGGTGGGCGCCGTCAATTGATCAAGCGCAAGATCGAGCTTGGCGATGCGTTCCTGGTTTTCATGGAACAATCCCTGCCCCACTTTACGCGCTTCGTCGCGCGCGCCTTCCGGCAGACTTTGCTCGTCGGCCAGCAGCACGATAATCTTGCGGAAATTGCCCAGCAAATCGCGGAACTGGGCAGCCACGGTGGCCGTGTCGACCGTCGATTGGGCGGCGGCGGACGGGCTGCCCGATACGGGTGCGCCCGGCGTGGCAGTGGCGGCGGGACGCGTGTAGCTATAAATGCCGGCCCCAGCGGCGAGTGCCACGACAACGGTGGCGGCGATCTTGATCGGTTTGGAAGTCACAGGCTTGTCATTCCCTTCACATACTATGCATAGCATTCAGATGGCGCGGATGCGCACGATGCATAATTGTAAAGCACGCCTGGCACAAGCTCAGCCCGCACGGTGAATTTCGGCAATAATATCGCTGAACACCCCCATAGATAGTGAAAACGGAAAAGACGATGCACAAGAAACTCTGCGCTGCCGCGCTGATGCTGGGCGTGGCCCTGATGCTGCTGCAACTGCGCGCGCATGCGGGCGACGACCTGATCAATGTGGCGGGACGCGTGTGCCTGCCGCACTGAGCCACGCGCCCGTCTTCCGGCACTACACCTTGGCCGGTTCCCAGTAATTGCTCAGCCCCAGCTTTTTCAAGCCGGCAGCGACAAACCGCGGTTCCAGCAATTCCTCCGCCGTCAAGGGCTGGCGGATCAGCTTTTGTTCCTGCGCAAACGCCAGCACCCGGCGGTAATGGCGGTACACGGCGTCGTCGTACAGGGGCGACCAGCGCTCCTTCCACTGCAAGCCCGGATCGTCGTAGCTGCGCCGCACCACGCTGTCGGGCGTGCCGTTGCGCGTGCCATCCTTGATGACGGCTTCGCGGTTGCCGTCCAACGCCGCCCAGTGCTGGGCCCGCAGCCAGGCCGTGGCCACCAGTTCGGCGATGTCGGGATGGGCTTGCGTAAAATCGCGCCGCGCCCACAGTTCCGCCCGCATCTTGCGTTCCGGCAGCCCCTTGCTGGACCAGATGATGCGGCCAATGCCCTTGTCTTCCAACGGATAGCCATTGATCATGAACAAGGCGTCGACGGCGCCCGTGGCCAGCGCGGCGGTGCCAGGCTTCAAATCCATATTGATCAAACGAAAATCCGTAGGCGACATGCGCTGGTCGGCGATCAGCTGGCGCAAGCCCAGTTCCCATGGCCGGCCCCGGTGCACGCTGATGCGCTTGCCTTTCAGCTCGGCCAGCGACGTGGCGCGCGAACCGGTAGGCACCAGCAGGAACTGGTCCGTGCCCCGCCCCGCCGGCACGATCACCTGCGTGCGCACGCCGCCCGCGTTGAGGATGACGGACGGCAAGTCACCATACGCAGCCATGTCGATGCGCCCGCTGGCGAACGCTTCGTTCATGGTCGCGCCCGTGTCGCCCGTGACGGGCAGCCATTCCAGCCGCACGCCCCACTGCTTCAGTTCACGCGCCAGCCAGCCTTCCTGCTGCACCCGGTAAGCGATACCGCCCAGTTCCGCCTTGCCGTTTTCCGCAAAGCCCGTCGAGGCGATGCGCAGGGCCGCCGGCGGCGCCCCCGCCCCTTTCGCTGCCGACACTGCCGACACCGCCTGTCCCGCCAGGGGCAGCAAGGCCAGCCCGCCCATCACCGTGCGTCGCCGCATCGCATTCTCCTCATCATCAAGCATGGCCACTGTTGACGTACTTCCCGCTCAAGCCGCCCGGCGCGTCTGCGCCAGCGCCGATTCGAAGGGACGCGGGTCGATCCAGGCACGCACGTCTACCTTGCTGGGCAAGAAATTCCAACGGAACAGGAAGTCGCTGAAATCCTGCAAGCCCGCCACCGACGTTTCCGCCAGGTCCGTGTCCAGGCGCAAATGTGCATCCTTGCCATACGCCACTTGCACCCAGTGCTCGCTGGCATTCGATTCGCGCGCAAGGAAACGCCGCGTCTCGTCCGCGTGACCGCGCGCCCACGCTTCGGCCCGCAGCACCTGGTCGACCAGGGTCACGGCGGAACTGAAATGATTGTCGAGCAGGTGCGCATCGACGCTCAGGGTGCGCGGCGTGCCGTTGTTGGCGCGGATCAAGGGTTCCGGATGGATGCCCGTGTCGATCACCGTATGCAAGCCGAACTGCTGCGCCAGCTGGGCGGCCGAGGCGCCTTTCAGGAAAATGGCGTCCACCTCGCCCCGTAACAGTCCCAGCAGTTCCGGGCTTTGCCCGCCGCGCCGCGCGCCGCTGAACAGGTTCGTTGCCGCGCCCTTCTCCGGCGCCGCCTCGCTCTGGCCCGTGTTGACCACATAATCGACCAGTTCTACATCGGACACGGCCAGCCCTTCCAGGCTCAGCGCATTTTCCAGCCCGCGCAAGGCTTGCGCGCGCGCAAAATCGATCTGCGCCTTGGCCCACAAAGGCAAGCCGAAACGCCGCCCCTTTAAGTCACGCACCGACTGGATGCCGCTGCCAGGCAAGGTCAATATCAGCTGCGTCTCATCCGACCATGACAGGCCGATCACGCGCGTCTCGCGTCCCGCCGCGCGCGCCCACAGGGCCGGGATGTTGCCGCCGTGACGCACGGAATTTTGCAAGGTATGGTCGAAATGCGATTCGCGCACGGCTTCCTGCTCCGATTCGCGCAAGGAGCGCAAGTTGCTGCCGTCGGCGCGCAAGGCCTCTTCCAGCCAGCCTTGCTGCAGGGCTATCCCCAGGCCCGTCGGGACGGGGCAGCGCGTGTACCACAGGGTGTCGAGTACGTTGTTATTGCTCATCGTGTATCTCCAGGTTGATGGATATCAAAAAAACTACAGCGCCATCCTGCGCGCCCATTCATTGCCATCCCACAAGCTGCTGGGGTGTTCTTCCTGCGCCACGGGCGCATGCGATTCGTCGAGGTCGCTGAAATCCGCATGCAAGCCATCGCGGATGGACACAAAACCGGGCGAACCGCGCTGGCGCGGGTGGGCCAGCGGCACGTCCTGCACCCGGCGCACCTTGCCCGGACGAGCATCGAGCACGACGATGCGGTCGGCCAGGTAGACGGCTTCATCGATGTCATGCGTGACCATCACCATGGTGATGCCCTCGTCCTGCCACAAACGACGCAACTCTTGCTGCAAACGCAAGCGGGTCAATGCGTCAAGCGCGCCCAGCGGCTCGTCCAGCAGCAGCACGTCAGGCCGCCCCACGAGGGCGCGGGCAATGGCGGCCCGCTGCGACATGCCGCCCGACAATTGATGCGGATAGGCATCCGCATAGCCGTCGAGGCCTACGCGCGTAATTTCCGCCGCCACGCGCGCGTCGCGCTCGGCCAGCGGCACCTTGGTATTGCTGAAAGCCACGGCCACGTTCTGCTGCACCGTCAGCCACGGAAACAGGCGGTGATCCTGGAACACGAGGCCCCGGTGCAGATCCGTGCCACGAATCGGCACGCCATCGTGCAGCAGCAAGCCTGTGTAGTCCGTGTCCAGGCCCGCCAGCAGGCGCAGCAAGGTGGACTTGCCGCAACCGGACGCGCCCACGATGGCGACGAATTCGCCGGGGGCGATGGTCAGGGAAATATCGTCGAGCACGGGCAGCGGCGCGCCTTTCAGCGAAAACGACTTGCTCACGTGCTGCACTTGCAAGCCGCCGCTCAGGTGCTGCTTTTGCGGCGACAAGGCCGAGGGGGAAACGAAATCATTCATGGCGCACTCTCTGCGGTGGGGGCAAGGGAAGGAATGGCGGCGGGCGGCGCCCGGCGCAGCCAGCGGCTGCCGTGGAACACCAGCCAGGCGGCCAGCCAGGGAAATAGCCAGATCAGGAACACATTGCGCAGCCCCGTCAGGTCGGCCAAGCGTCCCGCCGCCAGCGCGCCAGCCGTGCCGCCCACCATGCCGAACAGGGTCAAATGGGCGGAAACGCGGGCCTTGTCGACTGGCGCGCGGGCGATATTGTCTGTATTGACGAGGTTATTCACGCCCAGGCCCAGGCCCAGCAGCACGGAGGCAGCCAGGTAGGCGATGCTGTTTGGCCACAGGCCGAGGATCAGCAAGGCCGCCATGATGGCCAGGTGCGCGCCGCCATACAATTGCTCGCGATAGCGGCTGGCCAGCACGAAGCGCCCCAGGAACAGCAGCACGAGCACGCAGCTGAGTCCCTGCACGGCCATCAGCCAGACGGAGTGATGCGCAGGCCAGTGCAGCACGCGGATGGCCAGCAAGATGGAAAACACGCCCACGCTGGACGCCGTGAAGCTGGCGAGGATTTCGAACAGGTAAGTCACGCGCACGATAGGCAGGCGCAGCAGTTCGCGCAGGCTGGCCGCACCGGGCAGCAAGGCTTGGCCATCCAGCTTGCGCGGCGCCGTATTGCTGGGCAACACTTGCCAGCCCAGCACGGCCAGAATGGCGAACATGAGGGCGGAGATCAAAAAGCCCGCCTTCAGGCCCAGCTGCGCGATCAGGTAATTGCCACACAGGGGACCAAGAAATTGCATGCCGAGGATCAAGGTTCCCTTGTACCAGCCAGCCTTGCCCTGCCCCAGTTCCGGCAGGCGCACAAGGAAGACCGTGCTCATGGCCACGATGCGCAGGGAGATGCACAGGCCGACGAGAAACATCAGCAAAGCCACCCATTGCCAGCCGGGCAGCCACGGCAGCACGCAGAACGCCAGTGCCAGGCTCAGGCTGACGCCTGCATACAGATGCTTCGGGTTGCCGCGCGACAAGATGTAGCCGGCCGGTATGGTGCCCAGCGCCATGGCCAGGGTTTCCGCGCTGCTGATCGCAGCCAGCTGGAAATTGCTCACGTGCAGATGCAAGCCCAGCAAGGTGGCCAGCACCTTGTTCATGCCGATGGTCACGCCCGACAGCAGGGTCAGGCCGATAAAGCGCAGCAGAAAGGCGCGCAGCTCCCCTTCGCGGGCGCTGACGGCCGAGTCTGGCTGGAATGGCAACGATTCACTCACTGCTGCGCCCCTTCACCAGCAAACGCGCCAGCCGCGCAAACGCCACGTTCATCGCTTGTGCCAGCAAGGCGATCACGAGCACGGCCAGCAAGACGACGTCCATGCGGCCCGACACTTCGCCATTGAGCAGCAATGAACCCATGCCGGGGCCGGCAGAGAACAGCAGTTCGCCGCCCAGGCACGCGAGCCAGGCAAATGCCAGCGCATGCGTGACGCCGGTGACGATGGCCGGCATGGCGCACGGCAGCAAGATTTGGCGCAGGGTCTGCCAGCGCGTCAGGGTCAGCACCTGCCCCACTTCGCGCAATCGTCCTTCCACCTGGCGCATGCCCGCATAGGTGTTGAGCACGGTCGGATAAAAGGCGGCGATGGCGATCACCAGCAGCTTGGCGCCGTCGCCATTGCCCACCCACAATCCCAGCAGGGGGATCAGACCCAGCAACGGAACTTGCCGGATGCTGTGGAACAACGGGCCGATCAATCTGTCCGCCAGCGGCGACTGCGCCATCAGCGCGCCCGTGACGATGCCGGCGCTGCCGCCCAGCAGCAAGCCGGCCAGGGTACGGCCCAGACTGGCGCGCAAATGCACCCACAGTTCGCCCGTCAAAACCAGGTCGCGCAGGCTGTGCGCCAGGTCGCCCAGCGACACGAAGATATAGGCGGCCGCCGCGCCCTGACCGGAGGCCCATTGCCAGGCGCCCAGCAAGGCCAGCGGCAGCAGCGCGCCCTTGATGATCTGGATCAAACGTTGTTTCATATGGACTCCCCATTACGCTTCCAGCGCATCAGCCGCGCTTCCAGCGCATGGCATAGCCGGTCCAGGCCAAAGCCGATCACGCCCGTCAGCACCACGCCCACCATCACCACGTCGAGGCGGAACATTTGCCGGCCCATTTCCATCATCTGGCCCAGGCCGCTGTCGGCGGCCAGCAATTCCGCGCCCACCAGCACCATCCACGAGCGCGACAGGGCGATGCGCATGCCCGTCAACGCGGCCGGCACGATGGCGGGCAGGACGATCAGGCGGATGCGCTGCCAGCGCGAGAAGCAATACACTTGCGCCACCTCAAAATAGCGTTGCGACAGGTTACGGATGGCGTCATGCACGGCCAGCGCGACGATAAAGAAACTGGCCTTGGCCACGATAAACACCTTGAAGCTCTCACCTATGCCAAACAGCAAGATAAACAGGGGGATCAGGGCCACCGTGGGCAGTTGGCGCAAAACATTGAAGGTGGGGTCGACATAGCTGCGCAAGCCAGGCGACAGCCCCAGCACGACGCCAAACGCCAGGCCCGCGCTGGCGCCCAGGCCGAAGCCGGCCAGCAGGCGGAACAGGCTGATGCCCAGGTGCTGGCCCAGTTCGCCGCTGTCGGCCAGGTCTGCCGCCGTCAGCAGCACTTGCCATGGCGACATCAAAATGTGCGCGGGCATCCACTCGAACGTGGTGGCGGCCGTCCACAGCAGCAGCAAGGCCAGCGGCGATGCCCACACGGACCAGCGTGAGCGTATAAAGCGTTGCAGCCAGGGCACAGCGGCGGCGCGCACTGGCGCAGGGGCGCGCGGCAAGGCGATGGCGTTGACAAGAGTATTCATATGCCCCCCGTCATGGCGACCAGTAAGTTTGCAGCTTCAGCTGCGCCAGCGCCTGGTTGACGAACTGGGGCGCGAACAGACTGTCGACTTGCAGGGGGCGCCCGATCAGGCCCGCGCTCTTCGCATACGCCGCCTCGCCCACGTAGTGCTGGCGCAGGCTGGCCGTAAACAAGGGCGACCAGCGCGCCTGCCATGGCGTATGGTCGCCCGCCAGTTCGCGCCGCACGACGCTTTCCACTTGGCCCGCTGCCGCTTCGGTGCGCACGTATTCGTCTTCGCCGCCAGCGCCGGCAGCCCGGTGGTGCTCGCGCACATACGCCGTCACCACCAGCTGGGCCAGTTGCGGCCAGCGTTGCAGGAAACCGCTGTCGGCCCACAGTTCGGCGCGCATCTTCCAGTCCTGCGGCGGCGCCTTGCTCGACCAGATGATCTTGCCGACCTTTTTATCTTCCAGCAGGAAAGCGTCGCTGAGGGTAAAGAAAGCGTCGGCGCCGCCCGTCGCCACGGCCGCCGCGCCCGCCTGCGGATTGAGGTTGAGTATCTTGACGTCGCGCAAGGTCATGCCGTTCGCTTCCAGCAGGCGCGCAAACGGGTACTCCCACGGCCGGCCACGGTGCAAGGCGATCTTCTTGCCCTTCAAATCCTTGATCGACCTGGCCGTGGAACCGTTCGGCACCACCAGATAGGTATTGTTGGCGCTGCCGCCCGGCAAAATCAGCCGCGTCGTCAAGCCCGAGGCATTGGCGATAATCGATGGCAGATCGCCATACTGGGCCAGGTCGATCGAGTGATTGGCAAAGGCCTCGTTGACTTGCGTCGCCACGGAATTGGTCGTGACGGGAACCCATTCCAGCTTCACGCCCAGCTTGCCCAGTTCGGCCGCCAGCCAGCCCGTTGATGCCACCTGGGCAGCCGAGCCGGCAAACACGGTCTTGCCGGACGGCGCCGTGCGTGCCACGACGGCGATGCGTACGGCGGCCGGCAGAGGCTCGGCGGCGGCCGCCAGCGCGATGGCGGGTGCCAGCAGGCTGACCGCCACGGCGGCGGCGAATGCTTTGCGCCAGCTCAAACGTAAGAATTTCAATGACATTGCGGGCCTGTTCGTGAAAGGGTTACACCAGGTCGGTGGCGGGCAGCAGCGACAGCGCGCGCGCCGTGTCGATCAGCTTGCTCATCTTCCATTGCTGCAGCAGCACGCCGGGGCCGAAATCGCGCGAACCGCCGATGGCTTCGGCCGCGATCTGGATCTTCGCGCCCTCTTCCAGCAGCAGGATGAACTCGGCCAGCTTCAGCAAGCCCTGCTTGCCCCACACGGTGGCGCCGCCGTTCGCTTCCAGGATGGCCGTCGCATGCGTGTTGCGGGCGATTTCGCCGAGGATGAAATCGACTTCCGGCTGGCGGCGGTCGATATAGATGGGGATTTCGCGCACCAGCTGGTAGCGCTGCACGGGCACGTAGCGGATCGGCAGGGTGCGGTGCGTCTGCGCCCACGCGCCCAGCGACGGCGAGTGCACGTGCGAGATCGACGTGACCTCAGGCCGCTCGCGGAACAGTTTTAAGTAGCGCGCGCCGCCGTTGTTCGCATCGCCCACGAGCACCGTGCCGTCCAGCGCCAGCACCGCCGCCTTCAGGGGCTGACCACGGCGGAACGGGCCCGGATCGTTGACCACCACGACCTTGTCGCCGCCGGGCGTGCGCTCGACGAAGCCCACCGTGCCATTGGCCGTCAGGCTGCCCGTTTCGCGCAAGCCGTCGAAGGCCGTCTGCGCATCGCGGCGCACCTGCTCCACGAAGGCCAGTTCGGCCGCTGTCAATTCCTGCACCTGTACTTGTTGTGCTTCCGCTTGTGCCACGTCCGTCATGTCATGCTCCATTCTTTGGGGTTGGGATACGGGTCAGTCCTGCCTCTACTTTCGCAAGACGCGTGCCAGCGCCGCGGCCAGTCAAATGGTGGAAGGCTGCTGCCTGCGCAACAGCGGCTGCTGGCGAGGCAGCAGCCGCGTGCGCACGCGCTGTCGGCAAGCCAGCAAGCGGCGCGGGCACGTTTCCTGCACGGTTCCAGGCTCCACCCACCACGAAGGAGTCCCATGACTACCGCACCATCTCCCGCCGTCGATACCGTCTGGTTCACGCGCTGCCCCGTGCCCACGGCCACGGGCCTGGCCTATAAACTGGGCTGGCTGGACGAGGAATTCGCCCGCGACGGCATCGCGTTAAAGACCCTGCAGGAAGTGGGCGGCGAACTGGCGCGCCACCATTACGACCACGGCCTGTCCACGCTCGTGCGCGAAGGGGGCAACCTGCTGGCCCTGCCGGCGCGCGCGCAAGGGGCACCCACGCGCCTGATCGGCCTGACCTGGATCGACGAATGGCAAGCCATCCTCGTGCGCCCAGGTTCCGGCATCACGACGCCGGCGCAGCTGCAGGGCAAGCGCCTGGCGCTGCCCGTGTTCCGCGCCGAGGACTTGCGCGAGAACCGGCGCGGACGCAGCATTGCGCGCGGCATGAGCCTGGCCGGCTACAAGGGCGTGCTGGCGTCGGCCGGCCTCACGCTCGACGACGTGCAGCTGGTGGAAGTGGGGGCCGACGCCCAGGCATCGGCCAATCTGGGGGCGGGCCTGTGGCAAGGCATCGCGCCGCTGCTGCGCGGCGAAGTCGATGCCGTCTACGTGAAAGGCGCGGCAGCGGCCGAAGCGGCGCGCGCGGCGGGACTGGAAGTGGGCATCGACATCGACGCCCTGCCCGACCGGCGCTTCCGCGTGAACAACGGCACGCCGCGCCCGATCACCGTGCATGCATCCATGCTGGAACAGCATTTCGAGCTGGTCGTGCGCTTTTTGACGCAAACCCTGCGCGCCGCCCACTGGGCCCGCAACCACCATGCCGACGTGCTCGCCATCTTGCAGGACGAAACGCGGGCCGGCGCCGAAGCCGTGGCCGAAGCCTACCGTGATGGTTTTCATTTGACCCTGGCGCCCGACCTGTCCGACGAGAAGGTGGCGCTGTTCCGCCAGCAGAAGGATTTCCAGCTGCAGCACGGTTTCCTCGACCGCGACGTGGATATCGAGCGCTGGATCGATCGCAGGCCTTTGGAGGAGGCACAGCGGCGCCTGGAGGCATTGCTGCTGCAGGCAGCTTAAATGAGAAGGCCGGCGCAAGCGCCGGCCTTTCTGCATCAGGCAATCAGGGTCAGAACTGGATCGTGTACGACGCGCCCACCGTGCGGCCCTGGCCGATGATGACGGTGTCGCCGTTGACGGCGCCCGGCACGAAACTGGTCAAGGTGTGGTTGCGGTACACCTTGTCGGCCAGGTTGTTCGCATACGCCGTAATGCGCTGCTTGCCGCCCGGGAGCACATACGACAGGCGCGCATTGGCCAGCGCGAAACCGCCCTGGTTCAGCAAGTCGCGCGCGGCGTTTTGCGGGTCGACATAGTAATACTGCTTCGACGTGTAGCGCACGTCGCCGCTGAAGACCAGCTGCGCGCCATCGCCCAGCGGGTAGCGGTAGTCGGCCGCCAGCAAGGCCGTCACGTGGGGCGAGCGCACGAATTCATTGCCGGAGCGGTCGCCGCCATTGTTCTGGATGGCGAAATCGTCGAATTCCGTGCGCAGCAGGCCGATATTGGCGTTGAGGTGCAGCTTGTCCGTCGGCTGTGCCTCGATCTCGAATTCCGCGCCATTCACGTGGGCCTTGCGCACGTTTTGCAGGTAATTGACGCTTTGCGTGGGGTCGCCGTTGTACACGCCCGTGATATTCACCTGCACGTTCTTGTAGTCATAGTGAAAAACGTTGGCATTGAAGTTCAGGCGCCCGTCCAGCCATTCCGACTTGATGCCCGCCTCGAACGAGTTCAGGGTTTCCGGCTTCACCGTATTCAATGCCCGCACGTCCGTGGCGCTCGTGTTGTAGCCGCCGGACTTGATGCCGTGCGCGTATTTCAGGTAGCCGCGCAGGGTGCGGCTGAAGCGGTACTCGGGCGTCACGTCGTAGGTCAGCGCATTCCACGTGGTGGACGGATTCGACGTGAAGTTGTTGTTGGCCACCGATGCGGCGCCGTAATTGCCGCCCCGGACCGTGTTCCACCAGTTGGCCGCATCGCCAAATGTCACCGAATTCGATGCGGCCTGCACGCGCTGCAAGTCGAGATCCTTGGTTTCCGTCGTCCAGCGCAGGCCAAACGTCGACAGGAACTGCTCGCTGAAGTTGACGGTCGTGCTGCCGAAGATGGCCGCGCTGCGCGCCTTGTGCTGGTAGAGCGTGCGGTTGTAGCCGACGGGCTGCGTGCTGCCCGCCAGCGCCGGCACGGTACCGTTGGGCAGGCGCGCGCCGGCCGCATCGGAATCGATCTTTTCATTGAAGTAGAACAAACCGGCGACCCAGCTCACGGCGCCGTTTTGCGGCGACGTCAAACGCAGCTCCTGCGACACTTGCCGGCTGCTGGCCTTGGAGCGGCTGCGGCCCACTTCCAGCGGCGTGTTGTCGCTGTCGCCCGTCGCTTCGTTCCTGAAATTTTCATAGCCGGTGATGGACGTCAGGGTCAGCTCGCCCAGCGCGTATTCCAGGTTCAGCTGCGCACCGCCCTGCGTCACGTCGCTGTCGGCCGGCGCGTTCGTGCTGACGTCATCGGGATTCGTGCTGGGGACGTAGCCATTGCGGTAGATGCCATTCGCGCCATAGCTGGCCACGGTGGTGGTGGCGCCCTTGGTCGTGTAGTCGCGGTAATGCAGGTTCAGGTTCGCCGTCAGGTCGCGCCCGATCAGGGCCTTGAGCTGGCCGCGGATGGCGCTGTCCTTGAGCTTTCCATCGCGCTCGCCCGTAAACTGATTGTGGAAGCGGCCCTTGTCCTGCTGCTCCGTGTGGAAGGACAAGCGCCCCGCCAGCACCTCGTCGACCAGCGCGCCGCCAATGGCGCCTTCGGCCAGCTTGGTGTCGTAGCTGCTGTAATCCAGCTTGGCGTAGCCGCTGGACTTGAACGAGGGTTTGCGCGAGATCACGTTGATGGCGCCGCCCGTCGTATTCTTGCCCCACAAGGTGCCTTGCGGCCCGCGCAGCACTTCCACCCGGTCCAGGTCGAACAAGGGGAAACCCGTGGCGCTGGAATTGCTGATGTAGACATCGTCGAGGTAAAAGCCGACAGGGTTTGGGAAATCGATCTGCTGCTGGCCCGCACCGACGCCGCGTATCCACCAGCGCGGGCGGCCATGCTGCTGCGTGCCGGCCGAGGCGTTCGGCACGTAATTGAGGATTTCGCTGGCCGAGCGGCCGATGCCCGTGTCGAGCAGCTCCTTGCCGCCCAATACCGTGATCGCGCTGGGCACCTTCTGCGCGGATTCCTCGCGCTTTTGCGCCGTCACCGTCACCGATTGCAGCGAGGTGCCCTCGCCGGCGCCGTTCGCGTCGGCGGCGGCAATGACATCGGCGCCAGGCGCTTCCGCATGGGCCATGCCATGGACGAGCATCAGGCCGCCGATGGCGAAGGCCGAGCGCAGCGCGCGGCGCACTGGCGTCAGATGAAAGGGAAAAGAGGAGAAGGCGGCGGGGGCAGTCGAACGGCGCATGGGTGATTATCCTTGAGTAAAGTCAAAACGCGAGATGGTGATGACTGTCATTGCAAGGCGCATGCCCGCTGCCGCGGCGCAGCAAAATCATCATTAAGTGATTGATTTAAAAGGAAGACTATCGTGATGATAGTGCTGTTGATTTGGCAGCAGCGGCGCTGCCGCGTGCTGCCTGCGCGACAGCAGGCGGTGACGCTGCTGTCGCGGCAACAGTGTGAAGGTCAGGCGGCGCGCAACAACGCCGATGTATGCCCGCGCACGAGCGGCAGCACTTCCTCGCCCACCCGGTACGCTTCTTCCAGGTGCGGCGTGCTGGCCAGGATGAAGGCGTCGGCGCCCAGTTGTACCAGTTCGTCGAGGCGTTCGGCCACTTGCTGGTAGCTGCCGACGATGCCTTGCGTCTGCCCGCCGCGCAGCAGATTGAAGCCGGACCAGATGTTGGGCGCCGTGATCAAGTCCTTGTAGCTGTTCAGGGTGGTCGGCCGGTTGCCCCGCTGGCGCGCGGCGCCCACGGAATCGCCGCCATCGGCGCCGAGGAACTGGCGCAGGGTGGCGGGGTCCACGGCGTCAAAGCCCTTGCGCACTTCATCCCACGCCTCTTCTTCCGTGGCGCGGGCCACGATATCGACGCGCACTGCGCACTTGATCTTGCGGCCCAGCAGCGCCGTTTTTTCATGCACGCGGGCGAATTTCTCGCGCAGCTGCTCGAACGGTTCCAGCCACGTGAGGTAGTAATCGGCATGCTTCGAGGCGGAACCGAGGGCCGCGTCGGACGAACCGGAAAAGTAAATCTCGGGGAAATCCTGCTCCGACAGCGGCGTGGCCAGGCCCGCGTCTTCCACCTGGTAGAACTTGCCCTGGTAGGAAAACGGCCCGCCGCGCCACACGCCGCGCACCACGTCGAGAAATTCCGTCGTACGCGTATAACGGTCATCGTGGCCGGCCGAATCGCCCCACCACAGCTGCGAAGGGCCGCCGCCGCCCGTGATCACGTTGTACAGGGCGCGGCCGCCCGTGGCCCGTTGCAGGCTGGCCGTCATGCGCGCGGCCACCACGGGGTTCAAAAAGCCGGGCTGGAACGGGATCATGAAGCGGAAAGTGGTCGTTTCTCTCGCCAGCAGCGCGGAAATGGCCCACGGTTCGTCCGTCATGGGGAAGGACGGGATCAAACCGCCCTGAAAGCCCGATATTTCAGCGGCGCGGGCGATTTCAGCCAGGTAGTCGATATAGCTGAAACCATCGGCGCCGCCGCCACCGAGACCGGCCTGGCGCAGGTTGTCATTGCCGGGAAACCAGTCGCCGCGAAACGGCGTGCGGGCGCGGTGCGAACTCGGTTCGCCATGCGTGGGGATGCGCCAGAAAAAATCGATTGCCATGTGGGGTACTCCTTCAAATAAGGGGATTCAGGCTGCTTGCCGTTGCGTGTTCAACGCTGCGCGCACAAGCGGCAGCACGTGTTCGCCGATGCGGTAGGCTTCCTCGAAATGGGGGATGGCCGCCAGCACGAAGCTGGAGACTCCCGCCTGCGCGTAGGCTTCCAGCGCCGCGCTGACCTGTGCATAGCTGCCGACCAAGGCGCCGTGGGCGCCCGTTTGCGCTTGCGCAAAGCCGGGCCAGAAGGCTGCGGCACCGGCATCGAATGGCGCATCGTCGGGCAGTCCTGCACCGCTACGGTAGCGGCGCGCATCGCGCAAGGCTTCCTCGAACGTTTCGCGCGCCAGCACGTCGATGCGCAAGCCCGCCGCCACGGCGCGGCCCAGCTGGCGCGCCCGCGTTTGCAGGCTGGCGATGGCGGGCGACAAATCCGCCAGCGGTGCAGCATCGAACACGTGCACGTCGGCCTGGCGCGCCGACAGGGCCAGCGATTCAGGGGTATTGCCGGTCAAATAAATGCTGTTGACAGGATGGTTCGCCAGCGGGCCCTTGAAGCCGCCGTCCTGCACTTCGAAAAACCTGCCCTTGAAGCTGAACGGCGAAGTACTTTGCACGCCGCGCGCCACCGTGATGAATTCATCGATGCGCGGCAAAATGTCGGCGTCCGGTACGGCATCGCCCTGGCGCCGGCGCGCTGCCGCATCGCCGCCATGGCCGATCTGCCAGGCAAAGCGTCCGCCCGTGAAACGCTGGAAGCTGACGGCGTTCTTTGCCGCGTACACGGCCGAGCCCCAGGCCGCGTCGAATTCGGCGATCAGTTTCAAATGGCGCGTGCTGCGCGCAAGGTAGCCGGCGACGATCCAGCTTTCATCGCCCTGCGTATCGTGGCGTATCTGGATGCCGTCGAAGCCCGAGAGATCGGCCGCGCGGGCGATCTGGTGCAGGTAATCGAAATAATTGAAGGGTGGACGTGCGCCGCGCGGGTCGCTCACGCCCGCCTGCAAGGGACTGGGCGCGCCAGCGTTTCGCTCGCCGCGGCGCGTGACGCCGGGCGCCGCGTAACGGCCATCGCCGCTGGTGGGCAATTGCCAGATAAATTCTATGGTCATGCATGGACTCCTGTCGTGGGTCGAAGAAAACGCCGCTGCGCGCATTGGATACTTGCGCGCAGCGGCCTGCCCTTCCCTCCTCGCAGAAAACATGCCATGCCGTATAGGCCCAACAGCGCCATTCGCTGTTGATTTGGCAGCAACCGGGTGCAGCCATGGCAGCAGCATGCTGCGCGCGCAGCAGCCATGAAAAAAGCCGGAGCCGCATCGCTGCGGGTCCGGCTCCGGGAGGTTCGTCATGTGCCTAGTCGATGGCGCCCGCCTTTTTCAGGAAAGTGCGCAGGATGTTGCGGCTCAGGTTCAAGTGTTTTGCCGTGCGCACCTGGTTGCGCTCATTGCGCTCCCACGCAGCGCGCACCAGTTCCTGCTGCATGGCTTCGAATTCCACGGCCTCGCCCGAGTCGAGCAAGGCTTGCCAGGCGCGGGCAAAACGCTCGGCCGCCAGCACATCGTCCTGTGCGGCCGCGCCGTGGGCCGCGTAGGCGATGTCGGCGCCGCCGGCCCAGGCCTCTGGACCGGGTACAGAAACAGGTGCGGCGGCAGGCGCCCTGTGCCAGCCCGACAAACTCAGGTCCTCGGAGCGCACGACGCCGCTGCGGCAGACGAGCAGCGCGCGGTGGATGACGTTCTCCAGTTCGCGGATATTGCCCGGCCATGGATAGGCCAGCAAGGCCTCTTGCGCATCGAGGCCCAGCTCCACCTCGCCCAGGTGCAATCGCTGCGCATAGATGGCCATGAAATGGCGCGTCAGCGGCATGATGTCGCCCGGTCGCTCGCGCAAGGGACGCAGCGGCAGGCCGATCACCTGCAGCCGGTAATACAGGTCTTCGCGGAAGCGCCCGGCCCGCACGGCTTCGGCCAGGTCCACGTTGGTGGCCGCGATCAGACGCACGTCGATGGGGATGGCGCGCCGCGCGCCAAGGCGCACCACTTCGCGCTCCTGCAGCACGCGCAGCAGCTTGACCTGCATCGCCAGCGGCAGGTCGCCGATTTCATCGAGGAACAGGGTACCGCCGCTGGCCGTCTCGAACCAGCCGGGTTTACCCTGCTGGGCGCCCGTAAATGCGCCTTTTTCATAGCCAAACAGTTCGCTCTCGACGAGGGTTTCGGAAAACGCGCCGCAGTTGATCGCCACGAAGGTCTGTTCGGCGCGCCCGCTCAAGCCGTGCACGTGGCGCGCAATCAGTTCTTTTCCAGTCCCCGTTTCGCCCGTGATCAGCACCGTCGCCTCGCTGGGGGCGATGCGTTCGATCAGCTCGTGCAGCTGGCGCGAACGGGGGTCGGCAAAGACAAAGGCCGTGGCGCGCACCAGCAAGCTCATTTGCTGCGGGTCGCGGAAGGCGACGAGCGCACCATCATCGTCGGCGCTGGCGCCACGGGCAAGGTGGGCGCTGCGCGCGAAATCGCTGCTGAAATTGTGGGCTAAGAGTTCCATGGACCGACTATACCGCGCGCCATCTCCAGGCGTGAACGAATGGTGCTGCGCTTGCTTATCCGGATTTTGCATATGCACAGTGCCGGGAACGGGCGCTGTTTTGTCGTGAACGGTGCACTTTGGAGATAGCGTCATCCACCCCGGCTTCAACCCTGGCCTTGCCGGGATTTGTTTCGCCGCTACCTCAAAACGGTCGCTCTGCCGTCGACCAGCACATCGAGTTTAATCGTTCCCTGGCTTACCGCGTTTAAAATTGGCCACTCCGCGAATACATCAAGAATGAATTGCCTTGAGGCATCTTTGGCAAGTCGCTGAGCCACTTCAAAATGGGTGACATTACCAAACTTTGAAATAGCTTTTTTCCCCCGATCAGTTTCCTTTGAGTCTTTCGCCATCTCTCCATGCGTTTCGTAGGGAGCCGTGCATTTTTTTGGTGTTCCCCAGCTCACGTATCCAGATGTCAGACCCGCCTCCTGCCATTTTTTCACATTCTCTTCTGCCTGGTTTCCCCAGGTTTTGACAACCTTGAAGTCCGATAAAGCGCTGGCATCATCGATATTGATTTCGACATAATTCGTGTGAGCATAGAAGTCCTGAATTCCATGCAGCGCCTGTCCCAGGGACAGAAAAGCCAGATTCAACTCCAGATTCACCAACAATGGTTTCTTTGCCATGAGCAGAATCGTGGCCGCTTCAGCGTGCTCGTCCAGCTCGGCTTTAAGTTGCGCAATATAAGCAATCGCTCCGGAAAAATCACAGTTGTCGAAGTGGGCCTTTGATGCTGTCTGATGCACTATATCTTGCATGTAGAGTGCAATTTGCATTTGACGCACATACTTCCGGCTGCTCAGGCCATCCAGAAGGATTTTATGCTCGCTTATCTTGAAATCAGAATTGCATCTCTCACAAATAACGGATATGGATTCATCTTTTGCCGCAGGAATTTCTTGCTGGAGTTTTTCCATGTCGATATCCGCTGCCGAGGCGCCCATAGCCATGAGCGAGAAAATGATGGCAAGCGAATGCTGGAATCTGTTAAACATCGATAATCTCCAAGTTTTGAAAATGGCATTTCGGACATCCGCACCATGCTTCGCTAACTGAATCGACCATCCACTTTCAAGCGCCAGGCAGGCGGCTTTACGCCGTGTTTGTCATAGAATGCCTGCAACCTCAACCGCGTCTCCCCGCCACGGGACAAGCCAGCGTAACGTACAGCGTTATCGCCAAAGAATTTGTTCGAGAGCGTCGTCACGGTTTCGCCGCTAAGAGATGGCAGTTCTTCAAGCTCTTTGAAAAGTTTCATGAAGTCGCTCAGATAACTTCCAATTGAGCTGGCAGTCAGGCTCATTTCCCAGTCTGTGCCATATAGAAAGCGGTTCGCCAACGATGCAGAACCCTTTGGGGCGGTAAGGTTATAGAGCTTTTGCAGATCCGCCTTGAGTTCAGGCTGGTCCGATATCACCTCGGTAAAGAATCCGGCATCGGCGTATGCGAACTCTCCTGGTCCGCTTGCATTCATCTCCTTTGCAAATGCTTCCGCAAGGGAGAAACCTGCACGCTGGTCCTTCACGATGGACGTATCGCCGAAATGCCCGAAGTTGACACGCAGGCGTGGAAACTCCTTCAAGACGCACGCCCAGTATTTGGAACCCGCCAGATTCTTGAAGGCCATGCTGGGTCCGTTAGAAAGACCCGTGTGCGCCATGATCGGTACACCATGCTTTTGACAGTAGTCATATAGCCGGCGCAAGGCGTCATCGAGCAACTTTCCCAAATCAGGGGTATTTTGTACCCACTCCGGCAACCAACGACGCCTCCAGAAATCCGGCTCCGCATCTTGAATATACTGATTTCCCAGCGCGGCAAAGCCCATTGGCGGGTATAGCTTGACGCCGATAAATCCGTGTTCTTCAAGCGCGCGCTGGACAAGGTCAAAAGAACTGGTCGCTGATTTCCCCTTGCTGAACGCCACTTCTCGCAGCGGACAGAATGGCACGAATCCGTGCATTCTCCCTCCCGTCAGAATGGACAACTGCTCCATGACCTGGACCTGCGTTTCGAGCGAAGTCGCTGTTGGTTTCCCCTTTGATATCCACCACGAATAATCGACCATGCTGGGCATGAGGAGATCCACCATGCGCACACCAGGAACATTAAATGTGCGCAGATATTGCTGAATATTTACATACCGGTATTGGAAATTTTGAAGGATGAATTTAATGACACCCATCACCGACCTGTCTCCACTCAGCATGTCCAATGGCTCGGGAGAGTCTTTATCCAGATCGGGAATCGTGGCAGGAAGCTTGTCAATAATTTCCAGGGCCTCGACTTGCAGACGTGTCTGCATATCGGGAATAAGAAGCTTGCTTTGCTTTTCTCGAATGAATGGCAAGTACAGGGGTGAGGTAGCCGCAGCAGCTTTCAAGGACGCAGTACCGGCTGCGTATGCGTCTCGCCGCAGCCGGGAAATGACCTCCATCTTGGCCTGCTCGCTTGTGCAAGTGGCCAGTTTTGGGGACAACTCCCGGAGCGTCTCCAGCTCCATGTCACCGGAAGGCGCCAATGACCACGCAAGGCCTTGTAGCAGCGCACCGACAGCCATTGCCGCAGGCCCCAGCGGGCTGGCCTCCCCAACCATCACTTTTCCCACGAAGTCCATGACAGGAATATCCGTGCCATTGAAAATGTGGCAGTGAGCATCGATGGTCAAAGGCCCCGTCGGCAGGTTGATGTCGGGACTGTTGACGCAATCCAAAGGGCGTGGCTTGAACAAGCAACAGCCTGACAAGCCGACGCTTGTGCCAACGGCAAGGGCACCGATGCCTCGAAGGGCACGACGACGGGAAAAATTCTCCGGAAAGTGGTCCATGCAGCCCTTTCAGCAGTTCATTTCTTCGACTAAGGAGTACAGAAAAAATCGCGTGCTCGATGCAAGGGGGATGGTATATTGATAATTTCAACTTGGCAAGATTTATTGCGCAGGCATGGACAGGTGCTGCGGCAAACAGCGGAGCAACCACGACAGATGACCGGTTGCCAAAGGGCTCGCCAGCCCGCATACGGGGACGCGGGCTGCGTGACCAACATTTGACTACCCCTGGTCCGGATCGAAATGCTTGCGCAAGCCTTGCCAGCACGTGAAGTAGTCGTTTTGCAGCAGGCCGCCGTCCAGCGCGAACGGCGTCGGCTTGAGGATGGTGCGCGTCTCGAACATGAAGGCCATGGTGTCGCCCACCTTCACGGGCGCGGATGTGTCGCTGTGCGAGGCTTTTTCGAAGGTCTGCGCATCGGGGCCATGGCCGGACATGCAGTTGTGCAGGCTGGCGCCGCCCGGCACGAAGCCGGCCGCCTTGGCGTCGTACACGCCGTGGATCAGTCCCATGAATTCGCTGGCCACGTTGCGGTGGAACCACGGTGGCCGGAACGTGTGCTCGGCGGCCAGCCAGCGCGGCGGGAAGATGGCGAAGTCGATGGCGCCGAACAGCGGATTTTCGCTGGGCGCCTGCAGCACGAGGAAGATCGACGGGTCCGGATGGTCGTAGCTGATCGAGCCGATGACATTAAAACGGCGCAAATCATATTTATAGGGCGCGTAATTGCCATGCCAGGCCACCACGTCCAGCGGCGAATGGTCGAGAGTCGTGCGCCACAAGTGGCCGCCGAACTTCGCCAGCAGTTCGCATGCGCCGTCGATATCTTCATACGCCGCGTGCGGCGTGAGGAAGTCGCGGCTGTTGGCCAAGCCGTTCGAGCCGATGGGCCCCATATCGGGCAAACGAAAAGCCGTGCCGAAGTTTTCGCAGACATAGCCGCGCGCCGCGCCATCGGGCAGGGTCACGCGGAAGCGCACGCCGCGGGGAATCACGGCGATTTCCTGAGGTTCCAGCTCAAGCAAGCCCAGTTCCGTGGCAATCGCCAACCTTCCCTCCTGAGGCACGACCAGCAATTCACCATCGGCCGAGTAAAAAAAACGCTGCATGGAACGGTTGGCAGCGTACACGTGGATGGCGCAGCCGCTCATGGTTTCTGCGCTGCCATTGCCTGCCATCGTCTGCCAGCCGTCGATGAAGTCCACCGGCATGGCGCTGTCGGGCAGCGGCAGCGGGTCCCAGCGCAGCTGGTTCGGCGGCGTGGGGGGCATGGCGTGGAAATCGCTGACGATGCGGGTATTTTCAGCCAGGGTAAATGGCGGATGCTGGCTGGCGGGACGGATGCGGTACAGCCACGAGCGCCGGTTCTGCGCGCGCGGCGCCGTGAAGGCCGTGCCCGAGAGTTGTTCCGCATACAGGCCCAATGGCGCCCGCTGCGGAGAATTTTGCCCCTGCGGCAAGGCGCCGGGCACGGCTTCCGTGGCAAATTCGTTGCCGAAGCCGCTTTGGTAGCCGGCGCCTATCATGCCCCCTCCGCCAGGCCGTCGGCCGCGTCGCGCAGCAAGCCCTGCACCACGTCGGCCCTGCCGATGGCGCCCATGGCCAGCAGGGCGAAGCGGGCCAGGAACAAGGGCGAGCGCTGCTCGCCCAGGCCGCCCATGGTATGGCACAGCTCGGTGTACAAATTATCCAGTTCGATATCGGTCATGTTGTCTCCTTGTTACTTTGATTGGGCAATGCCGGCTTTCGCCAGCGCAGCCGCCACCTGCCCCGCCCGCACCTGCCGCCAGCGGCCCAGCACGTGCCCGTCCGGACGCACGAGGTAAAACGTGCCGGGCTGCGCGTCGAACAGCGAGAATACCTGCGACGTGTGATCCCGGGCGCGCCCTTGCTGCCCGCTGCGGGCGATCGCCACGGTACTCAACGGCAATGTATCGCCGAGCGCCAGCAGTTCCGCCGGCACGGCCCCATCCTCGCTGAAGTACAGTCCCGTGAAATCGCCGTCAACGCGTTTCAGCAAATCGGTAATATACCCCGCTTGCTGCGCGCCGTCTTGCAGCAACGCCAGCGGGCATTCGGGCAAGACCATGCCCGGCGTGGGGCCAGCGGCAAACGTCTCGCTATCCGGTGCATTCAGGGCAGACTGCGCGTACGCGATGGCGCTCGTCTGGCGCGGGTTGATCAGGGAGCGCACGTGCGCATGCTTGCCCGCCAGGCCCAGCACGGCTGTGCGCATCAGCTCGAAGGCGAAGGTGGGCGGCGCCATGAATTCCGTGCTTTTGGTGCCGTGGAGCAGGTTTTCATGGGCGGCGAACACGCGCTCGTCCGAATAGCTGTCCAGCAAGGCATCGGGCGCCTGGTCCTTGACGACATATGCGAGCTTCCAGGCCAGGTTGTCCGCATCATCGATGCCCGAGTTCGCCCCGCGCACGCCGAAGATGGGCACCAGGTGGGCCGCATCGCCCGCGAACAGCACGCGGCCATGCCGGTATTTTTCCAGAGTCAGCGCGTTAGCCTTGTAGAGGGTGATCCAGACGGGATGCCATGGTGATGTTTCGCCCATCATGGCCAGCAGGCTGTCCACGCGGGGCGCCACGTTTTCCAGCAGGACGGCCGCCTGCGCATCCTCGTCGTCGCGCAACTGGTAGTCGATGCGCCAGATATCGTCGGGCTGCTTGTGCACCAGCACGGTCGAGCCGGGATTCGATGGCGGGTCGAAATACGCGAGGCGCTCCGTCGGGCGTTCGCTCTTCAAATGGATGTCGACGATGACGTAGCGCCCTTCATAGCTGGTGCCCTGCAATTTCAGGCCCAGCGCTTCGCGCACGACGCTGCGCCCGCCATCGGCCGCCACCAGCCAGTCCGTATCGATTTGATATGTATCAAGTGGCGTCGTCACCGTCACGCTGGCGCCGTCGGCGCGCTGCTGCACGCCCGTCACTTTCGATTGCCAGCGGATATCGATCAGCTTCGGCTGGCGTTCTGCCGCATCGAGCAGAAATTGTTCGATATGGTATTGCGCCAGGTTGACCATGGGTGGCAACTTCTGGTTCGCGTCTTGCGGCATCGTGAAGTGCAGCACTTCCTCGTCGCGGTAAAAGCTGCGTCCGCCCGCCCACGGCAAGCCCTTGCGGAGAAAACCGTCGAGCGCACCGAGGCGTTCGATGATTTCCAGGCTGCGCCGCGAGATGCAGATGGCGCGGCTGCCCGTGCAGACGCCGTCGTCCGCTTCGATCAGCACCGAGCGCACGCCATGGCGGGCCAGGCCCAGGGCCGTGGCCAGGCCCACGGGGCCGCCGCCGACGATCAGGACCGGCACGTGCTCGATGCCGGCGCCGGCCGGTTTGCCGGGCGGATAGACCTTCGGCACATGGGGATAAGGGTGGAATGTATCGCTCATGATGTTTCCTCTTCAACAATATTATTTGCTGCTACGGGCGATGGGCAGGGTCAGCACGATGGCCGCGCCCGCTACCAGCAGCACGCTGGCGTACAGCAAGCCCGTGGCAAAGCTGTGCGTCAAATCCTTCAGCCAACCCACGACGACGGGGTTCAGGGCCGAGCCGATATTGCCCGTGGCATTGATGACGGCGATGCCGATGGCGCGCGCGCCCAGGCTCAGCGCACGGTCCGGCGTGGTCCAGAAGACGGACATAGCCGTGTAAGCGCCCGTCGAGGCCATGCACACGCCCAGCAGCTGCACCACCGGGTTGCCGGAATACGCCGTGAACAGCCAGCCGGCCGCCGACAGCAGCATGGGCCAGACGATGTGCCAGCGGCGTTCCTGCAGGCGGTCCGAGCGGCGGCCCCAGGCAATCATGCCGATCACGGTGCACACTTGCGGAATGGCGGCCAGCAAGCCGATCTGCGTGTTGCTGGCGTTGCTATTAAAACTTTTCACGATCAGCGGCGTCCACACGGCCACCATCGCCAGGGTATTCACCAGGCAAAAATAGGCGACGCCGAATTTCAATACCGTGGGCGAGCACATTTCCGCCATCACCGAGGTGTTTTGCCGGGGAGCGATGTGCACTGCAGCCGGCTTGTGCTCGGCCGCCAGCATGCGCGCCAGCACCTGCTGTTCCAGCTTGCCCAGCCAGTTTGCCTTGTTGGGAGAATCGTCCAGGTAGCCATACACGGCCAGGCCCAGCAGCACGGATGGCATGCCTTCTAGCAAGAACAGCCATTGCCAACCCTTCAAGCCCCAGTGGCCGTCCAGGCCCAGGATCAGGCCCGACAGAGCGGAACCGATGGCGGCCGTGACGGGCATGGCGATCATGAACAGGGCATTGGCGCGCGCCCGGTAGGCGCTGGGGAACCAGTAGGTCAGATACAGCAGCATGCCGGGCAGAAAGCCCGCCTCCGTCACACCCACCAGGAAGCGCAGCGCGTACAGGCTGGCCGGGCCGCTGGCGAACAGGGTCGCCGTCGAGGCCAGACCCCAGGCGATCATCATGCTGCCTATCCATTTACGCGCGCCGATGCGGGCCAGCACGATGTTGCTGGGAATGCTGCAGGCGATGTAGGCGATGTAAAACAGGGTGGTGGCAAAGCCGAACTGGGTGCCGGACAGGCCCAGGTCTTGCATCATGGTCAGTCCGGCGAAGCCGATATTGATGCGGTCAAGAAAGGAAAACACGAACAGCAGGAACAAAAATCCCAGCAAATGGCGCGATACCTTGCGCATCACCTGCTGTTCCATTTGGTCGGTGGCCGCGTCGAGGACGGGCGTAGTGGTGGCGATGGTCATGCTTGTCTCCATAAGGTGTCGCCCTCCCCTTGTTGATTTTATTGGGTGAGAGCGGCCGGGTGATCCCGGCTTGAAACACAGTATGCAGACGACAATGCCGGCGGCTGTCCCCATTTTGGGGACGTTTCGCGGCTAAAACAGTCAAAAAGGCGGAGCCATCCCTACGCCGAAGGAACTAGACCGGCGCCATGCACAGGGCGAACAACTGGCGCTGGCTGGAAATGCCCAGGCGTTTATAGGCGCGCTTCTGATAAGTGATCACGCTGGACGGTTGCACGCCCATGGTCTCGGCGATTTCCACGGCAGTGAGGCCTTCGAGCACGCAGCGCAGCACGTCCAGTTCGCGCTTGCTCAAGGCGGGGCAATGCTGGCGCAACCGTGCCAGCAACATCGGCGCGACGCCTTGCGTGGCTTGCCCCTTCAAGCTGTAGTGATGCTTGACGGCATGGGCAAACAGCGGTGACAGGGTTTCGATGCCGGCCACTTCGCCGGGCAGGAACTTGCCCTGGCTGCTGTCGCGGTAGAAATTGACGGACAGCCAGATATCGCCGGCCGGCTGCACCAGCAAGGATAGCCGGTCCGAGACATGCGGTTTTTGATAGCAGGCGGCGCGGTAGCCGGGATGGTCGATCTCGTCGCTGGCCTGCTGGTGCAGCACGATGGCGGGATCGATTTTCCGTCCCGGCGCCGGCGCGATCACGCGCTGGTTGCCATCGAGCGCATAGTAATGGCGGGCATAGCTGTCGGCAATATCCTGCAGGAAGCGTCCGCCGCGCCGGTCGGCCACGGCGACCGTGCGCGGACGGTTGCCGAATTCATAGGCAAAGATCGTGCACTGGGCAATCGGTGCGACCGTGCTGACCGTCTTCAGGATGGCCCCGGCAACGGCATTCACGTCCGCATGGCCGATGGCCGCCATCAACTCCAGGGTACGCCCGAAGTCCAGCTGCCCTTCCGCCGGCTGCCGCTCGACGCGCCAGTAACGCATGCCTCGCTCCTTATTGCCCGCGCTGCGGCAAGACCCAGTCCGGCCGGATGTAATGGCAGGTGTAGCCGTGCGGCAAGCGCTGCAGATAATCCTGGTGCTCCGGTTCCGCTTCCCAGAACGGGCCGGCGGGCGCCAGTTCCGTCACCACCTTGCCGGGCCACAGGCCGGAAGCGTCAACGTCGCGGATGGTGTCTTCGGCCACCCGTTTTTGCTCGTCGCTGGTGTAGAAGATGGCCGAACGGTAGCTCGTGCCGCGGTCATTGCCCTGGCGGTCTTCCGTGCTGGGGTCGTGGATCTGGAAGAAAAATTCCAGGATCTTGCGGTAGCTGATGGTGGTCGGGTCGAAAATGATCTCGATGGCTTCCGCATGCGTCCCGTGGTTGCGGTAAGTGGCGTTGGCCACGTCGCCGCCGCTGTAGCCCACGCGCGTGGCGATCACGCCCGGATAACGGCGCAGCAAGTCCTGCACGCCCCAGAAGCAGCCGCCGGCCAGGATCGCGATTTCGTTGTTTTGTGTCATATTGATCATTCCTTGATCTGAGATACTGGTATCAATCGTCCATCTTACCCTGTCGCGGCGTTTTCTTCAGCGGGCCAGCAAGCGCTTGAGCTGCGCCGCCTGGTAGGCGCCGATGGCGTCGTTGAACAGGCAGCGGATCAAGGGGTCGTCGACGATATCCGCTTCCGCCAGTCCGGCCCGCGTGGCCGCATCGAATGGGCCATCATTGATGCGCATGTACATTGAGGTGAGCGATTCACCGAGCACCAGCGCCGCATGGCACTTCACCAGCGGCACTTCCGTCGTCCAGCCGGGCGCCTCGCCCGTGTCCGGCACGAGGTCGATCAAGTCGCCATGCGTGCGGTAGTGCAGGATGGTGGCCGCGCCGTCATGGCCATACAGCGCCAGACGCCACACACGCGGAGCCTGGAAATAGCTATCCTCGGGCAGTTCCATGTCGCGGTAGCGCTCAAGCAAAGCGTTGCGGCAGAAATCGAGCACCAGTGCGGCATCATCCGCGCCCAAGGGGGCGAAACGGCGGGCGATGTCCGCCGTGGCGGGCGGCGGCGCGTCGGGGCGGTAGTCGAAATCCACTTCTTGCGGCCCCATGGGAATGACCCAGGGCAGCGGCGCGGCTGGCGCCATGCCGTGCGCGTCGAGCAGCACGGACGTCGATGGGTCGAGGCGGAAGATGTGCGCGTCCGGCAGCGCGGCGCCGATCTCCTGCGCGAACTGGCGGTAGGTGATCGGGAACATCGCGTGGTTGTACCAAGACCAGTCTTCCTGCACGAATTGGCAGGAGCTGGGCACGAGGTAACGGGGCGCCAGCGCGCGCAGCTGCGGCATCCAGTCGTCGGGAAGTTCGACCGGGCCAGGCTGCGCCTGCGACGGCGCGATGACGGCGATCTCGCGCATGGTCTGGAATGGCCACAGCACCATGTCCCACGGCGCATAGGCGGCCAGCTGCGCCAGGGTTTCCGGGCCGATCCAGGAATCGACGACGTTGAGCACATTCAGCCCGGCGGCGCGCACCTGGAACAGCGAATCGACATCGTCATCGAGTGCGCGGCGCGGGATCACCTCGATGCTGCCCACCTGTACCGGCACGTCCACGTGCAGCCGCTCGACGCGGCTAAAACCCAGCGCGCGCAGCATGGCGAACAGTTCGTCGAAGACGCAGTACAAATAGATGGGCGTGGCGCGGTCCAGCACATCGAGGCTGTCGAGCGAGCAGTGGTCGTCATGGAAGTGCGAGATGAAGACGGCATCCCAGCACAGCTGGCGCACGGCGTCGAGGTCGAAGCGCACGGGCGGAAACGCGTGGCAGTTGCGGCTGAACGGGTTTTCGACGATGGGGTCGAAGGCGATGGCCGTGCCTTCGCATTCGAAGACATAGCCGGCGTGCAGGATGCGGGAGATTTTCAGGGGCATGGGAAGCTACAAATAAGACCCGGTTGGGCAGCGCGCCATGATAGCTGAAAAGGCGGCTGCCCTGCCCCGCGTTGACTTAATATGGGTTATTCAGCACATCCATCGCAAAGTACGTAAAGATCATGTCCGCGCCCGCGCGCTTGATGGCGCCCAGGGTTTCCTGCACCACGCGGCGCTCGTCGATGGCGCCCGCTTGCGCGGCGAACTTGATCATCGCATATTCTCCGCTGACCTGGTAGGCGCCGATCGGCAAACGCGTCACTTCGCGCAGGTCGCGGATGATGTCCAGGTAGGCGCCGGCGGGTTTGACCATCAGCGCGTCCGCGCCTTCGGCTTCGTCGATCAAGGACTCGCGCACGGCTTCGCGGCGGTTCATCGGGTCCATCTGGTAGGTCTTGCGGTCGCCCTTCAGGGTGCTGCCGGCCGCGTCGCGGAACGGGCCGTACAGGCCGGAGGCAAACTTGGTCGAATACGCCATCACGGGCGTGTCGTGGAAGCCGGCCGCATCAAGGGCGCTGCGGATCGCCGCCACCTGGCCATCCATGGCCGCCGAGGGGGCGATGATGTCGGCGCCCGCCTGGGCCGCGATGACGGCCTGCTTGCCCAGGTTGAGCACCGTGCTGTCATTGTCGACCGTATCGCCATGCAGGATGCCGCAATGGCCGTGGTCCGTGTATTCGCAGAAGCAGGTGTCGGACATGATCACCATTTCCGGCACGGCGTCCTTGATGATGCGCGACATGCGCGCCACCAGGCCGTCCGGGTTCAGCGTGTCCGTGCCGTGGCTGTCCTTGTGGTGCGAAATGCCGAAGGTCATGACGGAGCGCAGGCCGGCGCGCGCGTAGCGCTCGACTTCCTGCGCCAGCTTCGCTTCGGGAATGCGGCGCACGCCGGGCATGGACTTGATGTCGATGAAATCGCTGCTGCCTTCGTCGACGAAGATCGGCAAGACCAGGTCGCGCGGATTGATCTCGGTTTCGCGGAACAGCTCGCGCAGTTGCGGGGTCGCGCGCAGGCGGCGCATGCGCGAAGTTGGGTAGTGTGCTGGCATGGGGTGACTGGCTTCAGGTTAACAACGCCAGCAAGTATACGCCGATCACGCCGATTGCGCCGGGCTGCACGGCAAAAAAGCCGCGCAGGTCAAGAAACCCCGCCCGGAGCCGTCATTGCGCGTGCAGCAGGGCCGACACTTGCCAGCGCATGTCCGCCGCCATCTGCACCAGCATGGCGCCGCGGCGGCGCGCGTCCGCCCGCTTTTTCGACGGCACCAGCTCGATATCCGGCATCCGGCAAGGGCCGCAAGGCAGGCGGTAATTGCCGTCGCTGGTGGGCAGCGCATGCAGTTCCCGCCACGCCAGGTCGTAGTCGCACGAGATATGCCGGCGCCGGCGCCAATTCAGCGCGATGCGGTTGGCGTTGCTGACCAGGTCAAGGTGGCCGCAACCGAAAAAATCGCCCAGGTCGCGCAAGGCGGTCACCATCAGGTTTTTCGGCCGGCAGCCATGCAGCGCCCGCGTGGCCTCTTTCACCGCCTGCGCGCCGGCAGGCGAGCGCAAACCCTGCAAGGCGCCCAGCTGGATGACGGCGCCGCCAGGCTGGGGACGGAACAGGAAACTGGCCAGGTACAGCGGCACGCCGTCGCGAGTCAGGCGCAGGCACAGCTCCCCTTCGCGGTGGCTATCGTGGATGGCCGTCAGCTGCAAACGGTAGGTGCCGCCATCCTTGCCCTCGATGGCTGCCAGCACCAGTGCGCGCCGCGCCGCGTATTCCACCAGCGCCCGTGCGCCCGCCTGCCACAGGAAACGGTAATGGCCGCACAGCAGGTCCACCCTCGCCGCGCAGCCCAACCGGCGGCTGGCGTAGGGACGATAAATCTTGTACAGCAGGCTGGGATGGGCTTGCGCCAGCGCCGCCAGGCCCGGCGTGCCGACGATGACCGCTTGCCAGCGCGCGCGCTGCACGGGAAAGACGATGGCGCCCAGCGCGGCCTTGAGGCGGTGACCATGCTGGCGCAGTGGCACCTGCTGCGGCGCGGCGTTGTCGCCGGTGGCGGTAAATGTATGCATGAAAACAGCTCTACGACGTGTCGGAACAGGCAAGCCGCGGCAGGCCGCGGGCAGCCCGGAACAGGCGGCTGCGCGCACGCAGCCGCTCTACGCCGGGTAGAACGGATGATAGGGGGAGGCGAAAATGAAGGGGGTTACAAGTTGGTAATGTGCCGATACGCCATGCTAGCGCAGCAGCCGCAAACGCAAGCGCAAGCCCGGCGCCGCATCCTCGATCTCCAGGCTGCCGCCATGCAGGGCCGCGATGGCCGCCACGATGGACAGGCCCAGGCCATTGCCGGGCAAATGGCGGCTCTTGTCGAGCCGGTAAAAACGCTGCGTCAGCTTCGGCAATTCTTCCTTTGGTACGCCGGGGCCGTTGTCGCGCACGGCCAGCCAGCTACCCTGTTCATCGCTGCCGGCCGACACCTCCACCGTGGCGCCCGGCCCCGCGTACTTGATGGCGTTGTCGACCAGGCTGGCCAGGGCGCTGCCCAGCAGGTTGCGGTCGCCGCGCGCCGGCACGCCCTCGCCATACATCTGCACCAGCAGCACGCCCTGCTCGTCGGCCGTGGCTTCGTACATTTCCACGATGTCGGCGCCGATCTGCTGCAGGTCGATGTCATCGAAATTCTCCGGGCGCATGCCCGATTCGGCCGCCGCGATCTGCAGCAGCTTGTCGAACACGCGCGTCAGGTCGTCGATATCGTCGATGGCCGCCTGCGCGGCGCTCTCGTAGCCGGCCACGCCCGGCTGCTGGCGCAAGGCGCCATCGAGCTTGTTGCGGATGCGGCCCAGCGGCGTGCGCAAGTCGTGCGCGATGGCGTTCGACACGTGGCGCACGCCTTCCATCAAGTGTTCGATGCGGTCGAGCATGCGGTTGATGTCGCGGCTCAGCAAGCCGAATTCATCCTCGCTGGCGACAGGAATGCGCCGGCTCAGGTCACCGGCCTCGATTTCTCCCGCCGTGCGGCGGATCTGGCCGATGCGCGCCTCGAGCTGGCGGCGGAACAGCCACGCGCCCGCCACCACCAGCAGGATGGCCACCCCGCCGCCATAGGCCAGCGAGCGCAGCACCAGCGAGCGGATCGACTTGCCCTCTTCCATGTCGCGCCCGACGAACAGGCGCGCGCCGCCCTCCAGGTCGCGGATCAGCATGCGCGCGGGCACCCGGCGTCCTTCGCGCGTGACGTCGCGGTGCAGCAAGCGGCCCACGGGGCTGTCCGCGTCGGGCCAGGACGACAGATTGCCCGCCACGCGGCGGCCATCGGCGCCCACCAGCAAGAAGATCTCCGTGTCGCTGTCGGTGCGGTCGGTCAGCAGATGGGCGATTTCCGCCGTCGTGCGGCTGCTGTCACCCTGCTGGTACAGCGCGGCGAGGCGCTCCGAGAGCAGGGTCAGCTTGCGGTCCACGCTGCGATCGAGCACGCCGATGGTGCCGAAATAGAAGACGGCGCAGACGATGCTGATCGAGACGACCACCAGCACGCCATAGCCGAGCGCCAGGCGGGCCGCGATCGAGCGGTGCCAGTTACGCACTGTCGATCACGCCCAGGGTGTAGCCAACGCCGCGCACCGTGTGAATCAGCGGCGGCGAAAATTCCTTGTCCACCTTGGTGCGCAAACGGCTTACCTGCACGTCGATGACGTTCGTCTGCGGGTCGAAATGGTAGTCCCACACGGCTTCGAGCAGCATGGCGCGCGTGACGGACTGGCCCTGGTGGCGCATCAGGTATTCCAGCAAGCGAAATTCGCGCGGCTGCAGGGCGATTTGCCGGTTGGCGCGCGTCACGCGCATGGTGCGCATGTCGAGCACCAGGTCGGCCACCTGCAGCTGCGTCGATTCGGGCACGGGCGCGGCGCGCCGCAGCAGTGCCTCGATGCGCGCCAGCAGTTCGGCGATGGCGAACGGTTTTGACAGGTAATCGTCGCCGCCGCTGCGCAGGCCGCGCACGCGTTCGTCGACGCTGGACAGGGCCGACAGCACCAGCACGGGCGTGTTGCGGCCCAAGCCGCGCAGGCGCGCGACGATGGCCAGGCCGTCGATCTCGCCGGGCAGCAGCCGGTCGAGCACCAGCGCATCCCAGTCTTCGCCGCAGGCCAGGCGCATGCCGTCGATGCCATTGTCGCAGGCGGTGACGTCGTGGCCAGCCTCGCGCAGGCCGGCACAGATATAGCGGGAAGTTTCAGCTTCGTCTTCGATGACCAGGCAGCGCACGGGAGTTCCTTGTAAAGATCGGGACAGCAAACATGCGCAGCATACGCCAGGCGCGCGCCACTTGCCAGCCCCGCCGCGTGCGGCGCGCGATGACAGGGTCGGGTACAATACAGCCTCGACAATGTTTGGCCGCGCCCGCGCGCGCATGCTGATGTGCGCATGTTTTCGGCGCCTCCCGGCTTGCCGCGGCCTGCAAACCACCACTGCCACTAACGAATATCAGGCGCGCCTGGCGCGCGCCAAAAACCAATACAGCCATGAAATCGACCCACTCTCTCGCACTGGCGCTGGCCATGACCTGCGGCAGCGCCGCCGCCGCAGACACCAAGCAAAGCATGCTGTTCGATGAAATCCCCATCGGCAGCTGGAGCACCTCCGCCGAACTGGGCGCCATCACCACCTCGGGCAACACGGTCGGCACCTCCGTCACGGGCAAGATCGACGCGCGCCAGGAACTCGATGACTGGAGCAACCAGTACATCTTCAGCGGCTACTTCAAGGAAGACGAAACGACCAACGACGACGGCGAAAAAGTGCGCGAACGCTCGGCCGAACGCTTTTCCGCCTCCGCCAAGGCCGCCTACAAGCTGATGGCCGACCATGAAAAACTGTTCGTGCTGGCCTCGCACGTGAACGACAAGTTCGGCGCTTACACCAAATACTCGACCCTGGCCGTCGGTCATGGCTCGCGCTGGTACCAGTCGAGCGACAAGAGCGTCGACGTGGAAGTCGGTCCTGGCTATTTCAGCGGCACCAACGACGCGGGCGAATCGGAACACGGCCTGACGGTGCGTGGCGCGGCCGCCATGAAGTGGAAGATCAGCCAGTCAGCCATGTTCACCCAGACGGTCAGCGTGGAACGGGGCACCTCGAACACGCACTCGATCGCCGAAACAGCGCTCAGCACGAAAATCAACGGCACCATGCAGATGAAGGCCGCCTTCAGCGCCCGCAACGACACACGCGTACCGGATGACAAGAAGAACACGGATACGCAAACGTCGCTGACCCTGGTCTACTCGTTCTAGGCGCGCACCGGCCATGCTGATGCGGCGTCTGCGCGTATGCGCCCTCCTGTGCGCGGCGGCGCTGCTGAGCGGCTGCGCCGCCGTCACCGTCAGCGCGATCTCGCCGGCCGACTACCTGCAGCAGCGGCGCGGCGACATCCTCACCACGGGCAAACTCAGCGCCTCGGCCAGCGAGGTGCTGCGCATCATCGGCAGCGACATCGCCGCCTGCGAAGCCAATACGGGCAGCTGCCGCGCCGACCTGGCCCGTTCCGAGCTGCTCAGCGACGAGCAGCGCCTGGCCACCCTGTCCGAACTGTGGCTGGAAAGCGCGCTGGCGGAAGAAAAACAGGGCGGCCACCCGAGTGCGGAAACGCTGGCCGCCTGGCTCGAATCGGCCCGCTATGCGTATGCCTACCTGTTCTACACGACGCGCACGCCGGGCCAGCGCGCCTTCGAAGAACGCCAGACGCAAATCCGCGACTACTATAACTATGCCGTGCAAAAAGCCGTCGGCAACCTGTTCCGCCACCGGGGCGAATACCGCCCGGACGGCCATGTGATCCGCGTCGCCGGCTGGCAGATCGACAGCGAATTGTCGGCCCTGCGCCTGCCCGACGACGGCACCCTGCCGGAAGAACTGCTGCCGGCCACCTCGCTGTCGTTTTCCGGCCTGCGCAATGTGTACCGGCGCGACGGATTCGGCGCCGACCTGGTGGCCGTCATGCCCAAGCCCCAGGCGTCGAAAGGCGAGTATGTGCCCTATCAGGAAACCCGCTTCCCCGTCGTCACGGCGCTGATCCGCTTCGACGGCAACAGCCTGCAGGAAGTGCTGGCCACGCAGCAGCTGCTGGTGATGCTGGTCGACCCGACGCGCAGCGAATCGACGCGCATGGCAGGCCAGGAACTGCCCGTGGCCGCCAATTTCACGGCCGGCTATGGTTTGTGGCTGGCCCGTTCCGGCTTCGGCGTGCAAGCGCTGCGCACGCTGTTCGGCCGCGCCGACGGCATCTCGCGCCCGCAGGTGCACCTGATGCAGCCCTACGACCCGAACAAGCGCACCATCGTCATGCTGCACGGCCTGGCCAGCAGCCCGGAAGCGTGGATCAATGTGGCGAATGAACTGATGGGCGACGAACAGCTGCGCCGCCGCTACCAGATCTGGCAAGTGTACTACCCGAGCAATGCGCCGCTGGCGGCCAACAACGCCGCCATCCGCAAGGCACTGAACGCGACGCTGGCCCAGTTCGACCCTTCGGCCAAGGCCGACGCGGCCAACGACATGGTCTTGATCGGCCACAGCATGGGCGGCGTACTGGCGCGCCTGATGGTCTCCGATGCCAGCAACACCCTGCTCGACGCCATCACGGAAGAATACAATTTGAAGGGCAAGAAGGCGGAAAAAGTGCGCGCGGGCCTGGCGCCTTACCTGAATTTCACGGCCATGCCGCAAGTGAACCGCGCCATCTTCATCGCCGCGCCGCACCGCGGCACCTCGTTCGCCAACCACAAGGTGGCGCGCTGGATCGCCAACCTGATCACACTGCCCATCAACATGCTCGACCAGTTGTCCGACGCGGCCGGCAGTCTGGCCCAGCTCGACACGGGCAGCAGCGAACCGCTGCGCATCCCCAACAGCATCGATAACCTCAGCGACAAGGACCCGTTCGTGCGCCTGGTGGCCGACCTGCCCATCAGTCCGAACGTGCACTACTACTCCATCATGGGCAACGACACGCCGGAGCTGCCCCTGGCGGAATCGAGCGACGGCGTGGTGCCCTACGCCAGCGCCCACCTCGACAGCGCCCTGTCGGAAAAAGTCATCCCTTCGTGGCACAGCGTGCAGGAAAGTCCGCAGGCGATTCTGGAGATACGGCGGATTTTGCGCATGCCTGACACCTTGCCCTGATGCACTTAGCATTCTTTCCGCATGCTTTATCGCTGGATACGAAAGTTACATCGCATGATAAAGTTGCGAAATATGAGAATCTTGTATATAGTGTTCTTTACCACGCTACTGCAAAGGAATCATCATGACAGCGCATCTGCATCACGATACTCTGGCGCCCGAGCTTCAGGCATTAACGGATAACGACCTGCGGGTGGTGGAACAATTCTCGCGCCTCGTGACCGCACAGCTCGACATACTGGCGCAAGGGCCCGAGCGCCCGCGCCTGATCGACCTGGCCACACGGGCGCTCCATGAGGCGCGCGCCTCGCTGGGCGCCCCGCCGCCGCTCACGCCGCTCCAGCTCCCAGGGTCAAAACTCAAGGTATCCGATGTCATCGGACAAGGATGGGTGGAACTGTCGCAGGCGTCGCTGTATCGCGCGGTGGAAAACAATCGGTTTTATTGCGTGACGCCCAAGGGGCGCAGTATCGGCAAGGAATTTCCTGCATGGCAATTTGTCCAGCCCGTACCGGAACTGATCTCGCCGGTACTGGCCATCCTTGCCGACCAGCCCAGCAGTGAAATCCATGCCTTCTGGGTCAGTGGTGCAGACGAACTCAACGAACTGTCGCCAGCAGAGATGCTTGCGGGCAAATCATTCGAGACGCGGGCCGAGGTGCATTCCAGTCAGCAAGCGCTGCTGGACCTGCCGGCAAACGAGAGATTGCGCAAGGTGCTTGCGGTGGCGAAATGGCAGCATAGGGGGATGGCTGACATCGTAGGTTAACATGCAACTCGGACATACAACGTCCCCCGTCCCGCCGGACATGGCTGCGCGCCTGCCGGCATTGACATCGCTGCGCGTTGAATTATTAAGCAATCTTGCCACCCATCAAGCAGGCCAACCCTTGGTACGCGCAGCGTGGAACGTGGCATCCGTCTGGCCCGCGAAGGTCGAACGCACCTACCGCTTCGGCCCGCCCGCCGAGCTGGCCGAGCGGGACGGTTTCCCCTATCACTGGGTATATATTGCGGATGACGCCTACACGGCAGCATGGGAAGCCCAGCTTTGCCGCAACGACGTCACGCGCCCGGGCACGTTTTACATCGCGCATGGCGCGCAACAAGCGCTGATCGCGACCTTGTCATTCAGCGCCCCGCTGCAATTGCTCGATCTGACAGGGCTGGCCGCCAGCCGGCTGGGCATCTATGATCAATTGCGCAGCCCCGATCACGGCTGGTGCCAATGGCTGGGCTGGCAGCTGGATCAGATCATCGCACAGGAAGCCGGCGCGATTCACGGTTTCATGTATCCATCGCGCCGCCAGCCCGGCAAACTAGCTTATGGCATTTCATCGCGCCACATGGCAACCTTGGGCCAGGCCATGGCGTGCTCACAGCTGCCATTCGGCGACACTGAGGCATACTCACGCTTGCTGTGCGATCGCCTGCGCGTGGATCCGCCCTGACCTGAGGCGCCCTACACCGGCTCGCGCCACTTGTCCTTGATCTCCAGCATCGCTGGCAGCTGTTCCACAAACAGCGCCAGCAGGTCCGGGTCGAAGTGCGTGCCGCTGTCGCGCTGCATGGTGGCGATGGCTTCGTCGATGGTCCAGGCGCGCTTGTACGGGCGTTCGCTGGTGAGGGCGTCGAAGACGTCGGCGATGGCGACGATGCGGCCTTCGTGGGGGATTTCCTCGCCTTTCAAGCCTTGCGGATAGCCGCTGCCATCCCATTTTTCGTGGTGCGTCAGGGCGATGGTTCGCGCCATTTTGAGCAGGCCGCCCGCGTGCTCGCCGATGATGGCCGCGCCGATTTCCGCGTGGCGGCGCATGACTTGCCATTCGTCCGCATCGAGCTTGCCCGGCTTTTGCAGGATGGCGTCGGGGATGCCGATCTTGCCCACGTCGTGCATGGGCGCCGCATTCAATAAATCTTCCGCCCTGGCGACGCTGTAGCCGGCCGCCAACGCCAGCTGGCGCGCGTAATAGCTCATGCGGATGACGTGCATGCCCGTCTCGTTGTCCTTGTATTCGGCCGCCTGGCCCAGGGTCTGGATCACCTGCAGGCGCGAGCGGCGCAATTCCTCGGCGTCCACCAGCGACAGATGCGTGCGCACGCGGGCGCGCACGATGGGCGGGCTGACAGGTTTCGTGATGTAGTCGACGGCGCCGGCGTCGAAACCGTCCGCCTCGTCCTTCACGTCGCACAGGGCCGTCACAAAAATGACGGGGATGGACGCGGTGGCCGGCATGGCCTTCAATTGGCGGCACACTTCATAGCCCGTCATGGCAGGCATCATGATGTCAAGCAGGATCAGCTCGACGGGATTGTTCTGCGCCAGTTCCAGCGCCTTCTCGCCATCCTTGGCATACAGCAGGCGGTAATCGTCCTGCAAAATCTGGCGCAGCACCTGCAGATTCGTCGCTTCATCGTCGACCAGCAGCAGGATCGGTTTGTCTTCGTGTAAGGTCATCGTTAGCCCAGTATCAGGAAAGGTCGGCAGGCGCTGGCGTTTCCAGCCACGCCAGCAGCTGGCGCAGCACGCCCGCGGCGCGTGCAAATTCAAAGTCATCGATGGCGCTGGCCAGCGCCTGCAGGCGCGGCTGCTGACCGTGCGGCGCCAGCATGGCGGCAATCTGCGCCATCAAGGCGTCGTCCAGCTGTCCGCCTTCCAGGCTGGCGATGGCTTGCCGCAGCAAGGCGCCCGCAGCGGAGGCATCGAGGGGCGCGCTGGCGGCCGGCGCCGCCATGGCCACGACGGGCAGGCCCACCTCTTCCAGCTCGCCGGCCAGTGCCATGAAGGCGGCCGCCAGCTGCACCAGCAATTCCGTCACCGGCAACTGGCGCGCGATGGCTTGCTCGATGCGTCCCAGCAGGCTTTCAAGCTGCACCAGGCACAGGTTGCCCGCCGCGCCCTTGATACGGTGCAGCAGATGGCCGGCCACGCTGCTGCCGCCGCGTTCCAGTTCCGCCGCCAGCATGGCGGCGCAATCGCCATTGGCCTGCACGAAACGGCCAATCGCGCGCTGCAAGGCTTCGCGTCCGCCCCACAGGGCGATGCCGCGCTGCCAGTCGACCTGGCCGGACGCCACTCTCGCCGCCGCGCCCGATGCCGGCGGCGGCATGGCCACGGCGATATCGAGCAGGCGGGCGATTTCCGCCGTCAGCTTGTGCATTTCCAGCGGCTTCGAAGCAAAGCCGTTCATGCCGGCCGTCTGCGCGGCGCGCCGGTCCTGTTCCAGCACGCTGGCCGTCAGGGCGATGATGGGTGTCGCCTTCAGGCCCTGCTCGCGCTCGAACACGCGGATCAGGCGCGTCGCTTCCAGGCCATCCATGCGAGGCATCTGCACGTCCATCAGGACGATGTCGAAACTGCCCTTGCTGAACTCGCGCACGGCGCTCTCGCCATCGCTGGCGGCGATCACCTGGTGGCCGGCCGCGCCCAGACTGATCAACAGCAGCTCCACGTTCTGCGGCACGTCGTCGGCCGCCAGGATGCGCAGCGGCGGCAAGGCCACCACGGGCTGCTCGCTGCGGCGCGCCACGGCCTTGCCCGGCGCCAGCGGCAGCAGCACGTGGAACACGCTGCCCACGCCCAGAGTGCTTTCCACCGTGATGGTGCCCCCCATCAGCTCGACCAGCTGCAGCGAAATCGTCGTGCCCAGTCCTGTGCCGCCAAAGCGCCGGCTCATCGAGGAATCGGCTTGCGTAAACGGGGCAAAGATTTTATCCAGGCGGTCGGCCGGGATGCCGATGCCCGTGTCGTGCACGGCGATATGCACCTGCTCGCCCTGCATGTCGACAGCCACGCGCACATGGCCCACTTCCGTGAACTTGACGGCGTTGCCGATCAAGTTCGTCAGCACCTGCTGCACCCGGCGCGCGTCGCCCAGGAAGAACTGGCCCATGCCGGGATCGACATCGACATGCAGCACCAGGTCGCGCGCATGCGCCGTGACGCGCAGGGACGCGGCCACGTGATCGACCAGGTCGGGCAGCGAGAAGTCCACCAGTTCCAGCTCGGTGGCGCCCTTTTCCAGTTTGGCCGTGTCGAGGATGTCGTTGAGCAGCTCGAGCAGCGAACGGGCGGACTGGCGCACCGTGCCCAGGTGGCGGCGCTGCAGGCTGTCCAGGGCGGTCCCCAGCAGCACTTCCGTGAAGCCGATGATGGCGTTCATCGGCGTGCGGATTTCATGGCTCATGTTGGCCAGGAAGCTGGTCTTCGATTCGGCGGCCAGCTCGGCGCGGTCTTTCGCTGCGCGCAGGTTTTCCTGCATGGCGCGCCGTTCGCTCACGTCCGTGGCCAGCTTGACCACCTTGAACGGCTTGCCGTCCGTGTTGAAGATCGGGTTGTACGAGGCCTGTATCCACACTTCGCGGCCATCCTTGCCGATGCGCTTGTACTCGCCCGTATTGAATTCACCTTGCGCCAGGTGCTGCCAGAATGCGATGTAATCGGGCGAGGTCACATAGCCCGCCTCGCAGAAAATGCTGTGGTGCAAGCCCAGCACGTCGTCGAGCCGGTAGCCGACCAGGTCGAGGAAGTTCTGGTTGACCGCCAGGATGCGCCCCTGCAGGTCGAACTCCGCAACGGCCGTCGCGCGCGAGATGGCCGTCACCTTGCCTTCGTATTCGGCGTTGCGCAATTCGCTTTCCGTGATGTCGAGGATGACGCCGTCGATCCAGCGCACCACGCCGTCGTTATCGAGCACGGGGCCGCTGCTTTCGCGCACCCAGCGCTCGCGCCCGTCGCGGTGGATCATGCGGTAGACGTTCTCGAAGTCGCGCTTTTCGCCGGCCGCCTGCACGCAGGTGTCGTTGACGCGCTGGCGGTCGTCCGGGTGCACCAGGTCGAACAGCCTGACGCGCCCTTCGGCGAAGTCCTGCGGCATCCAGCCCGTCAGGTTGAAAACGGCGTCGCTGATGAAGATCATCTTCCATTCGGGCGCGAAGCTGCAGTGGAAGGATACGCCGGGGATATTGCGGATCAGGGTGCGGTACTGGCGCTCGCTGTCTTTCAGCGCCTGCTCCATGCTGCGCGACGTGCGCATGTCCGTGACAAACGCCACGAACAGGGGCTGGCCAGGCGTGTCGATCTTGCCGATCGCCACGCGCATCGGCAGCACCGTGCCATCCTTGTGGCAGCCATCGAGTTCGCGTCCACTGTCGAGGATGCGCGAGGCGCCCGTTTCCAGGTAGTCGCGCAGATAGCCCTCGTACTCGGCCGCGTCGGCCTGCTGCAGCAGCACGCTGGCGTCGCGCCCCACGATATCCGCTTCGCGCCAGCCGAACAGGCTTTCCGCGGCCGGATTGAACGAGCGCACCTTGCCCTGGCCATCGATGGTGATCAAGCCGTCGGCCGCCGTATCAACGATGGCGCGCAGGCGCGATTCGCTGGCATTCGCATGACGCAGCAGCTGGCGGTAGCGCAGCAAGCCATTCGCGGCGGCCACGAAGACGGTCAGGGTGACGGTGATCAGGGCCACGGCCAGGGCCACGAACGACGCTTGCACCGTGATCGTGTTGTCGCCCGCCGTGGGCGTGCCGGAAAAACGCGCCGCCAGCATGCCCGTGTAATGCATGCCGGAAATGGCCAACCCCATGACGACGCTGCTGACCAGCAACGACGCCAGGGGAGTGAGGCGCAAACGCATGGCGCTCAGGCCGAAGCGTATCCACAGGGCCAGCATGGCCATGACGACCGCCACCACCAGCGACAGGGCGAACAGCCACGGCTGATAATGCAGGGTCAGCGAGGTCTGCATGGCGGCCATGCCGCTGTAATGCATGGAACCGATGCCCACGCCGACGAGCACGCCGCCCACCACCAGCTGGCGCCAGTTGATGCTCGGACGCGCCAGCATGTGCAGCGCCACCCACGAGGCCGCCACGCCGGGCAGCATCGAGAGCAGGGTCAGGCTGGGGTCGAAGGACACGCGCGTGCAGATGTCGAAGGCCAGCATGCCGATGAAGTGCATCGACCAGATGCCGCCGCCCAGCGCGATGGCGCCCGTGATGATGGCCGTCTGGCGCTGGAAGCCGCGCTCGCTGCTGCGCGCCATGCCGGCGATCTGCAAGGCCATGAACGAGGCAAAGATGGCGATGCCGATGGAAAACAGCACCAGCCACGCATTGTGCGTGCCATAGATGTACTGCATGGTATCGGTCGATACGGCAAAGATGGAACTCAGCATACTGTCGTGAACTCAATAGAGTGAAACGTGACGTCGCAAAACATGACGGCGCACCGCGCGCGCCGGCGCCACGCTTTTTACTAAAGCGGCAACACAGCGGAAAAGACAACGGTAGCAGTCGACCAGGGCAAGGCTCGGTCATCACGCCCGCGCCTGCCGCGCGGGGGAAAGGTGCTTTTTACAGAGGGAAAAAGCGGAATGCGTACGAACTCTGGCGCGGATGGCTGGCCGCCAGCGTGACGATGATTTTTTAAAGAGCCATGAGTATAGTTGCTTTGCGAACATATTCATAGGACTTCAGCAATACTATGACAAGAAATGCAATATTCTGAGGTTGCGATGCGACAGCGCTCGTCTGTTCAAGCTGGCGGCCACTGCGCGCGTATGGCGGCAGATGCCTGATAAGTCGGACCGGCACGCACGGCCACAGGGATACCGGCCAGTGTACAGCGGCGGCTCAGCTCGTCCTTGATCTGCCGCAACGACCAGCGCTGCGGCACGGGCAGATCCATGCCCACCACGCGGATCAGCGGACAGTCGCCGAGGGTCGTGTGCAGCAGCAGCTCCACGCGCGCCATCGGCGGCCCGCCGCGGTAGACATTCACGGCGCCCGCGTAGGTGACCACCTCGAGCGCGCGTATCTGCCGCGGCGCCAGTTGCAGCACCTTGTCATGGCCAGGCAGGCGCCGCGTCACCCGGCGCAGCAGCAGGCCGGCGTCGTTGATCTCGACATGAAAAGACAGAGCGGGGCCAGTCAGCACGAACAGGGCGACGATCCATGCGGCCAGCGCCGGCAGGAGCAGTAGCACTGCCTCGCCCGCGTATGCCGCATCGCGCCAGACGGCTTGCCCGACAAAGGCGAGGATCAGGGCGCAGCCGCCCAGCAGCACGCTGCGCCACAGCACGGGACGCAGATTGGCCATCATCGCCGCTTGCGAGCTTGCATCGTCGGCCGGCGCAAAGCGTATCCATTCCGCACGCGCCGGCTTGAAGCGCCTGGCGGGAATGCCGCTCAAGCGTTCTGCGCCAGCATGCCGCGGAACCACGCCAGTTGCTCGCGCGTCAGGTAATTGGCGCCATCGCCATGCAGCAGGACGATTTCGATCTCGGCCGGAATCGAGGCGATCAGCTGCGCGCCCGTGACGGGAATCTTGGGGAAATTGATACCGGCCAGGAAGGCCATATCTTCCGCCACCGTGACGCACTGGCGCTCGGGATTCGGCGACGGCACGAGGAACAGGTCGATCTGCTCGCTTTGCCCGCCGATGACGACGTGCAATTGCGCGGCCAGCAGTTCAGGCAGGATCAGCTCGATGTTATTCTCGGCGCGCGATTGCTGGAAGGCGCTTTTCAGGGGCGTAAGGACAGGGATGGCGGTCATGGCAAAGTGGAAAGATAAAGACGGCGGCAGTGTAGCAGAGGCGCCCGGACGGGCGCGCTCTGCTGGCGCAGCCGCTACATCTTGTAGTTCAGCGAGACAAGCACGCTGCGCGGCGCGCCGTAGCGCTCCAGCCCGCCCGACCAGGAATAGCCGAGCGCCTGGTAGTAGCGGCGGTCGAGCACGTTATCGATATTCACGCGCAGCTGCAGCTGCTCATTGATGCGATAGCCGGCCGTCAGCCCGACGATGGCGTAGCCGCCCTGCCGCGTCAGGTAGGCCGTATCGCGTCGGTAGATCTTGTCCTGCGCATACACGGAGGCGCCCACATTCCATGGCGCCAGGCTGCCGTTCAGCTGCACGTTCGTGTACAGCTTGAACAATTGCTTCGGTTCATCGGTAGCGATGCGCTGGCCGACGTTGGCGGCCACGCTGTCCTTCGTGTACTTGGCCAGCACATAGGTGTAGCCTCCCGAAATCTGCCAGCCCGGCAATGGTGAGCCCGACAATTGCAAGTCGACGCCTTCGCTCTGCACTTGCCCGGCCGCGCGGGCGCAATAGATGGGGCCGCCCGTGGGGCAATTGACTTCATCGGTCATGGCGCGGTTGTTTTGCCGGATGCGGAACAAGGCGCCGCTGGCGTTGAGCCTGCCGCCAAAATATTCTCCCTTGACGCCCACTTCCAGGTTGGTGCCGCTCAACGGCGGCAAGGTATTGCCTTTGACATCGAGCACGCTTTGCGGCTGGAAGATCTGCGTGCCGCTCGCATACATGGAGTGGTGCTGGTCCAGGTCGTAGACGAGGCCAGCGTACGGCGTAAATTTCGCGTTCTCCGTCAGGCTGCGGCGCCACGTCGGATTGCTGGCATACCAGCCCGTGACATCCTGCGCATACCAGCCGAAGCGCCCGCCCAGCACCAGGCGCAGCGGATCGGCCAGGCTGAAGTTGCCTGCCGCGTACAGCCCCTTCTCGTCCGTTTTCGGCCCCAGTTGTACGGCTCAAATGGTGCGCCGTTCATGCGGTAGGCGCGCGGATTCCAGCGGCGGATATCGATCACGCGCGTTTGCGCGCCTTCCCAGCTCTGGGCCGCGTCCGAATCGTCATGGCGGTAGCTGGCGCCGACGATCACGTCATGCTGGCGGCCAAACCAGGTGACGGGGCCACTCAAGCGCCAGTCCGCCACCACTTGTTGCGTGCCGTACTTCCAGCCCGTTTCCGACTGTTCCAGCAGATACGTTTCACCAGCGACGCGGCTGTTGGTGGTATTGCGCGTATCCGAAGAGGCGTCGATATGCGTGATGGCAAAGCGGCTGCGCCAGCCCTTCTCCAGCGTTGTTTCCAGGTCGGCGAAGACGACATTGTTGTCGCGTTTCTGGAAGGAATCAGCATTGTTCAGGAAAGTCGAGCGGGGCAAGTCCATGTGACGGCCATCGGGCAAGGTCGGCAAGCCGACGAACACGCCGCCGGTGCGGCTGTGCTGGCGCGAAAAACCGATGCCGGCCGTGGTCGATGGCGTCAGGTCCGCCTCGACGATCGCATACACGGTGCTGTTCTTGTTGTTGACCACGTCGACGAAGCTGTCGCTGTCGCGCAGGCTGGCCGCCACGCGCCCGCGCACGCTGCCCGAGTCGTTCAGCGCATTGCTGGCGTCCACCGTCAATTGCCGGTCCTTCCAGCTGCCCAGGTGAATGGATGCGTCCAGCAAGGGCGTGGCCGTGGGACGCTTGCGCACCATGTTGATGCTGCCCGACGGCGCGCCCGCCCCTTCCATCAGGCCGGTGGCGCCGCGCACCACTTCCACGCGGTCGTACATCAGCATGTCGGCCGAGACGTTGCGCTCATTGAAATCCGTGACGTCGAGCGGCAAACCATCGACATTCACATGGCTCAAGGCGAAGCCGCGCGCGAAATACCTGGTTTCCTGGTCGGATACGCCCTGCGTCTTGCCATACAGGCCAGGCGTGGCGCGCGCCACGTCCTGCAGGGTGGTCAGATCGAAATCTTCCATTTGCTGGCGCGAAATGACACTGACCGTTTGCGGCGTGTGGCGCTGCGACAGGTTCAAGCCCGTGGCCGTCGACATATTCCTCGACGTGTATAGGCCAGTGCCTTCCGTGGCGCGGTCAGCCTCGGCGCTGACGACCACGGCAGGCATGCTGGTCAGGCCGCCATCGGCCGTGCTGGTATTGATCTTGCGCAACAGGTAATTGCCATTGCCGTTATCAAGCACTTCGAGGCCGCTGCCTTGCAGCAGTTTTTGCAGGCCGGCGGAAACGCCGTGGCGCCCCTGCAAGCCCGGTGTCACCAGGCCGTCAAGCGCCACTCCCTGGGTGGACAGGTTGACGCCGGCGGCGATGGCAAACGATGCCAGTGCGCTGCGCAGGTTGCCGGCGGGAATGCTGTAGTCGCGCTGGCTGGCGGCCGGGCTGGCCTCCGCGGCCAGCGCTGTTTGCGGCAAGGTGGCGCCGGCCGTGCCCACGGCGAGCAGCAGGACCAGCGCGGCGCGCACGGCGCCGGTGGTGGGATGGAGCGTCATGCGTGCTGTTGTCAAACTGCGGTGCTGCAAAGCCATGTGGACCCTTTCGATGGTTCGGATTGTTCGTTCTCTACCTTGTATGACGAAGCAATCCGAAAAAAGGGACAGGGAAAAAGCAAATTGCGCGCATGTCGGCTTACGCCGCCTCGACACTGATCCAGTAGCGCGTGCGGCGCGCCAGCCGGATCGGCAAAGAACCTTGCAGCAAGAGCAAGATGTTGTCCGGGTCGTTCAACTGGAAAATGCCGTCCACGGGCATGGCCGCCAGCGCCGGATCGCAGCGCAGCACGCCATAGCGATAGCGCGCCACCTGCTCCAGCACCTCGCCCAGCGGCATGCGCTCGGCGATCAGCACGCCCTGCAGCCAGGCATCCGCATGAGGTGACAGCGGCGTCAAGGCGGAAACGGCCACGTCGTCGAAACTGCCCTGCCGGCCCGCATCGACCCTGCGCAAGGCCTCGGGCGCCCGCGACGGCGCGATCTCGACGGCGCCTTCGCTGACGCTCACCTCGGTGCGCGGCGCCAGCACGCTGCCGCGCTGGCGCACGCTGAAATGCGTGCCCAGCGCGCGCACGGCGCCATTGCTGCTGCGCACGAGGAAGGGACGGGCCGGCACGGCCCTGTCGTGCGTCGTGGCAATATGAAGTTCGCCCGCATGCAAGTCCACCAGCCGTGTCGTGTCATCAAAATGCACGTCGATGGCCGTGTCCGTATTGAGCACCAGCTGCGTGCCGTCGGGTAATGTCATGTGGCGGATTTCGCCCCTGGCCGTGCGGATGTCGGTGCGCCACGCTTGCCAGGGTGCCGACTGGCTGGCCAGCCACAGCGCCGGCCCGGCCGCGATCAACCCCGCCAGGCCGTAGAGCACGGCACGCCGCTGCGGCGACTTCGGCGCCGCGTCCGCCGTCTGGCGCAACGCGGACGGCACGCTGGACAGGGTGCTGCACACCAGTTCGGCCCGCTGCCAGGCCGCTTCGTGCGCGGGATCGCTGGCGCGCCAGGCCTGGAACGCTTGCTGCTCGTCGGGCGTCAAGGCGCCCGCGTGCAGGCGCACCAGCCATTGCGCTGCCGCGCGCGCGGCGCGGGGATCGATGGCCGCCGTGCTGGTGGAGCTCACAGGATCAGCAGGATGCAACGTTCGAACGCCTGCACCATGTAGCGCTTGATGCTGCGCTCGCTCACGGCCAGACGCCGGGCGATTTCCCCATAGCCGAGGCCGTCGACATGGGCCAGCAGAAAGGCATTGCGCACCAGCGGCGGCAAGCCGTCGAGCATGGCGTCGATGCGCTGCAAGGCTTCGCGCACGAGCAGCCGCTCTTCCGGCGACTGCATCAGCAGATCGGGTTGTTGCGCCAGGGTTTCCAGCCAGGCCTGTTCCAGCGACAGGCGTCGGTAATGGTCGATCAGCAGGCGCTGCGCCACGGTCGTCAGATAGGCGCGCGGCTCGCGCAAGCTTTGCCGGTTCTCCGGCGGCGCCGTCAGCAGGCGCACGAAGGTATCCTGTGCCAGGTCGGCCGCATGGTCGGCGCACTGCAGCTTGGCGCGCAGCCAGCGCATCAGCCAGCCATGGTGGTGGCTGTAAATGCCGGCTATCGACTCGCTGGACTGCGCAATGTTCACTGGGGACTCCGATGCGCGCAAGGCAAGGCGCGGCTAATTGATAATAATTCTCATTATCACAAATCATTGGCTCCGGCGTCAATGCCGGCGCCTGCCTATCCTTGGAAACTGTTGTTTCAGCGTGGCTGCAATCTTCTAGCGGTCGGTATACAAGCTCTTCATCAGCATGCCGCCGCGCATTTTCTTCGCGCCCGGCGCCAAGCCCGCCGGACAAGCGCCCTGGAACATGGCCGCCAGTTCCGTGCGCTGCACTTTGCTCTTGCCATTGACTTGCACGGTGGCGTCGGCGCTCAAGGTATATGCCCTGGCCAGGTCGCCCTTGAAGGTGACGGCCAGCCTGGCGTCCGGACGCGCGCGTGGTCGACGCAGATTTCCCAGGAAAATGGCGAGGTGGTGGGCGTCACCTTCCACAGCCCCGTGGCGCGCTGCGCTGCATGGGCAGTCCTCAGCTAAAAACTTGAATATAGCAAAGAGGAACGCGCACAGGCCACACGCTTAGCCGTGCATCTCGGGCCTTGCGGCCAGCACGAAGGGAATGACAAACGGCCCCAGGAAAGTCACCATGACGGCACGGATGGCCGTTATTCGTAAGGCGCGGCGTTTGGCGATGAAGAGGCAAGCGAAGGCCGACAGCGACCAGATCAAGGCAGGCAAGTACTCGATCATCATGAACTCCAGATCGCCTTGGAAGGCAGGAAAGCCATGCTGACACGGAAATGTGGCGACCGCAATGGCAGATTGGGCATCTGCCATTGCGGTGGGCGGCCAACCGCCTGTTTTTCAGCCATTCTTAAGGCTGCAGGCAACTGGCGGCGGGCGAGACGGTCAGTGCTGGCCGATCTTCATGATTTTCAGCGCATTCGTGCCGCCGACCTTGCCCATCGGCTCGCCCCAGGTCAGCACGACGGTGTCGCCCTTGGTCACGACTTTATGCTCGACCAGCAAATCTTCCGCCTGCTGCAAGACCTTGTCGCGGTCCGTGCCGGACGTCAGTTCCAGGGTGCTGACGTTGCGGTACAGGGCCAGCTTGCGGCGCGTACCCACGCTCGGGGTCAGCGCGACGATGGGGATATCGATGTTGCAACGGCTCATCCACAGTGCCGTCGAACCCGATTCCGTCAGGGTGGCAATCGCTTTGACGCGCAAATGATGGGCCGTAAACAGGGCGCCATACGCGATCGACTGGTCAATGCGCGAGAACGTGGCGTTGAGGAAATCGGCGTCCAGCTTGCAGGTATCCCACTTTTCCGCGTCCAGGCAGATGGCGGCCATCGCTTCCACCGTTTCGATCGGGTAGCGACCCGAGGCCGTTTCCGCCGACGTCATGACGGCGTCCGTGCCGTCGAGCACGGCATTCGCCACGTCGGACACTTCCGCGCGGGTCGGCACGGCGTTGACGATCATCGATTCCATCATCTGCGTGGCCGTGATCGCCAGTTTATTTGACGCGCGCGCCATCTTGATCATGCGTTTTTGCAAGGCGGGCACGGCCGCGTTGCCCACTTCCACGGCCAGGTCGCCACGCGCCACCATGATGCCGTCGGAAGCGTCGAGAATTTCTTGCAGCGCTGGAATGGCTTCCGCGCGCTCGATCTTGGCGATCATCATCGGCTTGTGGTCCCACGCTTCGCCGGCGATGTTGGCCAGCTGGCGCGCCATGACCATGTCGGTGGCATTTTTCGGGAACGACACGGCCACGTAATCGGCCTGAAAACTCATCGCCGTCTTCACGTCTTCCATATCCTTGGCCGTCAGGGCCGGCGCGGACAAGCCGCCGCCCTGGCGGTTGATGCCCTTGTTGTTCGACAATTCGCCGCCGATCTTGACGGTCGTATGGATTTCGCTGCCGACGACTTTGTCGACCGTCAGCACGATCAGGCCGTCGTTGAGCAACAATACGTCGGCGGCGCGCAAGTCGCGCGGCAATTCCTTGTAGTCGAGACCGCAACGCTCCAGGTTGCCCAGTTCGCCGTTCTCGCCCCATTTCGCGTCGAGAATGAACTTGGCGCCGTTTTCCAGGAAAATCTTGCCTTCTTCAAACTTGCCCACGCGAATTTTCGGGCCTTGCAAGTCGGCCATGATGGCCACTTCGCGGCCGCACAGGGCTGCCGCCTCGCGCACCATGCGGGCGCGGTCGATATGGTCTTGCGCCTTGCCATGCGAAAAGTTCAGGCGCACGACGTCGACGCCGGCCTTGAACATGCGGACCAGGGTATCGATGTCGTTCGAAGCGGGGCCGATGGTGGAAACGATCTTGGTGGCGCGTTGCTGTACTTGCATGGTCATGGTTGCTGCTTTCTAAAATAAGTTGCTACAAGGGCCAGCCTTGTGGGCCGGCCGTCCTGGTGCGCTGGATCAGCGGTACTACGTTCTTACTTGGCCGCCATCAGGGCGACCGTGGTGTCCAACATGCGGTTCGAGAAGCCCCACTCGTTGTCGTACCACGACGACACTTTCACGAGGCGGCCCGAAACCTTGGTCAGGGTCGAATCGAAGTTCGACGAAGCCGGGTTGTGGTTGAAATCGATGGAAACGAGCGGTTCCGTCTGGTACGTCAGGATGCCTTTCAGGGCGCCTTCCGACGCCGCTTTCAGCAAGGCGTTGACTTCCTCGACCGTCGTGTCGCGCTTGGCGATGAAAGACAGGTCGACCAGCGACACGTTGATCGTCGGCACGCGGATGGCAAAGCCATCGAGCTTGCCATTCAGTTCCGGCAAGACCAGGCCGACGGCGGCCGCCGCCCCCGTCTTGGTGGGAATCATCGAATGCGTGGCCGAACGGGCGCGGCGCAAGTCTTCATGCATCACGTCGGAGAGCACCTGGTCATTCGTGTAAGCGTGCACGGTGGTCATCAGGCCCGATTCGATGCCGATGGCGTCGTTCAGCGGTTTCACTAATGGCGCCAGGCAATTCGTCGTGCACGACGCGTTGGAAATCACGGTGTCCGTGGCTTTCAGCACGTGCTGGTTGACGCCGAACACGATGGTGGCGTCCACGTCCTTGCCGCCCGGTGCGGAAATGATGACTTTTTTCGCGCCGCCCTTCAAATGGGCCGAGGCTTTTTCCTTGGTCGTGAAGAAACCCGTGCATTCGAGCACCACATCAACGCCCAACTCTCCCCACGGTATCAGGGCCGGATCGCGCTGCGCGAAGACGCGGATGCGGTCGCCATTGACGAGCATGTTCTCGCCATCGATGGTGACGACGCCGGGAAACTTGCCGTGTACCGTGTCGTAGCGCGTCAGATGTGCATTCGACTTGGCGTCGCCCAGGTCATTGATGGCGACGATTTCGATATCCTGCTGCTTGCCGCCTTCATAAAACGCGCGCAAGACATTGCGGCCGATGCGGCCATAGCCATTGATGGCAACTTTGATGGTCATGCTGTCTCCTTATTGTTTTTTACTTAAAACTAGCCCAAGTACAAAGCTGGGGTCAGACCCGGCGGGTCTGACCCCGGAATTTCGGCGGGTCTGCCCTAAAAATTAACCGCTGTTACGCAACCCCGCCGCGATGCCATTGATCGACAAATGTATCCCCGTGCGCGCCGCCGCATCCTGCTTGCCCTCGCGGAAGCGTTTCAACAGCTCCACCTGCACGTGGTTGAGCGGGTCGATATACGGGAAACGGTTGCGTATGGACCGCTGCATCAGCGGATTGGCTTGCTGCAACTCTTCCTGGCCCGTGATCAGTTTCAAGGCGTCCAGGGTGGCAGCGTATTCGGCGCGGATGCGCGTGAAGATGGCCTCGCGCAAGGCCTTGTCCTTGACGAGTTCCGCATACTTGCCGGCAATGGCGATGTCGCTCTTGGCCAGCACCATATCCATGTTCGACAGCAAGGACGTGAAGAAGGGCCAGTCCGTGTACATGCCGCGCAGCACGTCCGCGCCATCGGCGGGATGGGCGGCCAGGTAGGCTTGTACGGCGGAACCGAAACCGAACCAACCCGGCAGCATCAAGCGGCATTGCGCCCAGCTCAGGACCCAGGGAATGGCGCGTAAATCCTCGATGGACGTGGATTTCTTGCGCGAGGCGGGACGGCTGCCGATATTCAGGGCGGCAATCTCCGCGATCACCGTCGATTCCCAGAAATACTGTTCAAAGCCTTCCGTGCCGTAGACGAGGTCGCGGTAGGCGTTCAGGGCCGTGCCGGACAGCTCTTCCATCGCGGTCAGGTGGCCCGCGCCGGCCGAAGCCTTCGGCTGCAGCTGTGCCTGCGGCAGCAGGGTCGACTGGATGGTGGCGGCCACCAGCACTTCCAGGTTGCGGCGCCCCACTTCCGGGTTCGCATACTTGGCCGTGATGACTTCGCCCTGCTCCGTCAGGCGGATCTGTCCCTGCACGGCGCCGGCCGGCTGGGCCAGGATGGCTTCATAGCTGGGTCCGCCGCCGCGGCCGACGGAACCGCCGCGGCCGTGGAACAAGCGCAGCTTGATCTGGTATTGCTTGAAGACCGTCACCAGCTCGATCTCGGCCTTGTAGAGTTCCCAGCCGGAGGTGAGGAAGCCGCCGTCCTTGTTGCTGTCGGAATAGCCAAGCATGACTTCCTGCTGGTCCGCGCGCGATTCGAGCAAGCCACGGTAGAACGGCAAGCCGAAGGCGCGCGCCATGATGGCGGGGCCGGCGCGCAAGTCGTCGATGGTTTCAAACAGGGGAATGATGTTGACATCCACTTCGCGGCTGTCCTGGCGCAGCAAGCCCACTTCTTTCAGCAGCAAGGCCACTTCCAGCAAGTCCGAGACGCTGGCTGCCTTCGAGATGATGCAGTTCGGCACAGATTCCTTGCCGTATTTGACATGGGCTTCGCGCACGGCGCGGAAGATGTCGAGTTCGGACGTCGTTTCATCCGAGTATTGCGCATACGGCGACGTCAGCAGGCGTGGCGATTCCAGCTCGGCCAGCAGCAAGCTGACGCGCTGCTCTTCATCGAGGTCGAGGTAGACGAGGCCCGGCTGGGCACCGGCGAACAGTTCGCCCACGATGCGCTCATGCACGTCGGAATTCTGGCGCAAGTCCAGCGGCGCCAGCGAGAAACCGAAAACCTTGACGGCGCGGCGCAGCTGGCGCAGCCGGCCACGGGCCAGCGCGCGCAAGCCATTGCTGACGAGCGAATGCTGGACCACGTCCAGGTCGGCCAGCAGCTCGGCAGCGGCCGCGTAGGGCTGTACGCCGTCGGCTTGCTTGCCTTTACCGCACAAGACGACGCGCGTGCCTTCCAGGCGCGCATGGATGCCATGCAAGGCGCGGCGGTACGGTTCGTCCACGCGGTGCGGCGACGCATCGGCCGAGCGTTCCGCCAGCGCGCGCAGCGGTTCGCTGCAGGCGTTCAGTATTTGCGCCAGCGACAGCTGCGATGCGAGCTTGCGCAATTCGCCCAGGTAAAAATCGAGCACCTTGTCGGCCTGCGTTTGCAGGGTGCTGCGCAGGATGTCGGCCGTGACAAACGGGTTGCCGTCGCGGTCGCCGCCGATCCAGCTGCCGACCTTCATGAAATTGGGTAATTCCGCATCTTCCCAGCGGGCGTCGCGCTGGGCCAGCATGGTTTCCAGCGAGGAATATAATTTCGGCAATTCGCGCAAAATCGTGTGGTCGTAGAATGACAGGCCATTGGCCACTTCATCCATGACGGACAGCTTGCTGGTGCGCAGCAGACGCGTCTGCCACAGGGTGACGATGCCGCGGCCCAGCGCTTCTTCGTTTTGCTCGGCTTCTTCCGGCGTCATTTGCACACGGTCGCGCTCGCTCAACAGGCGCGCGATGGCCATCTGGCAATTCTGGATGCTCTTGCGCTGCACTTCCGTCGGGTGCGCCGTGAAGACGGGGCTGACGAACGCATCTTCGAAGAAGGTTTCCAGCGCATCGGCCTTGCCCGCGTCAAACACATTGCCGACGGCATGGCTGAGGCTACCCTGGCGCGGCGGCGAGCCGGCGATCAAATGGGCGCGCGTGCGGCGGATGTGATGCTGGTCTTCCGCGATATTGGCCAGCAGCGAGAAATAGCTGAAGGCGCGCGTCAATTGCGTGGTTTCTTCCTGCGACAGCGCTTGCAGCGCGTCCGACAGCTGCGCGCGCGCCGCTTCATCATTGTCTCGGCGGAAACGGATGGCCAGCTGGCGCACATGTTCGATGCGCTCGAAAGCGGGGTCGCCCAGGTGGTTGCGGATGGCGTCGCCCAGCAGACGGCCCAGCTGGCGGATATCGCTGCTCAGCAGCTCGTCTTTCACTTCATTCATTTGCATGGTATGTATTTCCTGGGGCGGCCACGGCGGCACCGCACAGATTGCGTAGTTCGCGCTTCCCGGCCCGGGAAACGCCCATCGTCGAATTTGTAGTAAATTTACCTTATTGCTTCACCATCCTCTTGATTTCCATCAATAAAAATCCCACCCAAAGGACCAGCAAGGGCTTACGAGCTGTTTGCCAAGGCAACAATATGAAAATTTACTACGCATTTAGGCGAAAGGCAATCAACTTTTGTCTTTCGAGGCTGAAAAGTGACGGCGCAACACACAGGCAACACACAGGGCCGGCCCTCTCCTGTATGCTGCGGTTGAAACAAGGATGTAATCCACATCTTATGAACGAACCCCATGCGACTGACTGCCTACACTGACTACACCCTGCGCACCCTGATGTACCTGGGCGTGCACCGCGACCGCCTCGTGACCATCCAGGACATCGCCGACCTGCACTCCATCTCGAAGAATCACTTGATGAAGGTGGTCCACCAGCTGGGCCTGTCAGGCATCGTGGAAACGGTGCGCGGGAGAAATGGCGGCCTGCGCCTGGCGCGCGACCCGGCCGAGATCAATATCGGCACCGTCGTGCGCGAGACGGAAAACGATTTTTTCATGGCGGAATGTTTTAACATGGAAAACAATACCTGCCCGCTGACACCCGATTGCCTGCTGAAGGCCAAGCTGGGCCAGGCCACGGCCGCCTTCCTGGCCGTGCTCGATACGGTGACCCTGGCCTCGATACTCGAAGCGACGCCGGGCGCGCCCGCGCTGGCGGCGGGCGTCATTCCCCTGCGCGTGGCAAAGTAAGCTCGCCAAAAACAATAATGCCCGGCGAACCGGGCATTATCTCTTTCAGCAACTCCTCTATATCAATGCGCGCTGGCGCCTGCCGCACCGATACCCGTTTCCGAACGCATTTGCTGCGCTTCGTAGCCGGCGCGGTCGATGCGCGCGCGCGGGCTCTTGTCGAGCACGGAGAACAGCCAGATGCCGACAAAGCCGGCCGTCATCGAGAACAGCGCCGGCGAGGCGTAAGGGAACAGCGCTTCGCCATGGCCGAGCACGTCAACCCACACGGATTTCGACACCACCGTCAGCGCGACGGCCGTGGTCAAACCGAGGAAACCGCCGATGGTGGCGCCCCGCGTGGTGCAATCTTTCCACAGCACCGACATGAACAGCACGGGGAAGTTGGCCGAAGCGGCAATCGCGAACGCCAGCGACACCATGAAGGCGATGTTCTGCTTTTCAAAGGCGATGCCCAGCACCACGGCGATAATGCCCAGCACGATCGTCGTCACGCGCGACACTTTCAATTCATTGGCGCCCGTGGCCTTGCCCTTCTTGATGACTGTCGCATACAGGTCGTGCGACACGGCCGACGCGCCCGACAGGGTCAAGCCCGCCACGACGGCCAGGATGGTGGCAAACGCGACAGCCGACATGAAGCCGAGGAAGACGTTGCCGCCCACGGCCTTGGCCAGATGCACGGCCGCCATGTTGTTACCGCCAAGCAGCTTGCCGGCAGCATCCTTGAACTCGGGATTCGTGCTCACCAGCACGATGGCGCCAAAGCCGATGATGAAGGTCAGAATATAGAAATAGGCGATCCAGGTGGTGGCCCAGAACACGGATTTGCGCGCTTCCTTGGCGCTCGGCACCGTGAAGAAACGCATCAGGATGTGCGGCAAGCCGGCCGTGCCGAACATCAGCGCCATGCCGAAGGAGATGGCCGAGATCGGATCCTTGATGAAACTGCCAGGACCCATGATGGCTTCCTTGGTGGCGTGCACGTCCACCGACTTGGCGAACAGCGCTTCCGGACTGAAATTGAATTGCGCCAGGACGGCCACGGCCATGAAGGTGGCGCCGCCCAGCAGCATCACGGCCTTGATGATCTGCACCCAGGTGGTGGCCGTCATGCCGCCGAACAGCACGTAAATCATCATCAAGGTACCGACCAGGACGACGGCGATCCAGTATTCGAGGCCGAACAGCAGCTTGATCAGCTGGCCCGCGCCTACCATCTGCGCGATCAGGTAGAACGCCACGACGACGAGGGTGCCGGAAGCGGAAAAGATGCGGATCGGCGCTTGCTTGAAGCGGTAGGCGGCCACGTCGGCAAACGTGTAGCGGCCCAGGTTGCGCAAGCGCTCGGCCATCAAAAAGGTGATGATGGGCCAGCCGACGAGGAAGCCGATGGCATAGATCAGGCCATCGTAGCCGTTCAAGAAGACGGCGGCGGAAATGCCGAGGAACGATGCCGCCGACATATAGTCGCCGGCAATCGCCAGGCCATTCTGGAAGCCCGTGATGCCGCCGCCAGCCGTGTAGAAATCGGAAGCCGACTTGGTCTTCGCGGCCGCCCACTTGGTGATGAACAAGGTAAAAATGACGAAGGCGGCGAACATGATGATCGCCGTCCAGTTGGTCGGTTGCTTGACTGCCTGGCCCAGATCGGCGCCGGCCGCCAGCACGCTGCTGCTGGCGCCCGCCAGCAAGGTCAGGGCTGCCAGGCAGGCGAGTTTGCGTTGCGTCAATGGGGCGCCGTTCATGCCTGCACCCGTGCCTGGATGGCGCTGGTCAGGTCGTCGAATTGCTTGTTGGCGCGGCGCACATAAATGCCGGTGACCAGCACGGTAAACACGATGACGAACAGGCCGATCGGCATGCCCCAGGTCATCACGCCTGCACCCGTTTTCGTGGCCAGGAATTCCTTGTTGAAGGCGATGAGCAGGATGTAGCCGTAGTACACCAGCATCATCAGGCCCGTCAGCGCCCAGCCGAAGCGGGAACGCACCTTGACCAGCTGATGATAGCTGGGGTCGCCCTTGATTTTTTGAACCAGATCGTCATGCATTGTGTTGCCTCCTGTTATGTAAAAGCGTGCTCTTTTGTGCGAGCTTGGATTCACAGTACAGCGCGAGACTTACCCGCCCCTTACGGCAGCGTTTTTTCTCGCGGGGACAACACAAGGCAGGAAGGAAATCAGTTCAAGGCGGCAGCCGGTCCGAAGAATTCATGGTGCGTCTGCTGTTCCGGCACGCCCAGCTCGCGCAGGTATTGCTTGACGGCCCGCATGAATGGCTGCGGCCCCAGGAAATAGGCATCGACGTCGCGCGAGGCCGGCAGCCAGTGACCGAGCTGCTCTTTATTCAGCAAGCCGACGGCATCGGGCGCATCTTGCTCGCCGCCATGTTCCGCGTAGCAGTAATAACGCTGCAACTGCGGATGCTGCGCGGCCAGTGCATCGATCTGCGCGCGGAATGCATGCACGCCGTGGTTGCGCGCCGCGTGGATGAAATGCACGGGACGCTTGCCGCGCAGGGCCGCCGTCAGCATGGCCAGGGTCGGCGTGATACCCACGCCGCCGCTGATCAGCACCAGCGGCTTGTCGCTATCCGTCAGCACGAAGTCGCCCGATGGCGGCGTCAGCTGAACGGTGTCGCCCGCCTGCACGTGATCGTGGAAGAAAGTCGACACCTTGCCGCCCGCTTCGCGCTTGACGCTGATGCGGTACGTCTGGCCATTGCTGGCGGCCGACAAGGAGTACTGGCGGCGCATGGGCACGCCATCGACCGTGGCCAGCACGCCGATATATTGGCCTGGCGCAAAGTCGAGCACGGGCTGGCCATCGGCGGGCACCAGCAGGAAGGACGTGATCTCACCGCTTTCCACGACCTTGCTTTGCACCAGAAAATCGCGCGCGCCGCTCCAGCCGCCGGGTGCGGCCGCCTGCGCCTTGTAGATGCGCCCTTCTTCGCCGGCCAGGATGTCGGCCAGCTGGCCATACGCCGCGCCCCAGGCATCGATGACAGCGTCGCTGGCGACTTCTACACCCAGCACTTCGCGGATCGCTTGCAGCAGGCTGGCGCCCACCAGCGGATAGTGCTCGGCGCGGATCTGCAGGGCCACGTGCTTGTTGACGATGGTGGCCACGAGGTCACCGAGCGCATCGAGTTTATCGATATGTTTGGCATACATCAGCACGCCATTCGCCAGTGCGCGCTGCTGGTCGCCGCTGTGCTGGTGCGCCTGGTTAAAGTACGGCAGCACTTCGGGATGGTCGCGGAACAGATTCTTGTAAAAGTGGCGCGTCAGCGCTTCACCGCCCTGCTCGAGGATGGGGACGGTGGCCGTGATGATGGCGCGTTGTTCTTGGGTCAGCATGTAAAACTCCTGTGTATATTTATTTGTAAGCGGTCTCAGGCCAGCGTTTCAACGGCTGGATATAACTCGTGGTCTTCGCGGCGCATGCGCTGGAACAGCGCGTGCAGCACGGTATTGGCTTCGCTGCGGAAGGCTTCCGGTTCCGCTTCCAGGCGCACGGGCGTATTCCAGCGGCCGGCGAAATCGAGGTAGGCGCCGGCGATGCCGTGCATTTCGTTTTCGTACTGACGTCCCAGTTGTGCCACCTTGGCCACGCCGGACGCTTGCGCGGCCGGATACAGGTAGCGCTGCTCGACGGCCAGGTGCAGCTTGATCAAGCCGCTCATGGCGATGATCTGGTCGGCAATGGCCCGCGCCTGCGCGGCCACACCGCCGCGCGCCAGCTCGCGCAAGTCGTCGATGGCGGTCAGGATGTCCAGGTGCTGCTGTTTGAATTTGTCGATATTCATGGCGTGTTTCTCTTGTTGAGTGTTCCCAGTGTAGCGGAATTCACTTAAACATGCAAATTACATGCATCTTTAAATAGCCAGTATTTCATACTGACATGGCCACTATGTGCGGCATGGAACACAAGCTACGGCCATGTCTGCTTATAATTTATTCATCACAGCGCGGGCCCGTTTGCGGCCGTGCCGCACCCTCCACTCCAGCCAAGGATGAGTATGAGAATGAAGATGGACACTGCCAAGACGGGCACGGGCCAGGCGCAGCAACTGGCCGGCATCATCAACGCGCACCACACGGAATTGCTGGACGGCTGGATGGCCGGCCTGATCGCCCGCCTGGTACGGCGCGACAAGATCGCCGAGAACGAGCTGCGCCAGCAGGCATCGCAATTCCTGCCGCTGCTGGCCAGTGCGCTGGAAAGCGGCGACTCATTCGACATCGAAGGCGGCGCCTGGGACGATACGCGCCAGCTGATCGCGGAGATATCGCAGTCGCGCGTGCGCCAGGGCTATTCGCCGATCGACACGGCCAGCTTCATGTTTGCCCTCAAGGAGCCGCTGTTCGCCTACCTGCGCAAGGCAATCACGGCCCATCCGGAGCAACTGGGCGACGCCATCGTCAGCACCAGCAAGCTGTTCGACGAGCTGGGCCTGCTGACCATCGCCATCTACCAGAAAGCGCGCGAACAGGTGATTCTGCGACAGCAGCAGGAATTGCTGGAGCTGTCCACGCCCGTGGTGCAGCTGTGGCAAAACGTGCTGGCCCTGCCCCTGATCGGCACCCTCGACAGCGCGCGCACGCAGGTGGTGATGGAAAGCCTGCTGCAAAAGATTGTCGATACGGGCGCCCTGATCGCCATCATCGACATCACCGGCGTGCCCACCGTCGACACCCTGGTGGCGCAGCATCTATTGAAAACCATCGCCGCAGCACGCCTGATGGGCGCCGACTGCATCATCAGCGGCATCCGTCCGCAGATCGCGCAAACCATCGTGCATCTGGGCGTCAACCTGGAAGACGTGATGACCAAGGCCACGCTGGCCGACGCCTTCGTCGTGGCCCTGAAACGCACGGGTTCCAGCATCACCTACCAGCAGCAACAACACTGAGGCGCCTATGGAAAGAATCCCCATTTTACGCATGGGCCGGCTGCTGCTGGTGACGATCCAGGTGGACATGCATGACCGCCTGGCGATGACCTTGCAGGACGACCTGACCACCCGCATCGTGACAGACCGCGCCACGGGCGTGCTGATCGACATTTCCGCGCTCGACATCGTCGACTCCTTCATCGGCCGCATGATCAGCAACACGGCGGCGATGGCGAAAATCCTCGACGCGCGCACCGTCGTCGTCGGCATGCAGCCGGCCGTCGCCATCACCCTGGTGGAACTGGGGCTGACGCTGGAAGGCGTGAGCACGGCGCTGAACGTGGAGCTGGGCATCAAGCTGCTGGAACGGGGCGGCGCATGCGCATGACGGGGGCGCCGTGCTAGGCGCGCAGGCGCAGGCGGGGGTGCAACAGGTGCAGCAGATCCTGCCCCTGCACAGCGACGAAGACGTCGTGCGGCTGCGCAAGCAGGTGCGCGACAGCATGGTCGCCATGGGTTTTGGCCTGATCGAACAGACCAAGATCATCACGGCGGCCAGCGAACTGGCGCGCAACACCCTGCGCTACGGCGGCGGCGGCGAAGCGCGCATCGCGCGCGTCTGCGATGGCGCGCGCCAGGGACTGGAGCTGCGCTTTGTCGATGCGGGACCTGGCATCGACGATATCCCCCTGGCGCTGACCGATGGCTACACCAGCGGCGGCGGGCTGGGACTGGGGCTGGGCGGCGCCAAGCGCCTGGCCGACGCCTTTCACATCGACACGGCGCCCGGCGCGGGCACCACCGTCACCATCGCGAAATGGAAGCTGTTTTGAACCACCAGGAACCACAACCTGACATTCTCAGGCAACGCAGTTTCCCCGTCGGCGAACCGAGCGAGATCGCCGCGGCCCGCCGCGCCGGCAACGAACTGGCGCGCCACATCGGCTTCGACGATGTGCGCACGGGCCAGCTGGCCATCATCATCAGCGAAGCGGCCACCAACATCGTCAAGCACGCGCAGCGCGGCGAAATCCTGCTGCGCAAGGTGCTGCGCGGCGGCACCAGCGGCATCGAAGTGCTGGCCATCGACAATGGCCCCGGCATGGCGAATGTACGCCAGCACATGCAGGATGGCCATTCCACCACGGGCACCTACGGTGTGGGGCTGGGCGCGATACGCCGCCTGAGCCAGGAATTCGACCTGTACACGGCGCCAGGCAAGGGCACGGTGCTGATGGTGGTGGTCTGGGGGCCAAACGCCAGCAGCGCCATCCCGCCCAGTCCGAACTGGCGCATCGGCGCCGTGTGCCTGCCGCTGGCCTCGGAACAGGTATGCGGCGACGCCTGGAACGTCGTCTGCGAAGGCCATGAACTGAGCCTGATGGTGGCCGATGGACTGGGGCACGGCCCGCTGGCGGCGCGCGCGTCGGAACGCGCCAGCGCGCTGCTGGAACACGACACGCCGGGACTGCCACCGCTGCCCGCCCCCTTCATCGAACTGGCCCACGGCGCCCTGCGCGCCACGCGCGGCGCGGCCCTGGCGCTGGCGCATATCGACAGCGCACGCCGCCAATTGCGCTACGCGGGCGTGGGCAATATCGCCGCCTGCGCCTTCGATGCGCGGCAGCGCCGGCACCTGCTGTCGCATAACGGCATCGTCGGCAGCAACCTGCGCAAGGTGCAGGAATTCTGCTATCCATGGCAGCCGGGCGCGACACTGATCATGCATAGCGACGGCTTGCACACGCGCTGGGACCTGGAACAGTATCCGGGCCTGGCGCAATGCCACCCCAGCCTCGTCGCCGCCGTGCTGTACCGCGATTTCGCGCGCGGGCGCGACGATGTCACGGTAGTGGTGCTGCGCGAACATGAGGAGCACCGGCCTGCCGGTGCGGAAAGGAACAACACGCCATGACCCAACGCATATTAACGGCCCATATAGGCAGCGAACTCGATGTGGTGGGCGCACGCCAGCGCGCGCGGCAGATCGCCGCCCTGTGCGGCTTCGGCGTGCAGGACCAGGTGCGCATCGCCACGGCCGTGTCGGAACTGGCGCGCAACGTCTACAACTACGCCGGCAGCGGCAAGGTGCATTTTGCCATCGATGGCCAGACGGCGCCGCAGGTGCTCAGCATCCGCATCGAAGACCAGGGCCCCGGCATCGCGCAGCTCGACAAAATACTGGCCGGCACCTACCGCTCGCCGACGGGCATGGGCCTGGGTATCCTGGGCGCCCAGCGCCTGATGGACCGCTGCCATATTCGCAGCGCACCGGGCGATGGCACGCACATCACGCTGCACAAGCTGTTCCCGCGCGACGCGCCCCTGCTCGACGGGCAGAGCGTCGGCGCGCTGTCCGGCAGCCTGCAGGCGCTGCCGCCGGATATCACGCTGTCCGAAGTCCAGCAGCAGAACCGCGAACTATTGACCACCCTGGCCGAACTGAAGACACGCCAGGACGATTTGCTGCAGCTGACGCGCGAACTGGAAGACACCAACCGCGGCGTGGTGGCGCTGTTCGCGGAACTCGATGAAAAAGCCGACCACCTGCGCCGCGCCGACCAGATGAAATCGCGCTTTCTGTCGAACATGAGCCATGAATTCCGCACGCCGCTCAGCTCCATTCGCGCCCTGTCCAGGCTGCTGCTCGACCGCATCGACGGTGAGCTGTCCGAGGAACAGGAAAAGCAGGTGCTGTTCATCCTGCAAAGCGCCGTCAGCCTGAGCGACCTGGTCAACGACCTGCTGGACCTGGCCAAGATCGAGGCGGGCAAGGTCGACGTGCACGCCAACAGCTTCCAGGTGGCCGACCTGTTCAGCGCCCTGCGCGGCATGCTGCGCCCGCTGCTGGTATCCGAGTCGCTGACACTGACCTTCATCGATCCCGACCCGGCGCTGCACATCCACACGGATGAAGGCAAACTGTCGCAAATCCTGCGCAACTTCATCGCCAACGCCCTGAAGTTCACGGAAGCCGGCGCCATCATCGTCAGCGCCACGCCCTTGCCGGAGCAGGATGCCATCCGCTTTTCCGTCTCCGACACGGGCCTGGGCATCGCCGCCGAAGACGTGCAGATGATCTTCGAGGAATTCAGCCAGGTGGAAAACCACATGCAGCGCAAAGTCAAGGGCACGGGCCTGGGCCTGCCCCTGTGCCGCAACCTGGCCACCCTGCTCAACGGCACGGTGGCCGTGGAAAGCACGCCAGGCCAGGGCTCGCTGTTTTCCGTGGTCCTGCCCGCCAGCTACCATGCACCCGAAGGCACCCTGCCGCCGTGCGCGCCGGCCAACGACAATGGCAATGACCAGCGCATCGCCGTGCTGGTGGTAGAAGACAATCCGCCCGTGCGCCTGCTGTATGAAAAATTTTTGGCAGGCAGCGAATTTCGCGTCGTTCCCGCGCGCAGCGTGCGCGAGGCGCAGGAGCGCTGGGAACAGCAGCGCCCCGCCGCCGTCATCCTCGATATCCTGCTGCACGGCGAAACGGCCTGGCACTGGCTGGCCGAGCTGAAAAACGACCCGCTGCGGCGCCAGGTGCCCGTCATCGTCGCCACCGAGATCGACGACGTGCGCAAGGGCCTGGCCCTGGGCGCCGATGCCTACTACGTCAAACCGCTGTCGCGCCAGCAATTGCTGGCGACCTTGCGCGCGCTGATCGGCAATCCACACCACCGGCAAGAGCCGGTTCCGCCGCAAGGCACAACCACCTGGGACAATGCGCATGCTACCGGATAACAACAGCGATGCTCTGATCCTGAACGTCGATGACAGCGATGGCGCACGCTACGCCAAATCGCGCATCCTCCAACGCGCCGGCTTCAAGGTCATCGAAGCCTCGAACGGGGGCGACGCGCTGCTGCGCGCCCGCCAGGACCGCCCCAACCTGATCCTCCTCGACGTCAAGCTGCCCGACATCAACGGCCTGGAAGTGTGCCGCCAGTTGAAGGGCGGCGACGAGACCAGCACCATCCTGGTGCTGCAAACGTCCGCGTCCTGCATCGGCACGGCCGACAAGATCCGCGCCCTGGACGGCGGTGCCGACAATTACCTGGTCGAGCCGATCGAGGCCGATGAACTGATCGCCAACGTCAAGGCGCTGCTGCGCCTGGGACGGGTCGAGCGCGCGCTGCGCGACGTGGACCGCCGCAAGGATGAATTCCTGGCCACCCTGGCGCACGAATTGCGCAACCCGCTGGGCCCCATCCGCACGGCGCTGGCCCTGCTGTGCAAGCTCGACCCCGTCGTGCCGGCCGTGCAGGACAATGCGCGCCGCACCATCGGCCGTCACACGGACCACCTGGTGCGGCTGGTGGACGACCTGCTCGACGTGTCGCGCATTTCGCAGGGTAAAATCTCGCTGCAGTGGGAAAGTGTGAGCCTGGCCAGCGTCATCCGCAGCGCGCTGGAAACGAGTTCGCACAGCGTCGAGGCGCGCGGCCATGCACTGGACGTGAACCTGCCCCAGGAAGAACTGTGGGTCTGCGGCGACGCCGTACGCCTGTCGCAGATCGTCGCCAACCTGCTGCTCAACGCGGCCAAGTTCACGGCACCGGGCGGGTGCATCGCCATTACCGCCGAACGCGAAAGCGACAACGTGCGCATCCGTCTGAGCGACAACGGCATCGGCATCGCCGCCGCCAATATCGACAGCATCTTCGGCCTGTTCGAGCAGAGCGGCCACTCGCCCGACCGGGTACAGGATGGCCTGGGCATCGGCCTGTCGCTGGTGCGCAACCTGGTGACCTTGCACGGCGGCCAGGTCAGCGTGCGCAGCCCCGGCGTGGGACTGGGCAGCACCTTCGAAGTCCTCCTGCCGCTCGACGCCAACGTGCCGCTGCCGGCCGCGCCCGCGCCGCAGACCGCCACCGGCGGCAGCCAGCGCATCCTCGTCGTCGACGACAACTGCGATGCGGCCGACACCCTGGCCGAACTGCTGGAAATGTACGGCCACACGGTGCGCACGGCCTACACGGGCACGCAAGCGACCGAACGCACCCTGGAATTCAAGCCCGACATCGTCTTTCTCGACATCGGCCTGCCCGACATGAGCGGCTACGACGTGGCAATCAAACTGCGCCAGTTGCCGATACCGCAGCAATTCCTGCTCGTCGCGCTGACCGGCTACGGCCAGGAACACGACCGCCAGGCGGCCCTGGCCTCGGGCTTCAATGAACATTTTGCCAAGCCTGTCGATTTCGGCAAGCTGGCCATGCTGGGATTGCATATTGCTCCATGAGCGGGGATGGCGGCTGCGTGTTGCCAGGGCGTCGGCTATAATCGGCGGCCGCCTCACCTCTGGAACCATGACATGAAAACCCGCACGCCGCTGCTGCGCATCACCATGATACTGGGCGCCCTGCACGCCCTGTTGGGCTGGCTGCTGCTGCCGGCGCTGCCTGTCGGCCTGGCCGGCTGGCTGCTGGGCGGCGCCGTCTTGCTCGCCTCGACCATGCTCATGCCGATGACCATCTTCGCCCGCGCCGTCACCAACGATGCGCGTCTGGCCGACCGCCTGAGCTGGGCCGGCTCGCTGTGCATGGGCTTTTTTTCCTCGCTGTTCGTGCTCACCGTGCTGCGTGAACTGCTGATGCTGATTCCCGCCATGCGCCCGCACGCGCAGGCGTCCGCCGTGGCCGTCCTGCTCCTGGCGCTGCTGGCCACCGTCGTCGGCTTCATCAACGCCCGCAAGGTGGCGCGCGTGCGCGAAGTGACGGTACCGATTGCCGGCCTGCCGCAGGCGCTGCAAGGGCTGAACATCGTGCAGCTGAGCGACATCCACGTGGGCGCCACCATCAAGCGCGCCTACGTGGAAGCCATCGTCGCGCGCGCCAACGGCCTGCGGCCCGACATCATCGCCATCACGGGCGACGTGGTCGATGGCACGGTGGCGCAACTGGGCAGCCATACGGCGCCGCTGGGTGAGCTGCGCGCGCGCCATGGCGTCTTTCTCGTCACAGGCAACCACGAATACTATTCGGGTGCAGCACCGTGGGTGGCGGAGTTCCGCCGCCTGGGCTTGCGCGTACTGATGAACGAACATGCGGTCCTCGAACACGACGGCGCGCGCCTGGCCCTGGCCGGCGTCACCGATTTCAATGCGGCCAGTTTCGACCCTGCCCAGAAAAGCGACCCGCAAGCGGCCATCGCCGGCGCGCCCGCCGACATCCCCCGCATTCTGCTGGCGCACCAGCCGCGCAGCGCGCCCGAGGCCGAAGCGGCCGGCTACGACCTGCAATTGTCGGGCCACACGCATGGGGGCCAATTCTGGCCGTGGAATCTGTTCGTGCCGCTGCAGCAGCCGTACGTGGCGGGCCTGCACCGGCAAGGCCGCTTGTGGATTTATGTGAGCCGCGGCACCGGTTACTGGGGCCCGCCCAAGCGCATCGGCGCGCCGGCGGAGATTACGCGGTTAAGGCTGGTGGCGGCGTAGAGCCTAGTCGGCCCAGCTGGCCATCCACGCCGCGAAACGCGCCACCACTGCCGGCGGATTCAGGCGCGCCATGGCGCCTTCCACGGTTTCGCTGTCGCTGACCTCGAACAGCAGTACGAAATCGTCGCGCTGCACTCCCACGCCAAAACAGCCTTCGGCATCGAGCTGCGCCAGCGCCGCGATGCAGGCCTCGAACACGCCGCTGCGAAAAGTGCTGAAATCGACGTCGAACGGCAAGTCGCGGTGCGCCTGCAAGAACAGCCGGTAGGCGCTGTCGAAGTAGGCCCCGCCTTCGTCAAACGCCCATTCGGCCGGATTCCACAGCATCTCGTCGCCATATTCCGAGGCGTCCAGCGCTTCGCGGCTGTTGGCCATCGGGTCGATGGTCATGGCGCTGTCGTCGCTCACCAGCGCGAAAGCGTCGATATGCTGGTCGGGATGGGCACGGCGCACGGCATCGACAGCCAGGCGCGCGGCGTCCGCCACCAGGGTTTGCAGCAGCGCAAAATCGAAGACGGCAGGGTCGATGAGCATGGCGCGCTCCAGGATATAGCCATCGGCAACAGCCGCGTCGCAATGGGCCAGATAGGCGGCCTGCGCTTCGGCTACGCTGGCGTACTGTGTGCGTGTCTCCGCGCCCCAGGTCATGGCCGCGCCGCTGGCCGTCCAGACGGTCTTGCCGAACACGCGCGCTTCCTGGAAGCGGGCCGGCTGGTCATGGTCAAAGGTGTAAAACAGGCTGTAATTGTCAGGCATAAGATTCTTCATTGTTTAATCGGGCCGTATCTGCGCGGCGAAATCGCGCTGGCGGAATTGCTCCAGCAGGAAATCAACGAACACGCGCGTCTTCGCGGGCAGCAGTTTCTTGCTGGGATAGTACACGGACAGGGGGCCGGAATCAGCATGCCAGCCGGGCAGCAAGCGGATTAACGCGCCGCTGCGCAAATGGGCCAGCGCGTGCGGCATGGGTAGCAGCGCCACGCCGACGCCGAGGATGGCTGCCTGCGCCATCGCTTCCGGGTCGTCGAAGATGGCGCGCGGGCGGCATTCGGCCACGCCTTCGCCGCCGGATCCGTCGCGCAATATCCAGCTGCGCAATCTGCCGCTGCCAGCCGAGCGGCGCGCCACGCCGTCGAAGTGCGCCAGGTCCGACGGATGCGCGGGCATGGCCTTGCCCTGCATGAAGGCGGGCGACGCCGTGGCGACGATGTGGGCGTGGCCCAATTCCCGCGCCACCACGCCCGGCGTCAGTTCGATGCCGCCGCCGATGGCGACATCGAACCCTTCGCCGATCAAGTCCACTTGCCGGTTGTCGAAATGGCAGTCGGGGATGACGCCAGGATAGCGCGCAATGAATTCGCCCAGCAAGGGCACCACGTAGCTGCGCCCGAACGATGGCGCCATGCTGATTTTCAGTATGCCGGCCGGCTGGCCGCCCTCTTCCGCCACGCCGGCGATCGCTTCGCGCAAGGTGGACAGGGCGCCGCCGATCTGCTGCAGGAAGCGCTCGCCCCCTTCCGTCAGGGTCAGGCGGCGCGTGCTGCGCTGGAACAGCCGCAGTCCCAGGCTCGCTTCCAGCCGCGCCACATTCTTGCTGACGGCCGCCGGCGTCAACCCCAGGCGGCGCGCGGCGGCCGAAAAGCTGCCCAGCTCGGCGGACAGCACAAACGATTGCAAGTGATTGAGGGCTTCCATGCCCCTATTCTACCCGCCCATTTGATAGTAATGGTTGAAAGTGATTGTAGGGATTGATGGCTAGCGCGACAGGAATGAAAGGCAGATACTGAATTCCTCGACTCCTCACACAGAAAGCACATCATGCAAACCCCAGCCACCACCAGCACCTCTTTACCACTGCAAGACAAGATCGCGTTTGTGACGGGCGGCTCGCGCGGCATCGGCGCCGCCATCGTACGCCGCCTTGCCAGCCAGGGTGCCAACGTCGTCTTCACGTATCAAAGTTCCGCCGCCGAAGCGCAGGCGCTGGCCGCCAAAGTCGAAGCGGCAGGCGGCAAGGCCCTGGGCGTGCAAGCCGATGCGGCCGACGCCAGCGCCCTGACGGCCGCCATCGACAAGGTGGCGGCGCAGTTCGGCCGTGTCGATATCCTCGTCAACAATGCGGGCGTGTTCCTGCCCGGCGCCATCGACGACTTTTCGCTGGCAGACTTTGACAAGACCTTGAACGTCAACGTGCGCGCCGTGTTCGTCGCCATCAAGGCGGCCGTGGCGCACATGCAGACGGGCGGGCGCATCATCAACATCGGCAGCACGAATGCGCACCGCATGCCGTTCGGCGGCGCGGCTGCCTATGCCATGAGCAAATCGGCGCTGAGCGGCCTGACGCAAGGCCTGTCGCGCGACCTGGGACCGCGCGGCATCACCATCAACAACGTGGAACCTGGCCCCGTCGCCACGGACATGAACCCGCCGACGGGCGACTTCGCCGACCTGATGCACGGCCTGATGGCCCTGCCCCGCCATGGCACGGCCGATGAAATCGCCGGCATGGTGGCCTACCTGGCCAGCGCGGAAGCGGCTTTCGTCACGGGCGCCGGACTGAAGATCGACGGTGGTTTTGCCGCCTGATCGAGTCCGAACAGCAGCGAACGGTGCGCCGCCACGCCTGCCATGGCGCCGTCGGCCACCGCGAACGCCACGCTGCCAGCCATGCGGCCCGCGTCGCCGCAGCAAAACACGCCAGGCACGCTGCTGGCCTTTTGCTCGTCGGTGCGCACGAACGGTCCCATGGGTCCCTCTTCCAGCAAGCAGCCCAATTCGCCGGCCAGGGAACTGGCCAGGCGGGTGCGGGTCGCCACGAACAGGCCGGCCATCGCGTGGCGGCTGCCGTCGGCCGTAACTACGTCGGCCACGCCGTCGATCCGCGCCACGGGCGTGCGCACCAGCTTGACGCCGCGCGCATCGAGCTGCGCCAGCTGCGCCGCATCCGGCTCGAACGCGCCATTCAGGAAAAAAGTGACCGTGCCCCAGTCGGGCAGCATCAGGGCGTGGTGCATGGACAGGGGGCCGGTGGCCAGCACGCCGATGGCGCCCTGCTCCAGTTCATAGCCGTGGCAGTACGGGCAGTGAAAGACGCTGCCGCCCCAGCGCTCGGCCAGGCCATCGACGGGCGGCAGTTCGTCGATCACGCCGGTGGCCAGCACCAGGCGGCGGCCGTGCACGACATTGCCGTCCGCCAGGGTCACGTCGAAGCCATCGCCATCACCGCTCGCCACCGCTTGCACGGCCGTGCCGTCCAGCCATGTGACGCTGGCATACGCCATCAACTGCGCCTTGCCTTCGGCCGCGATGGCGGCCGTGCCGCTACCGTCCTGAGTCAGGAAACCGTGGGAATGGCTGGCGTAGCGGTTGCGGCGCCGGCCGCCGTCGATCACCAGCACACGTCGGCGGGCGCGCGCCAGTTGCGTGGCGGCGGACAGGCCCGCGTAGCTGCCGCCGACGATGATGGCATCGAACGGAATGCCAGGCGATTCAGGAATGTGCATGCGGTGCTCCTTTGTGGGTGGCGTATTGTTGGCTGAAACGGTCAGCCAGGTCGGCCAGGGTGACGGCGCCGAAGCGCCGGATCAGCAATGCCTCGGCTTCGTCGAAGGCGCCGGCCAGCGACTGGTTGACCACTTGTTCGACCAGGCAGCCCGGCTGATCGACGCGGTTGCCCATGGCGAAGATGGTGGGCGAACCCACGGCCACGTAGATGTCTTGCAGGGTCACGCTGCGCAAGTCGCAGACGATGCGCCAGCCGCCGCCATGGCCCTTGATGGACGCCACGTAGCCGCGCTCGCGCAAGCCGGCCATCACGCGCCGCACCAGCACGGGGTTGGTGTCCAGGTAGCCGGAGAGTTCCTCGGACGTCATCGGGCGTCCCGCGTGGGCCATGTGCAGCAGCACATGGAGGATCGATGATAGTTTGCTGTCGCGTCTCATGTAACTAATGATAGTACATAATCTATGCAGATGCAATTGAGTTGCGATTTTTGCGGCATAAAAAAAGGGCCAGACTTTGCGGCCTGGCCCCAGCTTATGCGATCAATTCACGCTTACACCGGCTTGCGCCGCCGTCCCCGCCACCATACCAGCAAGGCCAGCAACACCAGCACGCCGACGATGATGCCCGCGCGGGCCAGGCCGATCAGGTTTGACGGCGCGCCGCCATTGCGCAAGGTCGTCACCTGTTCCGCCGTCACCTTGATGGCGGGATTGCCGTACATCTTCAGCACGTAATTGCCCAAGGTGACGATCTGCTCGTCCGACAGGGTCTGGCGGAAGGCAGGCATCAAATGACCCGCATGGGCACCCCTGCCATCCTGCCGCTCGACGCCATCGAGGATCGCCATCACCAGGTTGTTGCTGTTGCTGCGGCCCGTCACCGAGTTGTGGAACAGCGGCGGCAAGCTGCCGTCGAAACTGCCCTCGCCCCTGGCCTGGTGGCAGCTGGCGCACTGCGCATCGTACAGCTGCGCGCCCGACATCCTGTTCAGATTTTGCGGCAGCGGCACGCCGCGTATGCTGCTCAACTCGTCGCCCGCCTGGCCCCATTGCGTCACAGGCTTCACGTCCGCCTTGTCGCGGATGGCGGGCACGCTCTTGATGTAGTGCGCGATGGCGTTCAAGTCCGCATCGCTCAGGTGCTTCAGGCTATGGTCGATGGCTTCGGCCATCGGTCCGGCCGCCTGCGCCTTGTTGGCCGCGCGGCCCGTGCGCAGGTAGCCGGCCAGTTCCTGCTGGCTCCAGCCGCCCACTCCGCTGTTGGCGTCCGACGTGATGTTCGGCGCGTACCAAGTGCCCAGGTCGGCCCCGCCCAGCTCCTTCGACAGTTGCTCGGCCATCAGCGCATTGCGCGGCGTGTGGCACGTGGTGCAGTGGGCCAGGCCTTGTGCCAGGTAGGCGCCGCGGTTCCACTCCATGCTTTTCGACGCATCGGCCACGAAGGGCTTCTTGTCGAGGAAGAGCAGATTCCAGCCCGCCATCGACAGGCGGATGTTGAACGGGAACGGCAAGTCCGTCGTTTGCGCCGGCGCCGTGTCCACCGCCGCCACGCCATGCATGAAGTAGGCGTACAGGGCGGCCGTATCGTCATCCGTCACCTTGGCGTAGGCCGTGTAGGGCATGGCCGGATACAGGTGCGCGCCATCGGCCCGCACGCCATGGCGCACGGCGTCGGAAAACTGCTTGAGCGTGTAGTTGCCGATGCCATGCGTTGTCGACGGCGTGATGTTGGTGGCGACAATGGCCCCCAATGGCGTGGCCAGGGCCAGGCCGCCCGCCATCGGTTTGCCGCCAGGTACGCTATGGCAGGCGATGCAGTCGCCCGCCGTGGCCAGGTAGCGGCCACGTTCGATCGACTGCACGTCCGCGCCCGGCGCTTGCGCCGCCAGCACCGGCAAGGCCGCAAGGGATAGCAAGGCGGCACCCGCCGCCAGTCGGTAGGCCGCCATCATGCCGTTCCTCCCTGCTGTTCATCGAGGATGTGCTTGACGGTGCGCAGCGCCACGGCCAGGCCGTTTTCCGTCGAATTGCAGGTGCCGGACGTGGGCAGCACGCCGGTGCTGCACAGGAACAGGTTGGCATGATCAAACGTGCGGCCCCACTGGTCGCACACGGCCTTGGCCGGGTCGGAACCCATCGACAGGGTGCCGCAGATGTGCTGGTTGTTGGCGAACACGCCTTCCTTGCTGTGGCGCAGATTGGTGCCGCCCATCAGCTTGGCGATCTGCTCGAAATCCTGCTTCGAACGCTCGTGGCCACGCTTGGTGTACTCATCGATCGCATAATGCGCCTGCGGCTTGGGGATGCCCATGGCATCCTTTTCACTGCTGAGGGCAATGCGGTTTTCCGGGTTCGGCAGCACTTCCAGCACGTTTTTCAGGCTCATTTCACGGGCCGAGCGGAAACGCAGCTGCTGTTCGAACTCTTCGCCAAACACGCCCTTGCCGATCAGTTCCCTGGTGGCGCCATCGACTCTCGAAATGTTCGTGAAATCCAGGCGGTACGGCGAATGCTGGCTGCGGAAGTCGCCATCGCGCATGGTGTTGATGGAATTGGGGCTTTGCGGGCCCCGGCCCAGCCACAGGTCTTCATCGGCGTCGAAGGTGATCGAGGTGCTCGGGTGGTCCATCAGGTTGCGGCCTACCATGTCGCTGCTGTTGGCCAGGCCGTTCGGGTATTTCTCCGAAGCGGAAACGAGCAGCAAGCGCGGGCTTTCGATGCCGTTGGCCGCCAGAATAAAGGTCTTGGCCGTAACGCGGTGGCTCTTCTTGTCGACGTCATAGTACAGCGCGGCCGTGATGCGGCCCTGCGCATCGTGTTCCAGCTTGTAGACGTTGGCGTTGCAGACGATCTTGACGCCCGCGTCTTCCGCCTGCTGCGCGGCGATGCCGCCGTGGTATTGCGCGTCGATAGGGCAGATCGGCTGGCAGCTGTTGTTGCCGCAGCAGGCCGGGCGGCCATCGTAGCTGGCGCTGTTGCGCGCCACCGTGTTGCCGACGACCTTGAACGACGGGTCGAGGCGTTCGCGAATGCGGCGCATGGCGTACGGCTCCGTCACGGGCTCCATCGGGAAGGCCTGCTTGCGCGGCGAACCCGTATTGTCGGCACCCGAGACGCCCATGATTTCTTCCGCTTCCTGGTAGAACGGTTCCAGATCTGCATAGCTGATCGGCCAGTCGACGCCCACGCCATACAGGGTATGGATGCGGAAATCGTTCGGCACATTGCGCCACGCCTGCGCGGCCCAGTGCCACGAGGTGCCGCCGAACTGGCGGATGTATTCGGCCGGGTACGGATACGGGCCGGCCTGCACCAGGTGGCCGTTATCCTTCGGCTGGTAGATCGGGTGCGGCGCCGTGGCCACCGACGGATACGGCGACATCCAGTCGCTGCGGCGCGTCGTGTTGCGGAAACGGGCGACGATTTCGCCGCGCGACACGCGCGGCCCCGCTTCCAGGATCAGCACCGAGGCACCCGCCAGCGCGAGCTTGCGCGCGGCCAGGGAACCGATGATGCCGGAGCCGATCACGAGGTAATCGGCGGAGAGTTCTTCAGCCATGATGGCTCCTTAAATTGGTTTTCTGGCCCAGCTGCCGTAGGCGCCGTAGGAATACGTGGGAGGCTTGAGCACGTCGGCCACGACGGCAGCGTTCAGCGCCTGCTCGTAGGCGACGCAGACGGCCGCCTCGCCCGTGCCGACGATGCCCAGGTACCAGGCGCTGGCGATCTGGCGCGGCAAGGCCGCCAGCGGCGACTGGGCCGGATCGAGCCCGTCGAGCGCTTCCTGCAGGCCGGCCGCCTGCAAGCCCTGCGCGTTGATCAACGCCAGCAGCGCGCGCACCTTCGCCGGGAAGGCGGCGTCCTGCGCCACCAGTGCGTCATACAGGCGCTTGGCCAGCACGGGGTCGAGCACCTGGCGCCCGACCAGCATGGCCGACACGCCCAGGAATGCGCCCTGCTCCGCATTGGCGACCGGTGCGGCCAGCGCCCAGGGAATCAGCGCCGCGGCCGACGCCGACAGCAAACCGGCCAGCACCATGCGGCGGCCGGGATTCAGAGGGCCGCGGCCCTCCTTGTGATATGTAGCGTCCAATTGAAGCTCCCGTGAGTTCAGCAACCGTTCAGAAAGAATGCTTGAGACCGACCATGACCACCGTCTGCCCGCCATTCGACGACGGCGTGCCGTTTTGCGAATCGCCGACCGAAGCGACGGCGTTGACGATGGCGCCGTCCTGGCCCAGGGTCTGGCCGCGCGCCAGCTGGCGCGCTTCGATCAGGTAGATCGCCGTGCGCTTCGACAGCGCATAATTCTGTTCGAACGACAGCTGGCGGTAGCGCGCGCGGTCCGACACGCCGTTGGCGTGGCTGGCGAAGGTGTCGCTATAGCCGGCGGACAGGAACCATTGCGGCGTCAGCTGGTAGCTCGAGATCAGGCCGGCCGTGTTGAAGATGGCCGTGTCGCAGAAGGCCGAGCGGCTGCCCGCCTGGTATTGCACGTTGCTGGCGTTGGCGCCCACCATCCACTTGCCCATGGTGTAGCGCGCGCTGGCGGCGATGAACGCGATGCTTTCCGCCGAGGCGTAGCCCTGGTTGATGGCGGAGATGCCAAAGCTGCCCGATGCGTTGTCGCTCCAGCCGGCGCCATTCTGTCCATTTTTCAGTTTCAGGTAGCCGAGCGCGAATTCGGCCGGCGCAGTGCTGTATTTGACGGCGGCGCTGAAGCTGCTGCCCACGGCATTGCCGTCGGCCGCCTCGCCAAAGCCGTATTGTGCGCTGGCTTGCAGGCCACGCCAGGCGGGCATGCTGTAGGTGACGGAATTGCTGATGCGCACGGTCGTATCAAGGCCGTCGATATCGCCCGGGTGGGCGCCGGTGGCTCCCGTCAAGACATTGCTCGACGCCAGCGAGCCCACCAGCAGGTAGTACGGCGTGTACTGGCGGCCGGCCGTCACGCTGCCGTAAGCGGTCGATTGCAAGCCCACGTAAGCCTGGCGGTTGAACAGGGTACCGGCGGAACTCATGGCGCCCGTGTCGCTTTCAAAACCGTTTTCCAGCAGGAACAGCGCCTTCAGGTCCCCGCCCAGGTCTTCCACACCCTGGAAACCGATCTTGCTGGCAGACAAGTTACCGCTGCGCATGTAGGTATTCGACTTGCCGCCCTGGTTGCTGGCGTAGGCGGTGGCCGCATCGACGACGCCGTAAATGGTGACATTGCTTTGGGCGCAAACGTTTGCGCCGATGAGCGTGGAAATGGCCAGCGCCGCAGCGCGCATGCATGGTGTATTCATTTTTTTCCTGACTTTCCTGTTTTATCTGGCGAAATACGGGCGTGGCGCCGCGTTGCCGCCCCATCCATTGATACGGGCGTCCGCTGTTCTTCTTGATTTGGATCAAGTGAGGCAAATTATACGCTTATTTACTAACATGTAAGTAATTGACTGTAAGGCGTAGTCTTATAGCAAAACTTTCTTGTGTCTTATAGCAAAATCGGCAGGCGTGCGGCCGCACGCCCCGCAACGTGCGGAAATACGCGGAACAGATATGGGGAAAGCAGCGGCGGCGCGTGTCGGAAAACACGCGCCCTGTGGATATCCAGGCAGACAGAAAAACGGAGGAACTGGGAAGTTCAGCGCAGGATGGCGGGCGCCACCGGCAAAGTTTCGAGGGCAATGAAGGCTTCCAGGGTGCGGCGCATGTCTTCGAACACCTGCTTGCCATAGGCCGCTTCCAGGTGGGCATATTGCAGGTCGATGAGCTTACCCATCTGCATCAGCAAACTGGCGCCCGCTTCCGACAGGTGCACCTTGCGGCGGCGCTGGTCGCCTTCGAACTTGCTGCGCCCGATCAGGCCGATTTCTTCCATCCGCGCCAGGATGCCGCTCATGCTGGGACTCGATATCTGGCAGATCTCGCACAGCTCGCGCGGTTCCAGGGTCGGACTTTCATTCAGCGCGCGCATGATGCGCCACTGCTGCTCCGTCACGCCGAAGTGATTGAGGATGGGACGGAAATGCTGGAGCAGGCTGTCGCGGGCCTTCAGCAGCAGTTGCGGCATGTTCGGATAACGGATCGGTAGCTGCAAGCGGAACTCCCTGGATGGCCGGCAAATGAAGGTCATTATACGGCCCGCCCAGTGCAAACGGCAGGCTGGCAACGATGTATTTTTCGCTACGCCCGTCCTTCCGCCGCTATCAGCGCGCCGTAACAGAGGTAGCGGCTCACCATCAGTTCGAGCGGAGAAAACGGCAATCAAGTCAGGCAATTCAACGCGGGCAGATTCCACGGCGTGACCACCTGGATGGAGGACAAGGGCGCCGGCTGCGCCAGGGCCGGCAGCGCGCCCTGCGCCCGCAGCACCTCTTGGCAGGCGCGGCGCATGTCCTGGCCCAGGTCATGGTGCAGCACGGCCTGGATGGCGCCCGACTTGAGCAGCGCCACGTTGTCCGCGTCCAGGTCATGACCGATGAAGACCTGGCAGGGCCGGTCCGCCTGCGCGAATGCCCGCACGATGGCGGCATTGCCGCCGCCGATCGAATAAACGGCGGCGATGGCGGGATGCGCGGCCAGAGCCTGGCGCACCAGCGCGCCCGTGGCGCCATCGATGCCGTGGCCTTCGCTCACTTCGACGATGGATAAATGGCGGTGCCGTTCGCGCAGCGCGCGGCGAAAGCCGATCTCGCGCTCTTCCTCGCCATGAAAGCGGTTGCTGCTCAGGGTCACCAGCACCTGCTGTTTCTTTCTCGCGCTGCCCAGCCACTGGCCGATCAGGTAAGCAGCCGTCTCCCCTGCGGCGCGGTTATCCATGCCCACATAGCTGCGGCGCGCGGACGCTGGCAAGTCCGTCACCAGGGTCACCACGGGGATGCCGGCCGCAGCCAGCCGGCCCACCGCCTCGGCCACGGGCGGCAAGTCCGGTGCTTTCAGCAGCACGCCGTGGCTGCCGTTCTTGCGGATGCGTTCGAGCTGCTCGACGATGCCATCCACCTCCAGGGTTTCATGCAGGTGAAAGCGCGAGCGCAGCACGGCCGGATGCAAGGATGGCAGCTCCGCCTCCAGCGCTGCACGTACGGCGTCCGTAAAGCGGCGCGGCGCCACCATCAGCACGTCGAGCATGAATTTTCTGCCGGACAGGCCCACCTGCGTGCTTTGCCGCGCCAGTTCATCGAGCGCCTGCATCACGCGGCGCACCGTATTGGCATGCACGCCGCCGCGCTGCTTGATCACGCGGTCGACGGTGGCCACGCTGACGCCGGCCTGCAGCGCCACGACCTTGACGGGAAACGGATGCGTCATGCCATGTCCATTCTATTAAATAACTTTTTGATGGTTTTTTGATGGATTTCCTGATGAAAAAAGCGGATTTTCATCCCTATACTGATTCTACAACTTAAACAACGGAGACACCGCATGATCACCCAAGACGCCGCGCCGCCCGCGCCCTTCTGGCTGTCGCAGCAAGACTGCCAGCTCGATGACTTCATCCGCACCGTCAGCCAAGGCACGGCGCTGGCCGACTATCCCCACGCCACTGCGGTGAAAGAAAATATTCTCGTCTACGATTGCGACCAGGTGCGTGCACTGGCCGCCAGCAAGGCGTCGCTGCGCGCGCTGCAGGCTGAATGGGGCAAGGCGCTGATGGATGGCCCCGGCGTCATCGTGCTCCAGCGCGCCATCGACGACACGGCGACGCTGGAACAGGTGAGCGGCGTGTTTCGCGCACTGATCGCCGAACAGCACGCGAGCGGCCAGGCGGGCGGCGACCATTTCGCCAAACCGGGCGCGAATGACCGTATCTGGAACGCCCAGCAAAAACTGTGTCTGCGCGCGCCCGAAGCGTTCGCGCGCTATTACAGCAATCCCGTCTTCGCGTGGATCGCCGAGGCCTGGCTCGGTCCCGCCTACCAGATGACGGCGCAAGTGAACGTCGTCAACCCGGGCGGGGCGGCCCAGGCGCCGCACCGCGACTATCACCTGGGCTTCCAGAGCGCCGCCAGCTGCGCCGCCTATCCCGCGCCCGTGCACCAGATGTCGGCTCTCCTGACCTTGCAGGGCGCCGTCGCCCACTGCGACATGCCGCTGGCATCCGGCCCCACCCTGTACCTGCCCTATTCGCAGCGCTACCAGGCCGGTTTCCTCGCCTGGCAGCAGCGGCCTTTCCGCGACTATTTTGCCCGGCATTGCGTGCAGCTGCCGCTGTCACAAGGCGACGCCGTCTTCTTCAACCCCGCCCTGTTCCATGCGGCGGGCCACAACCGCTCGCCCGACATCCGCCGCATGGCCAACCTGCTGCAAGTGTCGTCGCCGTTCGGTCGCGCCATGGAAGCGCTGGACCGCCGCGCCATGAGCGCCGCGCTGTATCCGGCCCTGCAGGCCTTGCGGGCAGAGGAAACCCTGTCCGCCGATGGGATTGTTCACGCGATTGCCGCCTGCGCAGAAGGCTATGCCTTCCCCAGCAACCTTGATCGTGATCAACCGATCGGCGGCATGGCGCCGCCCACGCAGCAGCAGCTCATGCACGAAGCGCTGGCGCAGGACTGGCCCGCCGCGCGCTTCCTCGACGCGCTCGACAGCCAAGCCTGGCGCCAGCAAGCCTGAACAGCAGCGTTTTAGTACGCCAGCCCGTAGCCGAACTTGTACAGCGGATGGGCCGTGTCATACGGCACGTCCGATTTCTGCACCTGCACTTCGGCCATCGACGAAGGCAGTTCGAACGGCAGCTTGCCTTGCGGCTTGGCCTTGCCCGTCAGGACATCGAACAGCGCGCCGTCGCTCACGCCGAAGTTGGCGAGGATGGCGCTGGCCTTGTCCTCCACGTTGCCGAGGATGGCCGGGCGGTCCAGGTACACGGTGACCACCGTCTTCGGCGCGAACTTCGCCGCGTTCTTGATCGCCTCGTAGTCGGCGTCGCCATCGACATAGTTCAGGCGCCCTTCGTGCTGCATGCTGCCGAAGATGTAGTTCGGATGCAGGATTTCATACGGCGCGGCCACGCGCAGCAGGGCCACGTCCGCTTCCTGCGGCGTGGCGACCACCGTGTAGCCATACTGCTGCGCCACGGCCGCATCGATGCCGTACAGGTAGACTTTCTTGACGTTGGCCGCCAGCGGCAAGACCTTTTCCTTGTTCTCCAGCAGAACCAGCGAGCGGCGCTGGGCCTCCAGGCCTGCCTCGATGAAGTCCGCCTTGCCCACCGTGGTGGCCGCCTTGGCCGCATCGACGAACGGATGCTCGAACAGGCCCTGCTTGAATTTCTGGATCAGGATGCGCCGCGCCGACGCGTTGATGCGCGCTTCCGTCAGCTGGCCCCGCTGCACGGCTTGCGTCAGGTAGGGCGCTTCCGTCACGCCGCCAAACTGGTCCATCCCGGCCGTCACGGCCTTGACATAGCGCTCGGCCTTGGTGGCGTCTTCCATGCCCCACGGCGTGCCGAAGCCGATGAAGGAAGGCGCCACGCCCGGCGCCGTGCCATTGCGGCAATTGGCGTCGCAGTCGGAAGTGATGCCCCAGTCGGACAGGATCACACCCTCGAAGCCGTATTTTCCGCGCAGCAGATCCGTCAGCATGGTCTTGCTGAAACCGGCCGCCACCTGCTCCAAGGTGATGCCGTCGATGGTGATATTGCCGTCCGGCAGAGCGTAGGTCGGCATGACGGAGGCCGCCTTGGCCGTGAACGCGCCTTCGAACGGCTTCACGTGGTAGGCAAAGTTGTTGCCCGGGTAAGTCATGTAGCGGCCATAGTAATTGTGGCCGTCGTAGCCCTCTTTCGTGGCGCCGTAGCCGACCCAGTGCTTGACGACAGCTACCACGCTGCCGTCATGCAGGCCCGTGTTCCCATCCTGGAAGCCCTCGATATAGTGCTGCACCATGCGCTTGGCCAGATCCGCATCTTCGCCAAAGGTGCCGTTGATGCGCGACCAGCGCGGCTCGGTGGCCAGGTCCGCCTGCGGCGACAGGGCCTGCGTGATGCCGACGGCCAGGTATTCCTGGCGCGCGATGTCGCCGAAGCGGCGCACCAGCGCATCGTCGCCGATGGCGGCCAGGCCCAGGGTTTCCGGCCACTGGGAAAATCCCTTGGTGCCGGCGCTGGCGCCCACCGTGTACTGGAAATGGTGGCGCGGGTCCGTGCTGATGGACACGGGAATGCCATGGCGCGAGGTTTCGCTGATTGCCTGCACCTTGTTGTACTGGGCCGCCATATTGGCCGTATCGCCCGCCATGCGGGTAATGAAGGTGTTGACGTACTGCTTGACGATCAGGTCTTGCAGGGCCGTCAAGTCATACGCGCCGCCCAGGCCGATGCCGGAAGGGTCGGACACGGTGGGCGCCGTGCCATGCATCATCAGGCCCGCTTTTTCATCGAGGGTCATGCGCGCCAGCAGGTCGTCGGCACGCGCTTCGGCTGGCAGGCGCCAGTCTTCATACGGGTCGATCTTGCCGTTGCGGTTCATGTCTTTGAAGGTATAGCCGTCGACCTGGATCTGGCTGTAGGTGGTGGCGCCAAACACGGGCTGCGTGTATTGCTCGCTGCCGTTATTGCCGCAGGCGGCCAGGGCAAGCGTGGCGACGCAGCCGGCGACCATGCGGGCCATCGGTTTCATAGTGCAATTCATCATTATCTCCAAGACTGTTTTTGTAGGTATCCGGGTGGCATCAGGGCCAGCCCGAAATCAATATAGCGTGAGAATGCGTGAGTTTCTTGACCGCACAGCACGCGTTTTATACCCGCGAGAACAATTTTTGGTTAGACGGCATGACAACCAACAATCTCCTACAAAGTGCTAATATTTGTGAAAAATTACTACAACAAGCAGGAGACACCCTTGCACAAACCCGATACGCGCACGGTTTCGAACCGGATTGCGCAGCAATGCGCGCGCGCCATGCAAGCCGATGGGCACGACCCCGCCGACTTCTTCCGGCAGACCGGCATCACGCCGGCGCAGCTGAACGAGCCTGGCGGGCGCATCAACGCCGAGCGGCACCGCCGCATGACGGCTTATGCGCAGCAACTGCCGCAGCACCGGGCGATTCTCGACCTCGACGTGACGCACTGGTTCGCGCATTACTCCGGCATCGCCCACGTCTGCTTCAACCGCCCCACCCTGCGCAGCGCGCTGCACGAGCTGCTGCACTTGCGGGGCCTGATCGGCGAATTCGACTTCATGCTGATGAGCGAAAATGGCACGCGCATCGAGATCGAATACCTGTCCGAGTTCTGCCCGCTGGGAGGCGCCATGCAGGCGCTGGCCAATTTCCGCATGCTGTCGCTGGTGGCGCGCGCCTACGACGATGGCGCGGCCACCGCCTTCCATGCCGGCTTCCATGGCAAAGCGCCGTGGTTCGCGCCGGCCATTGCCGAGTGCTTCGGCGCCGCCGCCACCTTTGGTCAGGCGCGCAACACGCTGACGTTTGACGCGCCGGCGCTGGACCGGCCCTTCGTCCAGTTCAACGCCATGCTGGCGCCGCACGCGCTGCGGCACGCGCAGGGGCAATTACAGCAGTTGCAGGGCGCGCAGCTATTTTCGGCCCGCGTGGAGCAAGCCATCATCGATCTGCTGGGCCGGCAAGGCGCAGGAGATGCCGATAGCGCCGCGCTGCTGCCGGCCCTGTGCGACGGCCTGGCGATGAACCGCTGGACCTTGCAGCGCCAGCTGCAGCAGGAGCAAACATCGTTCCGCGCACTGGAACTGCGCGCCAAAAGCCGCGAATCGCGCCGTTTGCTGCGCGAAACGAGTCTGAGCGTGGTGGAAATCGGCGAACGCCTGGGCTTTTCCTCGCAAAGCGCGTTCACCCGCTTCTTCAAGACCCAGTTCGAGCTGCCGCCGGCGCGCTACCGGCACGACATGCAAGGCAGCTCATAGGACGTCAGAAGAAATGGCGCACGCCCGCCATCACGCCATTCTGCGTGCGCCCCGCACCCACCGTGCCGCCCGCGTCCAGCGCCACGGCCGCCGCGCCATCGTTGTCCATGCGGCCGATGGCGCCGTAGATGGCCGTGCGCTTGGACAGGTGATAGGTCAGGCGCGCGGTGGCCAGGGTGGCATCGTTCGGGCTGTCCTTCACGGCCAGTTTGGCCACCTGGCCGTCAAGCACCAGCGCTGGCGCGAGCGGCCAGGCGGCGCCCACATACAGCAGTTGCGAGTCGACGGCCCCCCCGGCGGCCCGGATGGTGCGGTCGATGATGCCGCCGCCGATTTTCAGTTGATCAAACATGGCATAGGCACTGGCGATCACGCGGCGGTCGAAGTGGCGGCTCGACGTGAGGCCGTTGGCCGCGCCTGCGTTGCCGTACATGATGTCGTACGACGCCGTGGCGCCGTCGCGGCCCGTGTCGTAGCCCAGCAAGGCGGTAATCTGGCGGCAGGCCTTGGCATTGCCCGCCACTTCGCCCGCGCAGCCCGTAGCTGCCGGCCCGCCCGCCGCCGAGGCATCGCGCCCCAGGCTGTAGGTGGCGCCCACGGTCACGTCGGAAAACGTGCCCAGGTAACCGATGGCGTTGTCGCTGCGGGCGTTCGGCAGGTACAGATCGAGACTGCTGATGGAAAACAGGGCCGGCCCCATGATGTCGGACTTTTGCGTGGCCCAGAACGACATGTTCATCTGCCGCCCCAGCATCACGCTGCCATAGCGGCCCTTCAGGCCCACCCACGACTGGCGGCCGAACAGTCTCCCGCCTTGCCCCGCGACGCCCGTATCGACGCCGAAGCCCGATTCCAGCGCAAAGATCGCCTGCAAGCCACCGCCCAGGTCTTCCACGCCCTTGAAGCCGAAACGCGACGGCAATGAACCGGTCAAGGTGGGCATCTTGGTGACGCTGTCGCCGGCCGCGTTGGCATTCGTCGTGTAGGCCAGCGAACTGTCGAGCACTCCATACAGGGTGACGCTGCCTTGCGCATAGGCGGTGCTGCAGGCGCACGTGCCCAGCAGCGCCATGGTGATGGCGTTGATTTTTCTCATGCTTGTCTCCGTTTATTGTGGTTTATTCTGCGTCTGGCTGCGCATCGGGGTGCGCTTCGCGAAATGCCGGCAGCGCCTCGCAGTGCGCGACGATGCGGCGTATCGTGGGATACGGCGCCAGGTCGCACTGGAAGCGCAGCGCGTTGTATACCTGCGGCACCAGGCAGCAATCGGCCAGGGTGGGCGTGTCGCCATGGCAGAAGCGGCCCGTGTGGGGACTATTTGCCAGTTCCGCTTCCAGCGCGGCCAGGCCCAGATGGGTCCAGTGCTGGTACCACGCGTTTTTCTGCGCCTGCGACAGGGCCAGGGGTCCCGTCAGGTAATTGAGGACGCGCAGGTTGTTGAGCGGATGGATGTCGCAGGCGCACACCATGGCCAGCTGACGCACGCGGGCGCGGCCCAGGGCATCGGCCGGCAGCAGCTTTTTCCCCTCCTGCGTCTCGTCCAGGTATTCGATGATGGCCAGTGATTGGGTCAGCACGGCGCCGCCGTCCTCCAGCACGGGCAGCAGGTGCTGCGGGTTCAGGCTGGAAAACGCCGGCGTAAACTGCTCGCCGCCATTGCGGCTCAGGTGCACATACGCCGTGTCGGGATGCAGGTTTTTCAGGTTCAGCGCGATGCGCACGCGATAGGACGCGGAGCTGCGGTAATAGCCATGCAATTTCATACGGTGCTTTCTTTCAGGGTGACAGGAACGGCGCCGGCGGCATTCCGGGTGCGCATCAGGCGGCCCATGGCCAGCAAGGCCAGGGACGCCAGCACGGCGGGAATGGCCAGCAAAAAGAAGATGGTTTCGTTATCAAGTTTCAGGGTCAGCATCAGGCCACCGGCCATGGAGCCGAGCACGGAGCCGCTGCGGCCCACGGCCGCGGCCCAACTGACACCCGTGGCGCGGCTCGATGTCGGGTAAAACGCGGCGGCCAGCGCATTGGCGCCCACTTGCGAACCACTGACGCCAAAACCCACGCCAAACACGGCCAGCACCAGCAAGGCCAGGCTGCTGCCCGACAGGGCCACGACGATGATGCAGCCGGCGGCCGCAAGGTAGGCGATGCTCAGTACTTTATGGGGACTGTAGCGGTCCATCCAGCGGCCCAGCATGATGGCGCCGACGGTGCCGCCCACCTGGAACATCATCGTCACGAGCGAAGCGTTCGACAAGGACAGGCCATTACCGTTGAGCAAGGTCGGCATCCAGCTCGACAGCAGGTAAATGATCAATAAACTCATGAAAAACGTTGACCACAGCAGCAAGGTGCCGCCGAGCACGCCGGGGCGGAACAGTTCCGCCATGGGCGAACCGGCCAGTTTCTTGTCGCTGACGACGAGGCGCGGCAAGACGGCCAGGGTGGGTGCGATACGGCGCATGATGGCCTGGCTGCCGTCGCGCCCCTTCAAGACCAGCCAGCGCAAGGACTCCGGCAGCGCCAGCAGCAGCACTGGCACCAGCAGCAACGGCAAGGCGCCACCCAGCATCAGCACGCCGCGCCAGCCGATCAGGTGCAGCAGTTGCGCCGACGCCAGGCCGCCCAGCGCGGAACCGATGGTAAAGCCGCAGAACATCATGGTCACGAGGCCGGAACGGCGCTGCTGCGGGCAGTATTCGGACGTCATGGTCACCGACGTGGGCATGGCGCCGCCGAGGCCCAGCCCCGTGAGGAAGCGCAGCACCAGCAGCATGGTCAGATCCGTCGACCAGGCCGACAGCAGGCTGGCCGCGCCGAAGAAGGCCACGGAGACGATCAGCACGGGACGCCGGCCATAGCGGTCGGCCAGGGGTCCGAACAGGAACGACCCCGCCATCAGGCCAAACAGCCCTGCGCCGAACAGGGGCGCCAGCGCGGCGGGAGTCAAGCCCCACTCGGCGCGGATGGCCGGCGCGATGAAGCCGATCGAGGCCGTGTCGAAACCGTCGATGGCGACGATCAGAAAGCATAGCCAGAGGATCAGTTTCTGGTAGCGGGAAAACGGGTGGCTGTCGAGGAAGTGCTGGACGTCGGTGCCGGCGTGGGTAGTCATTATCTTGTCTCCGTTGTTATTGTTCGCTTGGGCTGCGCGATCTGTGCCGCGCTGGCCCGGTGGTTTACTTGACGGCGACGGTGATCGGCGTCAAACCGTCTATGCGCGCATCCATCGTCTGGCCGGCGGTGACGGCGCCCACGCCTTCGGGCGTGCCCGTCATGATGATGTCGCCCGGCTGCAGTTCGAACAGGGTCGACAGATTGGCGATGACTTCATTGACGGACCAGATCAGGTGCGTCAAATCGCTTGTCTGCACGACCTTGCCGTCGACTTCCAGCACGATGGCGCCCGTGGTGATCTCGCCGGACGCCGCGATGGGCGTGAGCGCGCCGATGGGCGCCGAATAGTCGAAGGCCTTGCCGATTTCCCATGGCCGCCCCTGTTCGCGCATGCGCATCTGCAGGTCGCGCCGCGTCATGTCCAGGCCCACGCCATAGCCGAAGATGTGCGACGCCGCGTCCTCCAGGGCGATATTGCTGCCGCCCTTGCCGATGGCGACCACCAGTTCGATCTCGTGATGGTAGTTCGACGTCTGTGCCGGATATGGCACGGTGGCCGTCACGCCGGGCGGCACGGGTACGACAGACTTGTCGTCATTCGGCTTGCAAAAGAAGAATGGCGGTTCGCGGTCCGGATCGAAGCCCATTTCGCGCGCATGGGCGGCGTAGTTGCGGCCCACGCAGTAGATGCGGCGCACGGGAAACTGGCTGTCGCCGCCGACGATGGGCAGGCCGGCGATGGCTTGAGGGGCGAAGATGAAGTTGGTCATGGTGAAATCCTGTGTGAAAAATCAATCGGTCAAAAACTGCTCGCGCAGTACGCCCATGGCAAGCTGCACTGGGCGGTCGGAAAAACTGAACAGCACGACGTCGTCCAGCGGGCAGTCGAAGGAGACAAGGGCCCACGACGGCACGACGAAGGTGTCGCGCGGGGCGAAGTCAAACACCTGCGCGTCTATCGTCACCTTGCCGCGGCCTTCGACGACGCTGTAGACGGTGCCGTCCGTGCTGCGCGCGCGCTTGCCGGCAAACCCTTTCGGCAGCAGCTGCAGGAAGGTGGCCATGGTGGGCATGGGCGAGCCGCCCGTCAGCGGATTCGTGTAGCGCAGCTTGTAGCCGTGCCAGTCGTCGATGGCGTCCGTGCGCGACAGCAGCTCCAGCGCCTCGCGCGAACGGGCATACGGGTAGTTGAAGATGGGCGAGGTCGCGCCCTGGTGCAACTGCTTCACGGGCGCCATGTTGCAGCCGTAGCGGGCCAGGCTCTGGCCTTCCGGGCGGGTGACGGTCTGGCTGTCTTCCGTGTCGTTTTCCGCGAAACCCGAGTCGAAATAGCGCAGCATGGGAATGTCGAGGCCATCGAGCCACACCACCGGCTCGCAGACGCCGTCGATACCCAGGTTGCCATGGTCATGCCAGGTCCAAGACGGCGTGATGATGAAGTCACCCGGGTGCATGGTGGTGCGCTCACCCGCCACCGTCGTGTAGGCGCCCTGCCCTTCGATCACAAAGCGCAACGCGGACTGGCTGTGGCGGTGCGAGGGCGCCACTTCACCCGGCAAAATCAGCTGCAGGCCCGCGTACAGCGATTGCGTGATGGACGCGCGGCCAGACAAGGCCGGATTTTCCAGCACCAGCACGCGGCGCACGGCTTCGTGGGCCGTGATGACTTCGCCGGCGCGCGCCAGCTGCGGCGCGATGTCGGCATAACGCCACAGGGCGGGAGCATACGGCGCCGTCGGATGGGGCGGCACGAGGGTGTGCAAGGATTGCCACAGCGGCGACAAATGCATGCCGCTCAGGGCTTCATATAAAGCTTCGCGTTCGGGCGTTTGATGGGAAGTCATGCTGCCTCCTTCTCGGTGGTGGCCAGACAGGTTTGCGCCGTCCAGCCATACAGCCAGGCCAGCGCCTCATAGAATTGCGCGGGCGTGCGACCGCGCCACAGGTCATTGCGCACCAGGCGCTCGACGCCTTTGACGTGGTACAGCCGGCCCATCTCGCGGGCCGACAGCACCACGCGCGCCGTGCGGGCGATGCGCGAACGCTGGTACAGCTGGAAGGCGGCAGCCATGTCGAAGTCGCATGCACGCACGGCTTCGCCCAGGGTCACGGCGTCTTCCAGCGCCATGCAGGCGCCCTGCGCCAGGTATTGCAGCATCGGGTGGGCCGAGTCGCCCAGCAAGGTCATGCGCTTCGTGCTCCAGTTGGCGACGGGGTCGCGGTCGGCCGTGCTCCAGCGTTTCCATGATGTCGGCTTGTGCAGCAGCTGGCGCGGCTGCGCATGGACGCCGTCGAAGTAGGACAGCACTTCTTCCTTGCTGCCGTCCGTGACGCTCCATTCTTCCTGCTCGCGGCTGTGGAAGGTCACCACCAGGTTGTATTGCTCGCCATTGCGCAGCGGGTAGTGCACGAGGTGGCAGTTCGGCCCGGCCCAGACAACGGGCGCGTTCCAGCGCAAGTCGGACGGCATGTCGGCCGCCGGCACCACGGCGCGGTAGACCACATGGCCGGAAACGCGGACCTGGTCGCCCACGATGCGCTCGCGGATCACGGACTTGACGCCGTCGCAGCCAATCAGCGCATCGGCGCGGAAGCTGCGCCCCGCCGCATCCTGCACGGTGACGCCGTCCGCATCTTCCACCACGTCCGTCACCTGCGACGACGTCACAAAGGTGATCAGCGGCGAAATGCGCACGGCGTCGAGGATGGCGCCGTGGATGTCGGCGCGGTGGATCACGGCATAGGGATTGCTGAAGCGCTCGCGGAAGGCCGCGTCGACGACAAAGGTGCCTACCTCGGTCGCGTCGACGGCGTCCATCATCACCAGGCGCTCCGTGAACACGGCCTTGGCACGCGTGCGTTCGCCCACGCCCAGGGCATCGAGCGCGGCGAAGGCGTTGGGCGCCAGCTGGATGCCGGCGCCGATCTCGCCCAGCGCCGACGCCTGTTCCAGCACGGTGACGGCCAGCCCCAGGCGCGACAGGGACAGCGCGGCGGCCATGCCGCCGATGCCGCCGCCGACGATCAGCACGGACGGCTTGTGGGTATGTTCCATTTCTTTCCTCCAATTGATCTGTGTGCTTGCGCGATGCACGTTTGCCGTGCTCTGGGTATGGCAAGCAGTGTGCCGACAGGTCAATATTTGGTAAAGCGATGGAATACAATAGCCACAATCAAGTTTTTAAATAATGGTGCTCCCCATGTCGCGCTTCGATATCGAATTGCTGTTCATCTTTGACGAGATCTATAAAAGCCGCAATGTGACGCGCGCGGCGGAAAACCTGGGCTTGCCGCAATCGACGGTAAGCATCGGCCTGGGCAAGCTGCGCACGCATTTCGGCGACCGCCTGTTTGCGCGCACCTCGAAAGGCATGGAGCCGACGCCGCGCGCGCAGAACGCGGTGCAGGACGTGCGCGCCGCGATCGCCGCCTGGCAGCATGCGCTGGCCGACCAGCCCGTGTTCGACCCGGCCGCCAGCACGCGCGAATTTGCCATCTGCATGACGGACATCAGTGAAATCGTGCTGCTGCCCACCCTGCTCAACCATCTGCAGCAGATCGCGCCCGGCATCACCTTGGACGTGTCGAAGATCGCCACCGACACGCCCGAGCGCCTGGAGGGAGGCGAAGTGGACCTGGCCGTGGGCTTCATGCCGCACCTGGAATCGGGGTTTTATCAGCAAAAACTGTTCGACCAGCACTTTGTCTGCCTGGTGGCCAGCAGCCACCCGCGCATCCGCGACACGATGACGGTGGAAGAGTTCCTGCAGGAGGGGCATATCGAAGTGAAAAGCTCGGGCACGGGCCATTCCATCGTGGAAAAAGTACTGGCGGCGGCTGGCGTGCAGCGGCGCATCGTGCTGAAACTGCCCAGTTTCCTCGGTGTGTCACGCATCGTCGCCGAAACCGAGTACATCGTCACGGTACCGTACCGCTACGCGCTGCAGATGCAGGACCACGAAGCGTTCCGCATCCTGCCCCTGCCCGTACAACTGCCCAGCTTTTCAGTCAAGCAGCACTGGCACGAGCGCTACCATGAAGATGCGTCGAACCGCTGGCTGCGCCAGACGATGGCGCAGCTGTTTGGCGCGGCTTGAGGTGACTTATTCGCCGGACAGCAAATGGTTCGCCGTCCGGGCGTCAAACGCCAGCCGCGCCGCATCGATGGCGTCGCGGTGGCCATGGGCCCAGGCGCCCAGCGCGCTGATGGGGATCAATAGCGAGCGCCCCAGGTCCGTCAAGGCGTAGTCGACGCGCGGCGGCACGGTGGGAAACACGGTGCGCGTCACCAGGCCGTCGCGCTCCAGCCCGCGCAAGGTCAATGTCAGCATGCGCTGCGAGATGCCGCCGATCAGGCGGCGCATCTCGTTGAAGCGCTTGGTGCCATTGCCGAGCAAGATCACCACCATCACGCTCCATTTGTCGCCCACGCGGGTGAGGATGTCCGTGATCGGGCGGCAGGAATCGGCCACGCCCGCATGGCCGCCTTCGTCGCGCATGCGCCGTTCCAGCTCCGCTCCTTGCGCGGCGGCATCGCCAATAGTCACATCCGTGTGCCCCAGTGTGGAAAAAGTGCCTTCTTGTGCGTTCATTTGATAGTCACTATATTTAACTCGGTTACAAAAGCATACCACCCGATCATACCACCCAAGAAGGCCCACATGAACATCCTGCACATCGATTCGAGCATCCTCGGCGAGCATTCCCTCAGCCGCCAATTGTCCTCCGCCATCGTCGCCCGCCTGCAAACGGCCGCGCCCGGCGCCACCGTCCAGTACCATGACCTGGCCGCGCAACCATTGCCGCAATTTACGGCAGCACCGAGCGCCGCCGACGGCCTGGCGCTGGCTGGCGCGCTGGAGCAAGTGCTGGCCGCCGACGTCATCGTCATCGGCGCGCCCATGTACAACTTCGCCATCCCCAGCCAGCTCAAATCGTGGCTCGATGCGCTGGCCGTGCCCGGCAAAACCTTCCAGTACGGCGCCAACGGCCCCGAAGGTTTATTGGGCAGCAAGCGCGTGATCATCGCCTCGACGCGCGGCGGCTATTACGGCGCCGACACGCCGATGGCGGCCCTGGAACACCAGGAAAGCCATCTGCGCGCCTTCCTCGGTTTCCTCGGCGTCACGCAGATCGAGATCGTGCGCGCCGAAGGCGTCAAGGTCAGCGACGCAGCCAGGGCGCAAGCGTTGACGGGGGCCTTCGAGCAGATCGGGGCGCTGCAAGCCGCGTAAGGAGTGCCCGCTGCGCCGCAAGCCGTCGCGGCGCAGCCGGCAAGGAAGCGCCAGATGCGCTAAGCTGCTGGCACCCCAACCACAAGGACCACCATGACCCTGATCGTCGTCGCCACCATCGATGCCCAAACTGACCATATCGACGCCGTGCGCGCCGCCCTGGAAGCCGTCGTAGTACCGAGCCGCGCGGAAAGCGGCTGCCTGCGCTACGAATTACACCTCGACAACAAGATTCCTACGCGCTTCATCATGCTGGAAGAGTGGAGCAACCAGGACGCGCTGACGGCGCATTACGCGACGCCCCACTTCAAGACGCTGGTGGCCGCCGTGGGCGACAAGACCGTCAAGATCGACGTGGCCGAGTTGAGCAAGCTGAAGTAACGGCCGGCACTGCGCTAGCGCGTGGCCATATTGGAAAGTTGCCATCTATAATATGGCAACTTTTCTTTATGGTCATCATGACACCATTTTCCAAGATACAAGGCGCCCTTGCGGCCGCCGCCCTGATCCTCTGCGCCGGCGCGTCGGCGCAAGCTCCCCTGACCAAGCTGGTGGGCGAATACAATCTTGCCTCGTCGGCAACCGTGCCGGCCAGCACCTGGGGTTACTCCAAAGGACGCATTTCGGTCAAGCAACTCGACGAGCGGCACCTGCTGATCGCCCTGTCCTGCGAGTGGAAACGCGAGCCGAAGGCAGTCTGCGGCGATTATTTCCACGCCCAGCAGCGCGACGACGGCCTGTATCTGCAGGACATGAATACCTTCGCCATGCGCGTGTACTTCGATCCTGCTTCACGCAAGCTCACCATCATCTCGCGCGGCGCCGACGCCAAACAGAGCGTGCGGCACGACGTGTTCGCCGCCACGACGGCGCCGCTCACGGATCCCGCTTTGGTACGGCGCATGAAGCGCGAACTGTCGAATGCCGACAGCAAGGAAAACCGTCGCGTGTTCGGGTCCTACACCAAGTGGGATTACCAGGAAAACCGCATCGAATTCCAGCGCCAGGACTTGACGACGCCATGATGCCGCGCCTGATCCAGCCCCTGCGCCGCCAGCTGCTGCGCCTCGCCGGCGTCCTGCTGTGTTCGCCCGTACTCGCACGCGCGGCAGACAATGACCTGCCCAGCGCCGTGCGTCAGCGCATCCTGGCCACCCTCGACGCTCCGCTGCCCACGGTGCTCAATGTGCAGCATCTGGCGCTGATACGGCGCTTCAACATCGGCTGGTCGCCCGTGGAAAGCGGCGCGCCCATGCTCAATCCGGCCTACCCGCTGGGCAAGGGCGATACCCTGCAACTGACCATGCAGGCCATTGCCAGCAAGGATGCGGCGCTGGCCGCGCAGCGCCTGATGGAGGCGGCGCTGCTGCTGCCCCACTTCGTGCAGATGGCCGACCTGAAGCCTGGCAGCTATGCCAACGGCAAGGTACCCTTCGCCCTGACCAGGCAGCATGTGACACTGCTGCGGCAACAGTCGTGGATGCCGCTGGAAATGCTGGGCATGGCGGCGGAAGACTACCTGGCCGAAGGCTATTGGCCCACTCCGTCCGTCGACGGCAAGCGGCCGTATGGCGACTTCACAAATTACCCGGTGGAAATGGCGCAGGTACTGGGCCTGCCAGTGCGCAAGGAAGCGAACGGCAACCTGGCCATCACGCCCGCGCTGCGAGCGGAACTGAAAACGCTGCACCAGCAGACCATGGCCGCGTTGCAAGTGTTCGTGCGCGAAGCGGGGTTGCGGCGCAATACGGTGTAAAAAGATAGGCAAGAACACAGGCTGGCCAGCTAAGCCTGAGCCGCCGCCTGCCGTATCAGCACTTCGGCCGGAATACCCAACTCCTCATGCAGGCGGCGGATCGTCGGCAGGGTCAGCTGGCGCGTGCCATTGAGAGAATCTCGTACACGCGGTTCAGGCCGATCAGAGAACTTCGCCAGGCTCTCGCCGCTCAGCCTTGCGGCACCGGCTGCGGCATAGGAGCCGGTGCGGGAGCCGGCTCCTGCACCGCCTTGCCATGCGACTCCTGCCCGCCCTCGCCTTCGGCCGGCATGGCCAGCGGCGCCGGCGGCGCGCCCTCTTGCAGCAAGTCACCCGGCTCTTCCACCGGTTCATCCTCGGGCTCGTCGACCGGCTCCACGTGGCGCGGCGGCGGAGGTGGCTTGCCGCCGGGGAAGATGGCGTCGCGCGACAGTTTTCCCGTGTCGAGCGCCGTCTTGAAGAAGTCGCCCACCACCAGCACGGCGTTGTGGCCGCCCTGGCCCCAGTAATTGCTGCGCATGGTGACGCGCGCGTCATTGAAGCCGACCCAGGCGCCGCCCACCAGTTCCGGATGCATCAAAATAAACCAGCCGTCCGCATTGTTTTGCGTGGTGCCGCTCTTGCCGGCCACGTCGGAGCGGATGCCGAAGCGGCTGCGGATGGCCGTGCCCGTGCCGCGGTCGATGACGCCGCGCATCATGTCCGTCAGGGTGGCGGCCGATGCTTCCTGCATGGCGCGCTTGGGCTTGTCTTCGCCGAAGCGGGCGATGACCTTGCCTTCGCGGTCGGTGATGTGCGTGACGACAAACGGCAGGCGCGCTTCGCCCTGGGCCGCGATGCTGGCGTAGGCGTTGACCATTTCCAGCAAGGTGACGGGACTGGTGCCCAGCGCCAGGGACGGCACTTTTTCCAGCTTGCTGTCGCGAATACCCAGCGCGCGCGCCAGCTTGATGATCGGCGGCAAGCCCACGTCTTGCATCACTTGCGCCGTGATGGTGTTTTTCGAATACACGAGACCGTCGCGCATGGTCATGTCGCGCCCCGTGGTGCCGCTCATGTCCGTCGGGCGCCAAATCGTGCCATCGGACGCCTTGATATCCATCACGGCATCGCGGTAGACGTGCTCGGGACTCAAGCCCTTTTCCAGCGCCGCGCCATACACGATGGGTTTAAATGTGGAACCGGGCTGGCGCGCCGCCTGCGACACGTGGTCGAATTGTTCGCGCGCAAAGTCGCGGCTGCCCACCCAGGCGCGCACGGCGCCCGTGGCAGGATCCATGGCCGTAAAACCCGCTTCCAGGCGGGTCTTCGACTTGCGCAGGGCCGCCATGAAGGCGCGGTCGCCCTTCAGCTGTGCCAAAGCCGCCTCCGGCGTGCCACCGGCGGCCGTCAGCTTGCGGTAGTCACCCGACTCGCGCACGAAGGCGTCAAGCAAGGCCGGGTGGGATTTCCAGAAATAATCGAAGGGCACGCTGCCGCCCTGCATGCCCGCGTACATGCCTGTCGAGGTGGACGACGGCACGCCCGCGCGGCTCCATTCCACGTCGGCGATCGCCTGCAAGGCATTCGCCTGGCGTTCGACGGCGCGCTCGGCCGCCTGCTGCAAGTCATGGTCGAGCGTGGTGTGCACGATCAAGCCGTCACGCTCCAGGTTGTAGTCGTTCTCGTCGGCCCAGTCGATCAGCCACTTGCGCACATAGGCCGTGAAATGGCTGTCCGATTGCGCCCGCTCGCTCTGGCGCTCGAAATGCAGGCGCAGCGGACGCTTGATCAACTGCTTGTAGCGCGCCTCGTCGATGACGTCATGCTTGCGCATCTGCCCCAGCACCACATTGCGCCGCTGTAAAGAACGTTCGGGATTGCCGACCGGATTGTAGTAATTCGTGCCCTTGAGCATGCCGACCAGGGTGGCGCTTTCCAGGATATCGAGGCGCGAGGCTGGCTTGTCGAAATAGGTACGGGCCGCCATTTCGATGCCGTAGGTGTTGTACAGGAAAGGCACAGTGTTCAAATACGCTTCCAGGATTTCCGTCTTGCTGTAGGTGGCCTCGATTTTCAGGGCCGTGATGAGTTCCTTCAGCTTGCGGTTCAGGTTGCGCGAGCGGCCGATTTCCTCGGGGAACATATTGCGCGCCAGTTGCTGCGTGATGGTGGAACCGCCCTGGGGGTTGCCGCTTGCGGTGTGCAAGACGGCGCCTGCCGTGCGCGTGAAATCGATGCCGTGGTGGTCGTAGAAACGGTGGTCTTCCGTCGAGATCAAGGCGCTGATCACGTTCGGCGAAATCTGCTTTAACGTGACCCGTTCCTGCAAGCCCTGGTCGAAGCGGGCCAGTTCCTCGCCATCGGCGCTGACCATGGTGCTCGGCGCGGCCGCGCGCGCCTGGCGCAAGTCGTGGATGCTCGGCGTCAGGGGAATCAGCAGCAGCATGTACAAGGTCAGCAGCGCCAGCACGGCCAGGAAAGACCATAGCCCCAGCACCAGCGCGCGCCGCACGGGCGGCAGGGTCATCAGGTGCGCGTGGCCGCGCCGGTACAGCGCCACCGCCTTTGTCCACGTCACTCCCGCCACGCGCAAGGCTTGCGCGCACGCCCATGTCCATGCCTGCCGTGCTTTTTCCTGAAACTGCTCCATGCCTGATGCCATGCTTGTAACCTTGTCTGATGCCGGAAAATCCGTTTCAGCAAGTATATAGGGCGGGCAACAAAGCGGGCCGGAATTTACGCCAGGCAAGCATCCAGGCGCGCCAGGGTGACGCCGACATACGCGCCCACGCAGCGCGCGTCATGCGTCGTAAACGGGTTTTCCAGTTGCAGCAGGCCGCAGTCGCAGATGACGGGATCGACCTGGGTCACGACGCCCAGCGCCAGGTAGCGCCAGCCATCGAGGCGACGCAAGCCCTGCTCCCGGCCGGGGTTGGCGCGGAAGATGGCGTCCCAGTCGTCAAGTTCGCTGGCCATGGGCCACAGTTCGAGCTGGACTTGCGTGCCGGCGGCCATCTGCCTGCCGCCGAACTCGTCCATCACGTGCAGGCGCTGGCCATCCACGTCGATGACGGCTTCCAGGTACTCGCCATCGGTGGCGATGAAGGTGGCGGCGACGATGCTGGCCGTCACTTCTGCGCCTGCTCCAGCAGCGCCGGCAATTCCTTCAGCATGGCCTCGCGCGTGCGCAAGCCGGCCGATTGCTCACCCTTCTTGTCATCCTGCACCAGGCGCGCAAAGACGATGCTGCGCTCGCCCTGGCTGGCCCAACCCACGAACCAGCCGTAGCCATGCGCTTCGTCAAAGCTGCCGTCGGCCTTGCGCGGGAAGGCGGCGCCCGTCTTGCCATGCACTTGCCAGCCGCCCACGTCCGCCAGGCGGGTCAGGCGGTGCGTTGCTTCCATCGCCTGTTTCGTCACGGGCAGCTGGTAATTGACCAGCTTGCGCAAAAAGCCCAGCTGTTCCAGTGGTGAAATTTTCAGCGAAGAGCTGATCCACGAACGCTCCAGGCTGTTCTCCTTGCCCGGATCGCCCGAGACGTCCGCATTGCCATAGCGCAAAGCCTTCGCGTATTTCTGGAAGCGCTCGGCGCCCAGAGCCTGCGTGATCTGCTGCGAATACCAGACGACGGAATACTGCATCCAGCGCGACGGGTCCGTATCCTGGCGCCAGGCTTCGCCGCCCCAGTCCACATAGCCCTGGCGGTACGGCAGGGCCGGCTTGTGCTCGTCCTTGAGGAAGCCGGCGTCATAGCCCATCAGGCTGAGCGCGATCTTGAACGTGGATGCGGGCGTGACTCTGTCGAGGCAATTGCCCTCTTGCAGCAAGACGGCGCCTGTTTTGGCGTCGGCCATGGCGGTGCAGATGGTGGCGGCCTGGGCCTGCGAAGCGGCCAGGGTGGCGGCCGTCAGGCCGAGGATAAACTGGAACAATGCGCGATATTTCATGGGCCTCCGGGGTTGGGGGAGAAGGACAAAGCGAAATTGTACCGGGCAGCACGGCGCGATGCCAGCGCTGATAACATTGCCTTGACGTTAGTGACCGCCCGGCTGGCGCTCCCGCTTCAGCCGCTCCTCTTCCAGCTCGTCCATGCCCAGCTTTTCCTCGTCGATCAGCGCATGCTCGCGCCGTTCGCGTTCCACTTCTTCTTCCAGGCTGTCATCGTTGACGTCCCGCTCGATTTTCTCCGGCATGCTGCCCTCCTTCACGGTGGTTGACTAGTATTCTCCGGCAAGCTTGCCCGCCTGCGCCACGGCATCGTGCGGATGCAGGCTTTCCATATGCCGTACGGTAACACGCGCCTGCGGATGGCGTGGCGCCAGCGCCGCCTGCACGCGGCGGGCCGCGTCTTCCACATACATCAGGTTAGCACCATTCAGGCGCGCGAACGCCTGCTCGTCCGCCCGTTTCACGGCCGTCTGCAGCGGTGTCGCCAGTGCCGCTTCCACCAGGTCGATCAGGGGAAACAGGTCCAGCTCCGCCTGTTCCGTCAAGGGCACCGTGACCGTCGCCGTGCTGCGCTGGCTGTGCGGCGTGGCCAGGCTCGCGTGTTCCTGCAGCCAGGCGCGCGCGGCCGCGCCCTCGATGCCGCCCGCACCGAACTGCGCCGCGAAGGCGTCGGCCAGCAATTGCCGCGCCAGCGCCGCCGAACATGGACAGGTCGACGAGTAGCCGACCTCCACCGTCAGGGACAGGGCAAAGCCCTGCGGAGTAACACTGGCCTGCAGGCGCACGGGATACGATTTCCAGCCAGACAGCCCCGCCGTCAGCAGCGCCGGCTGGCGCCGCAGCAGGGGAAAGGCCAGCACCAGGCGCGCCTGCGTGCTGCCGCAATCGGCATGGCTGTCCACCATGCGCCGCAGCACGGCGGCCAGGGCGCCCGCATCGAGCGGTTGCGCGGCGGCAAACGCATCGAGCAGCAGATACAAACGCGACATGTGGATGCCCTTGACGTGCGGGTCGGGCAAATCGACTTGCACGTCGGCCCAGGCATGCACTTGCTGCGCCTGCCCGCCCTCTTCCAGCCACAGGGGCAAGGCGATGCCTTGCATGCCGACCCACTCAAGCGGAAAGGGGCTGCCCAGATGGGGGCCGGCCGCCACATCGGGCAGCGGCGAGGATAGGGAATCGCGCTTCATGGTGATACTCCATATGCAAACAAGTTGCATATCATGAAGAAAAATCCTCGCATTTGCAAGCAACTTGCATTAATGGAGCATATTGACGGGTTAGCTGGCCTTGCGAAACGTCAGATTGATGCGCTGCGCGCCCAGCACCGCGTGTTCACCTTCCTTCAGGGGCGCCACGCCGTGGAAGCGCAGGCGGTCGGCGCCGCCCCACACCACCACATCGCCGTGCAGCAGGCCGATGCGCGCCGCCTTGTCGGCCCGCCCGGCGCCGCCGAACAGGAAGGTGGCGGGCAAACCGAGCGAGACGGAAACGATGGGCGCATTGAAATCGCATTCGTCGCGGTCCTGGTGCAGGGCCATGCGCGCGCCGGGCGCATAGCGGTTGACCAGGCAGGCGTCGGGAGCAAAGCCCGGATAGCCGGCCGCGAGCGCCGCCTCCTGCGCCAGGCGCAGGAACACGGGCGGCATCGGCGGCCAGGGAAGACCGCTGTCCGGATCGCGCCGCGCATAGCGGTAGCCGCGCCCATCCGTGACCCAGCCCAAGGCGCCGCAATTGCTCATGGCAACCGACATGCGCAAGCCGCCCGGCGTGGCCATGTGGCGCAGGGGAGCCGCCAGCACGATGGCGTCCAGCGCCGGCAGCAGTTCGTCCAGGCAGGGCAGCGCGAAAGCGCGCAGCAGGATAGACGCGGACGAACCCGGCACCAGCAGCACGGGGCCGGCCGGGACTTGTTCTTCATCGGCGAACAGGGACAGGTTCATGCCGCCTATTTTAGCCGCGCCATGGAAAAAGCGCGCGCGGCCGCCCCATGGTGCGCTACAGTAGCGCTTCCAGCCACTACCACCCGCCTCCACGATGGATCATTACGCCGATTTGCTGCAAACCCTGGCGCAGCAGGAAGAATCCCTGCAATTCGAACGCTTCGACAACGACGCCGCACTGGCCGTGGGCCTGTGGATCGTCGAAGAAGTGCGCAAGCGGGGCAAGGCCGTCACCGTCAACATCACGCGCAACGGTCAAGTCCTGTTCCACCACGCCATGACGGGCGCCACGGCGGACCAGGCGGACTGGATACGCCGCAAGAACAATACGGTGCAGCGCTTTTGCCGCAGCTCCTACTACATGGGCATCTCGTATAAAAGCCGCGGCAGCACCTTCGAAGACGTGAAATACCTCGATGACATCGAGTACGCGGGCCACGGCGGCGCTTTCCCCCTGCTGATACGCGGCGTGGGACTGGTCGGCACGGTCACCGTTTCCGGCCTGGCGCAGGCGGACGACCACGCGCTGGTGGTGGCCGCGCTGCAGGCGCAGCTGGACGCGCACTGACGCCTCGCAGGTGCCATCCGCGCCGGCTACCGGGACAGGCTCTAAATGCGCTGGCCGCCGTCGATGGGAATTTCCGCCCCCGTGATGTACGAAGCGCGCTCGCTGCACAAAAACTCCACCAAATCCGCCACTTCGGCAGTCGTGCCCAGGCGGCGCAGGGGGATTTGCGTGTCGACGATGTGCGAAGTGCCAGGCGACAGGATGGCCGTGTCGATCTCGCCCGGTGCGATCGCGTTGACGCGCACATTCAGCGGCGCCATGTCGTTGGCCATTTCGCGCGTCAGCGACGCCAGCGCCGCCTTCGAACTGGCATAGGCCGAGCCGGCAAACGGGTGCACGCGGTAGCCGGCGATCGAGCACAGGTTCACGACGGCGCCGTGCGCGTTCGACAATTCCTGCGCAAAGCCGCGCGTCAGGGCCAGCGGCGCAAAGAAATTCGTGTTGTACATTTCCTGCCACGTCTGCATGTCGGTGGTCAGCGAATTGACGCGCGAGCCGCCCGGTCCTTTCGGCGACACGCCCGCATTGTTGACCAGCGCGTGCAGTTTCGAGTCGCCCAGCATGGGGCGCAGCGTCTCGACCATCTGCCCGATCTGGCTCAGGTCCGACAAATCCATGCACACATGCGTGTTGTGCTCCTGGCTGCGCGGGCAGCCGCCGGGAATCGGGCTGCGCGAGACGGTGATGACCCGCCAGCCCAGGCTGCGGAAGCGCTCGGCCACCGCGTGGCCGATGCCGCGGCTGGCACCCGTGACGATGGCGGTTTTCTGTTCAACTTTCTGTTCAATCTTGTGCTCAATGTGCGTCATGTTCTTCCTCGTTCTGTTCTTGTTCGCTTGCGCCGGCGTGGATGCGCTCCTGGCGCATGACATAGGCCAGCATCTGCGTGCCGCCATCGAGGATGTCCTGTTCGATGGCGCGTCGCGCGGCCGCGCTGTCGCGCTGGCGCAGCGCGCTGATGATGGCGTGGTGATGACCCACCCGCATGTCGGGCGAAAAGCTGGCGTAGCCGGCGGCGATCAGGGGCGCCGTCTGCATCCACAGGTGGTCGACGAAGCGTTTCAAGGTCGGCATGCCGGCCGCCTGCGCCAGGCCCAGGTGAAACGCCTGGTTGCATTGCAGGGCCGCCGCCAGGTCGTGCCGCGCGATGGCCTCTTCGTTCGCCTGCAGCAGGCGCTCCAGGTCGGCCAGGGTAGCATCGTCGATGCGCTGCGCCGCTTCAAACGCGCCCAGGCCTTCCAGTTCCAGGCGCAGCGCGCGGATTTCCAGGTAGCGCGCCACGCTCAGCACGGGCACGCGGAAGTCGCGTGGCGAGCGCAGCACCAGCGCCTCTTCCTGCACCAGTTGCAGCATCGCGTCGCGCACGGGCGTGACGCTGGTGCCCAGCTGCAGCGCCAGTTCGCGGATGCGCAGCCGGTCATTCGGCTGGAAGCGCCCGGCCGCCAGCGCTTCGCGCAGCATGGCGTACACGGACTTGCCCAGATTGACGTGCACCAGACTGTCCAATTGATGGTTCATACGTGTTCTTGATCGTTGAGAAATTATGATGCATCATACATCAATGTGAAAAACAGTGTTTTTCCTGGCGTGCACAGAAGACAGGACGCGCTGCCAGACCGTACAATCAGCCGCCACCGTCTCGAAAGGAATGCACTTGAACTGGGATTATCCGTACGCCCATACCCTGCCCGTCACGCCCGAAGCGGGCGACATCGATGGCTTGCAGCACACGAATAACGCCGTCTACGTGCGCTGGTGCGAGCATATCGCCTGGCACCACTCGGCCACTCTGGGGCTGGACCTCGACGATTACCGGCGTCTGGACCGGGCCATGGCGATACGCCGCGGCGAATACGACTACCTGCTGCCGACGCGGGCCGGCGAAGCGCTGACCCTGGCCACCTGGCTGTGCGCCAGCGATGGCCGCTCCAGCATGGAACGGCGTTTCCAGCTGATCCGCGACAGCGACGGCGCCACCGTCGTGCGCGGACGATGGGAATTGATCTGCATCGAATTGAGCAGCGGCCGCGCACGCCGCCTGCCGCCCGAGTTTCTGGCCGTGTACGAACCAGCCATCGTCGCGGCCGGCGCGTAAAAGCGGACGCCTGGAGCGCCGTTTTGCACGCCGTTCGGCGAAGATGCGGGGCTTTTCTTGCGCCTCCGCAGTGCAACATGCATTTCGCTCCTGCTTTGCCCGTGCATGCTTTAGAATCAGCGACCTCAGCCCCGTAAAAACAGGATAAAACATATGACGGCAGTCGGGAATACCGAACCACAAGAGCTCAAGCGCGGCCTGAAAAGCCGCCACATCCAGCTCATCGCCCTGGGCGGTGCCATCGGCACCGGCCTGTTTCTGGGCATCGCGCAAACCATCAAGATGGCTGGCCCCTCGGTCCTGCTGGGCTACGGCATCGCCGGCGTCATCGCCTTTCTGATCATGCGCCAGCTGGGCGAGATGGTGGTCGACGAACCCGTCGCCGGCTCCTTCAGCTATTTCGCCGACAAATACTGCGGCCACCTGCCCGGCTTCCTGTCGGGCTGGAATTACTGGGTGCTGTATGTGCTCGTCAGCATGGCCGAACTGACGGCCGTCGGCATCTACGTGCAATACTGGTGGCCCGGCGTGCCCACCTGGGTTTCGGCGCTGATCTTCTTTTGCGTCATCAACGCCATCAGTTTGTTGAATGTCAAAGCCTTCGGCGAGATGGAGTTCTGGTTCGCCCTGATCAAGGTGGTCGCCATCATCGGCATGATCGTCTTCGGCGCCTGGCTGCTGGCCTCCGGCGACGCCGGTCCGCAAGCCTCGGTAGCCAACCTGTGGCAGCACGGCGGCTTCTTCCCGAATGGCTGGCAGGGACTGGTGATGGCCATGGCCGTCATCATGTTCTCGTTCGGCGGCCTGGAACTGGTGGGCATCACGGCGGCCGAGGCGGATGACCCGAGCACGACGATTCCGCGCGCCACCAACCAGGCCATCTACCGCATCCTGATTTTCTACATCGGCGCGCTGGGCATTTTGCTGTCGCTGTACCCGTGGCAAAACGTCGTCACCGGCGGCAGCCCCTTCGTGCTGATCTTCCATGCGCTCGACAGCAACCTGGTGGCCACGGCCCTGAACGTGGTGGTGCTGACGGCCGCCCTGTCCGTCTACAACAGCGGCGTGTACTGCAACACGCGCATGCTGTTCGGCCTGGCCAAGCAAGGCAATGCGCCGCGCGCGCTGCTGCACCTGAACCGCCGCGGCGTGCCGCTGGTGGCACTGGGCGTATCGGCCCTGGCGACGGGCGCCTGCGTGGTGGTCAATTACTTCATGCCGGGCGAAGCGTTCGAAGTGCTGATGGGGCTCGTCGTGTCGGCGCTGATCATCAACTGGGCCATGATCAGCTGGATCCATTTGCGCTTCCGCGCACAGAAAAAAATCGAAGGCAAGACGACCCTGTTCCAGAGCCTGGGCTACCCGTTCACCAACTACCTGTGCCTGGTGTTCCTGGCCGGCATTCTGGTAATCATGTACCTGACGCCGGGCCTGCGCATTTCCGTCTACCTCATACCCGTGTGGCTCGCCGCGCTGGGCGTCGGTTACTGGATCAAGCAAAGCAGGGCCAAGGCCTAGACTGCCTTGCGCCGCATCAAAAGCACAAAGCCCGTCTTCGCAGGAAGGCGGGCTTTTTGCATTGAGCGTGCTCAATCGCTAAGCGGCGACGGCCTTGTCCCGCTCCGGCAGCACATCGGCTTGCCACAGGCTGATGGTCCGGCCCGCATACGACTGCAGCAGCACATCGTCGTTCAAGGTCAGCAACGCCTGCTTGCGCTGTTCCAGGCGCGCCTCCGGCGTCATCTCCTTCTCGCCCGACTTGTACGGCCCCAGCACGGGCAGCAGGTCGCGCAGCACGGAATAGTTGCCCGGCGTGGTCTTGTCCGATTCCAGCTTGCCCAGGAAATACTTCATGACGCGCTCGGACTGGTTGCCCTCCTGCCGCAAGCTCGCCTTGACCATCTTGCCATCCTTGTACGCCACTTGCGCATCGCTGCTGGCCGTATCCTCGATCTGGTGATAGGTGTAGTTCTGCGATTCCGTATTGTCCAGCAGGCGCAGCGGCACGCCGGGGACGAGCGTTTCATGGAAGCTGGCGCTCAGCTTCGATTGTTGCTGCTGCCTGATCGACCGTTCGTCCTGGCTGGCGCCGGCCTGCTCCGTCTTTTGCGACACTTCATAATTGAAGCCATCCCTTTCCGCACTGCGCATGGGATTGCTGAATTTCACGGTTTGCGACACGGAGGCGCTGAAATCGGCCAGTCCCGTCAGGATGGACTTGTCCTCGGCCGCCAGGCGCCACTTGCCCGTCGCGGGATTGTCCGTGGCTACTTGCGGCGCGGCGGCGTTGCTGTGCAAGGCAGTGAAGCTATCCTTGAGCATGGACACCAGGCCCGCGTCGCCATGGCCGCGCGACGCCGCCTGGTCGAACTGCTTCATGTAGCTGTCCAGCGCCTTGGCTTGCTTTTCCTTGCTGCCCAAGGTATTGAGTTGGCTGGCGTCGACCTTCAGGTCCAGACTGCCGGCCTCGCCGCTGAAGCTGACCTTGCGCTGCGCGCCATCTGCCTGGAAATCGAGGGTTTGAACACTTTCCGGCTCGCCGCGCACCTTCACTTCCGCATGCAGCTTCACCGACTCGAGCACCTGCTGGTCGAACTGCATCAAGCCTTCCAGCTTGATTTTCGGCGTGCTCTGCCCCATGCCATCGATGGCTTCCTGAAAACCTTTCGCCAGTTCGCCCAGGGCGCTCGCCTCAGCGTCGCTGAGCTCGCCGCTGGTCGTCATGTTCACGGCCAGGCCGTCGCCCTGGCTGTCGAGCGACAGCTTGACTTCCACGCCGCTCCTGGTGGTGATGCTGAGGGACACCCGGTCTTCGCCATTGCCATGCAGGCTGCCGGGCGCGATGCCGGATGCGCCATAGATATTCGGCGTGGTGCTTGGCGGCGGCTGCCGCATCGCCTGCGAGAAATTATAGTTTCCCAGCTTGGCCTGTCCCAGCATGGCAGCGCCCAGGCCGCTGAAGCGGCCGCCAAACGCGTACGAAGAGAAACTCTTCGTCATCGCCTCGCTCACTTTGTCGCGCGTAGCGCTTTCCCACACCATGGGCGCTTTCACGAACGCTGCCAGCTTGCTGTCGCTCACGCTCTCCGGGCTGAGCGCAACGATGGCAGACGGCGTGGATGCGGGCGACGGGGACGGCGCCTCCGTGCGGTTCGACGCGGCGGAGGAAGCCCGTGACGGGGCGCTATTCCAGCTGGACAGTGGAGAAATGGAGGTCATGGCGCTGTCACCTTGCAAATGGAGAGAAGATGCATCATAAAAGTTCGATATGGTTAGTTTTTTTGCAATTTCCTGGCGCCAGGCAAACCTGGCCTCACGTTATCTGGCGTGAAGGCAAGTACTGCATGGCAATACTGCATTAACGGCAAGAAACGGAAAAGCATGAGCGTCGGGGAAATGAAACATTTTCATGCCGCAGACCTCGCCTGCCCCAACAAGTTGAATCACAGCCGGGAATGTCCATTAAAATGCCACTATGGAACACAAGATTCTGCGCGCGCCGCTGGCCAGCTTTACCGACTTGTTGCTCGATGCCGTGTGCATGGTCGACGTGGAGGGGCGCTTTGTTTTCGTCAGCGCCGCCTGCGAACGCATCTTCGGCTACACGCAGCAGGAAATGATCGGCAAGCTCATGCTCGACATGGTCGCCCCCGCCGACCGCGCGCGCACCCTGGCCGCCGCGCGTGCCATCATGGATGGCCATGCGCAGACGCACTTCGAGAACCGCTACCTGCGCAAGGATGGCAGCCTGGCGCACATCATGTGGTCGGCCCGCTGGTCCGCCGCCGACCAGCTGCGCGTGGCCGTGGCGCGCGACGTCACCTTGCTGAAACAGGCCCAGGCAAAGCAGGCCGCGCTGTACGCCATCTCCGAAGCCATGCAGGCGACGCAAGACTTGCCCGCCTTGCTGCACCGCATCCAGCACATCATCGGCGAACACTTGCCGGCACGCAGTCTGACCTTGCTGCTGCATGACGAACACGGCGCCCAGGCTCCCATGACCTCGCATGCCGACGACAGCGCGCCCCAGCCAACATCGTCCCTGGCCAGCCTGCTGTGCGACGAAGTCCTGCGCAGCGGCCGTCCCCTGCTGCTGCAATCGGGACAACTGGCCGGCCTGCCGGCGGCGCTGCAAACGGCGGCCTGCGCCCTGTCCTCGTGCTGGCTGGCCGTGCCGCTGTACTCTTCTCTGGGCAGCATCGGCGCGCTGGCCCTGCAAGGGGGCCAGGATGCCGTCATCGGCTCGGCGCAAGACCAGGATTTGCTGCAATTTGTCGCCAAGCAACTTGCCACCGCCATCGAGCGGCGCCAGTTGCAGACGCAAATGCAGTTCATGGCCATGCACGACGAGCTGACCCGATTGCCGAACCGCCGCCTGTTCCACGACCGCCTGCATACGGCCTTCGCTCGCGCGCACCGCCAGGAAGGTCGGCTGTCGCTGCTGTTCCTCGACCTCGACAACTTCAAGCGGGTCAACGACGACCACGGCCATGCCTGTGGCGACCTGCTGCTGCAAACGGTGGCGAGCCGCCTGCGCGATTGCATGCGCGAAACCGACACCCTGGCCAGGATGGGCGGCGATGAATTCGTCGTGCTTCTGGAAAGCAATGCCACGCCGGGGGACGTCAGCCTGATCGAGCAAAAGATCCACGCGGCCCTGGCTGCGCCGCTGCACCTGGGCAACGGACAGCAATTGCAGATCGCCGTCAGCATCGGCGTGGCCCACTATCCGGAAGATGGCGATACCATGCAGTTGCTGCTGCGCCATGCGGACCGGGCCATGTACGCCTCGAAAGTGCTGGCGGCCGCCTCGCGCTAACGGACGCCCGCTCCTGGCGACAGTTTCCCCTATGCTATACTTTCCGGCGATGCTGAGACTCTTCAAAACATGGCTGATCCTGCTGTTGATCACGGCGGTGCCGCTGCAGGCGGCCGCTGCGGGCGCCATGCGGACGTGCGCGCCGCTCGCTGCCGTGCCTGCCGCCGCGATGACAGCGGCTTGCCAGCATGACGCCACGCAATCCTCCGCCGTTCCGGACAGCGCCAGCACACCGGAAGAAAACAAGACCCCAGCCAAGCATCCCGCATGCGGCGCCTGCTCCAGCTTTTGCCTGGGCGCGCTGATGCCACCTGGCATTACCCCGCCCGCCGCGTCCTGCAGCGGCGCGCAACAAGTCACCATCGCAACGGCCACCTTGCTGACGGGATTCATTCCCGACGGCCCGCGCCGGCCGCCGAGACCGCTTTCCGCTTAGCTAGCAGTTTAAATACCAAGCAGGCCACCAAAGTGGCCACGATAGACCTACTTCGTCTGAAAGCAACACCATGATCAAACATTTATTGCTGCGCGGCGCCTGCGCCGCCATGCTGGGCCTGCCCACGTTCGCCATGGCGGCCCTGCCCGTCATCGAAGTCTACAAGAGCGCCTCCTGCGGCTGCTGTGCCGACTGGATCAAGCACCTGGAAACGAACGGCTTTACGGTGCGCGCGAAAAATGTCGAGATGCCGGCGCAATACCGCAAGCTGGCCGGCATTCCCGACGCGCTCGGCTCCTGCCACACGGGCCTCGTCAACGGCTACGCCATCGAAGGCCACGTGCCGGCCAGCGAAATCAAGCAGCTGCTGCGCGAGAAACCCAAGGCCAAGGGCCTGGCCGTCCCGGCAATGCCGATGGGCTCGCCAGGCATGGAAGGACCGCGCAAGGATGCGTATGACGTCTTGCTGGTCAAGAACAATGGCAGCACCAGTGTCTACAAGCACTACCAATAACACTGAAGGGCAATGAAAAACGCCGCCGGAATCGCTTCCGGCGGCGTTTTTTTATCAGGCAGCAGTCAAGAACTGACTGCCTTCATGACTGCATCAGATGCTGTCCAGCACGGCATTCAGGCTGGCGCTAGGACGCATGACCGCTTCCGTCTTCGCCGGATCTGGCAGGTAGTAGCCGCCGATATCCGTTTCCTTGCCTTGTACTGCTTTCAGCTCGGCAACGATCTTTTCTTCGTTGTCAGCCAGGGCTTTGGCCACTGGCGCAAAATGCGCTGCCAGTTCCGCATCGTCCTTCTGCGTAGCCAGGGCTTGCGCCCAGTACATGGCCAGGTAGAAATGGCTGCCGCGGTTATCGAGTTCGCCGGTACGTGGCGATGGCGACTTGTTGTTGTCCAGCAGCTTGCCGGTGGCTTCGTCGAGGGTTTTCGCCAGGATTTTCGCCTTCGCATTGCCCGTCTTGATGCCCATGTCTTCCAGCGACACGGCCAGGGCCAGGAACTCGCCCAGCGAATCCCAGCGCAAATGGTTTTCTTCCACCAGCTGTTTGACGTGTTTCGGTGCCGAACCGCCGGCGCCCGTTTCGTACATGCCGCCACCGGCCATCAGCGGCACGATCGACAGCATCTTGGCGGACGTGCCCAGTTCCAGGATCGGGAACAAATCGGTCAGGTAATCGCGCAGGATGTTACCGGTCACCGAGATGGTGTCCAGGCCGCGGAAGGCGCGTTCCAGGGTGTAACGCATGGCGCGCGTTTGCGACATGATCTGGATGTCCAGGCCCTTGGTATCGTGCTCTTTCAGGTAAACCTGTACCTTCTTGATGACTTCGTTCTCGTGCGGACGGTAGGAATCGAGCCAGAACACGGCAGGCATGCCCGAGTTGCGCGCGCGCGTGACGGCCAGCTTGACCCAGTCGCGGATCGGCGCGTCCTTGACCTGGCACATGCGCCAGATATCGCCCTCTTCCACCGTTTGCGTCAGCAGCACTTCGCCCGTTTCCAGGTCGGTGATGTTGGCGATGCCGCCTTCAGGCACTTCAAACGTCTTGTCGTGCGAACCGTATTCTTCCGCTTGCTGCGCCATCAGGCCCACGTTCGGCACGGTGCCCATGGTCTTCGGATCGAAGTTGCCATGCCATTTGCAGAAGCCAATCATTTCCTGGTAGATGCGCGCGAAAGTCGATTCCGGCATGACTGCCTTGACGTCTTTCGGACGGCCATCGGCACCCCACATCTTGCCGCCGATACGGATCATGGCTGGCATCGACGCGTCGACGATGATGTCGTTCGGCGAATGGAAGTTGGTGATGCCCTTGGCCGAATCGACCATGGCCAGTTCCGGACGGTTCGCGTGGCAGGCGTGCAGGTCTTTCAGCACTTCATCTTTTTGCGACGCCGGCAGGGTCTCGATCTTGTCGTACAGGTTGCTCATGCCATTGTTGACATTCACGCCCAGCTTGTCGAACAGGGCGGCGTGCTTGGCGAACGCGTCCTTGTAGAAGATGCGCACGCAGTGACCGAAAACGATCGGGTGCGAGACCTTCATCATGGTCGCCTTGACGTGCAGCGAGAACATCACGCCCGTCTTGAAGGCGTCGTCGATTTCTTTCTCGTAGAACTCCAGCAGCGCTTTCTTGCTCATGAACATGCTGTCGATGATTTCGCCCGCCTGCAGGGAAACCTTCGGTTTCAGCACGATGGTCTTGCCCGAGGCCGTGACCAGTTCCATCTTGACGTCGCGCGCTTTTTCCAGGGTCAGCGATTTTTCGCCATGGTAGAAGTCGCCATGGTGCATGTGCGACACGTGCGTCTGCGACGACTGGCTCCACTCGCCCATCGAATGCGGGTGCTTGCGTGCGTACTCTTTGACAGCCTTCGGTGCGCGGCGGTCGGAATTGCCTTCGCGCAGGACCGGGTTGACCGAGCTGCCGATGCACTTGCCGTAGCGGGCTTTCAGGGCTTTTTCTTCGTCCGTCTTCGCATCTTCCGGGTAGTCCGGCAGCTTGTAGCCACGGCCTTGCAATTCGCGCACGCAGGCGATCAACTGGCCCTGGGAAGCGCTAATGTTCGGCAGCTTGATGATATTGGTGTCCGGATTCTGGGTCAATTTGCCCAGTTCAGCCAGGGTGTTCGGGACTTTTTGCGCGTCCGTCAGGAATTCTGGAAATTCAGCCAGTACACGCGACGCCACCGAAATATCGCTGGCGACCACGTCCACGCCAGCCGGCGCGGTGAATTTTTTGATAATTGGCAGCAGGGAATACGTCGCGAGCAGCGGCGCCTCGTCAGTCAGCGTGTAGATGATTTTGGATTTTTGTGTTGCCATGTTCATTCCCTTGTATGCGGTGATGCCTGGTGGTTAACTTTCTTCATTCCAAACACAGGACGGTTAGCCTTGCTTTGGACGGCTAGTGTGCCGGCGGTGACGCCGTGCTTGCCCACCACGTATTTTAGACTGTCCTGCCGCTGTTTGTGTATCCGATGGCGACGAATCTTATATAAGACAGCAAATATCGGGATCTGAAGGCCCAGGATGGCCATTTTCCGCGCTGAAATACCCTCCAGGCACGCGCACGGCATGGTCATGAGCGTGGCAGCAGCGACTATTTTAATCATTATAAATCGTAATGATTCTCATTTATAATGTCGTGCATGCAATTCCTCCCTACTGACTTTATACGCTGCCCTTGATGCCCATTCCACATTCCCCACTCGCCCATCCCCACCTCACCACCCGGCTGATCCTCGCCGGCCTGCTCGTTGCCAGCGTCACGCCGCAGGCGATCGCCCAGGCCGCGGCCGATGCATCGACCCCGCTCGCCACCGTGCTGGTGAATGGCCAGGCCGAAGCGGACGCCGGCGGACAGATCGCCAAGAGCGCGCGCGCCGGCATGCTGGGCGAAAAAGACTTGCTCGATACGCCGTTCAGCGTCAACAGCTACACCAGCCAGCGCATGCTAGACCAGCAGGCGCTGACCCTGGCCGAGGTGCTGGGCGGCGACCCGTCCACCCGCTTCACGGGCCAGATCGGCGGCGTCACGGATTCCTTCTTCATCCGCGGCTTTCCCCTCAACGAGGGCAATCTGAGCGAAGTGGCGTTCGACGGCGTGTATGGCGTGTCGCCCAATTACCACCTGTTTACGGAATACCTGCAGAGCGTCGAAGTGCTCAAGGGACCGGCCGCGCTGCTGTACGGCATGTCGCCGAATGGCGGCGTGGGCGGCGTCGTCAATGCCGTGCCGAAACGCTCCTTGCCGCGCGACCTGACGCGACTGACTTTTGACTACGGCTCGGGCTCGCAGGCTGGCGCGGCCATCGACGTCAGCCGCCGCTTCGGCGACGAGCGGCGTTTCGGCATCCGCGTCAATGGCTTGCACCGCCAGGGCCGCACGCCGCTCGACCACCAGACCTCGCGCGCGGAAGTGGCCGCTATCGCCCTCGATTACCAGGGGCAACGGCTGCGCGCCTCGCTCGACGTGATCGAGCAATACCAGTGGATCGACGCGCCCACGCGCCCCTTCCTCGTGGCCGCGCGCCTGCCAGTGCCGCAAGCGCCCGATGGCCGGCGCAACATCGCCCAATCCTGGGGCTGGTGGAAGTCGAACGACCTGGCCACCCTGGGCAAGCTCGAATATGACCTGAACGACAAGGTCACCATCTTTGCCGACGTGGGCGGCACGCGCTCCGACGTGTCGCGCTATTCGGACCAGACGCCGACCATCACCAGCGCGGCGGGCGACATGACGGTCACGCCCATGAACTGGAAATTCCGCGTGCGGCGCGCCAGCGGCGACACGGGCGTACGCACGCGTTTTCGCACGGGCGGCATCGAGCATGCGCTGGTCGTGATGGGCAATGTCTACCGCGATGAATTTGGCAGCGTGAGCAATTCCGGCAAACTCATCACCTCGAATATCTACCACCCTGTCGCCGTGGCCGACCCCGGCATTCCCGCTCCGGTCCGCGCGCCGAAACTGTCGGCCTCCACGCTTTCCAGCCTGGCCGTGGCCGATACGCTGGACATGCTGGACCAGCGCGTGCAACTGACCCTGGGCGTGCGCCGCCAGCTGGTCGAATCGAAAAACTACCACGCCACCAGCGGCGCGCTCACCACGCATTACAAACAGGGCGCCCTGACGCCGCTGGCTGGCATCGTCGTCAAGCCGCTGCGCCACGTGTCGCTGTACGCAAACTATATCGAGGGCCTGAGCAAGGGCGATATCGCGCCGAACATCGCCGACAACGCGGGCCAGGTCTTCGCGCCCTACAAGAGCAAGCAATATGAAGTGGGCACGAAGGCCGATTTCGGCGTGGTGCTGGCGACCCTGGCCGTGTTCCAGGTGAGTAAACCCAGCGGCCAGCTGTATGGCAAGGTGTACAGCATGGATAGCGAACAGCGCAACCGGGGCCTGGAACTGAATCTGTCCGGCGCCGCCAGCAAGGCCGTGCGCCTGCTGGCCGGCATCACCCTGCTCGACGGCCGCCTGGTAAAGACCAACAACGCCGCCACCATGGGCAAGCGTCCCGTCGGCGTGCCCACGTCCATGGCCAACCTGGGCGGCGAATGGGATATGCCGTACTGGCCGGGCTTGACAGCCACGGGCGCCGTCAGCTACACGAGCAAACAGTTTGTCGACCAGACGAATCAGCAATCGGTGCCGTCATGGACCAAGGTCGACCTGGGCTTGCGCTACCGCACGGCCATCGCCGGCAAGGCGGCGACCTTGCGCGGCGGCCTGATGAACGCCTTCGACCGCCACTACTGGGCCGGCGTGGCCTCGTATGGCACCGTCTCGCAATCAGCGCCCCGCAGCGTGCAACTGTCGGCCGCCGTGGATTTTTGACGGGCACCGGCAGCAAAGTAAAAAACAGCAAAAAATAGCAAAAAAGCAGACCATCTCACCATGGATGGCGACAGAACCCACTGCTGGTCCTGTCGCCATCGCACACGGCGGAACTCCCCGCATGACTGCGGTCTAACAGACCAGGGCAGTGGCCGGAGAAGCCGCACCACACCGCATTCCAGTCCTCCCGGCTACCGCCCGGCACACTGCCGCCGCCATCGCGCATGCATCGCCGCATCAACAGCGGTGCAGCCACGAACGACAACTACATTGATATTTATCAAATTGACTGCCCGATGCGTGGGCTACTGTCGGTGCCATCTTTGATTTGAAACAGAAACTCTGCTGCCAAGAATCGACCATTCCAGACACAACGCCAGTTCTCGCCAGGCTCTTCATTCCCCAGCCGATAACGCTCGCCAAGTGCGGTAACACCCAGCGTTCCCCCTCCCTTGCCTGTACGTGCCGGGGAAACTTTTGCTAGCGATTTTGCAGCTTTTTGATTAATGCACGTTAAAAAGGAATTTCGTATGAGCACGTATTCTGACATTTGCATCGTTGGCGCCGGCATAGGCGGATTGACTTGCGCCAATCAACTGATCGACGCCGCCGCCAGCAGGAAGCTGCGCATCCGGGTCTTCGACCTGAATCCCACCGTCGGCGGCCGCATCCAGTCGCGAAAAATAGATGGCGAGGAAATCGCCGAACTCGGCGCCGCCCGCTACTCGCCGCAGCTGCATCCGCATTTCCAGCAACTGATGCAGGGCAGCGGACTGCCGCATGCCGTCTACCCGTTCACCAAGGTCATCTCGCACGACAGCGTGCTGGAAGAGCTGAAGGCAACGCTCGATGACCTGAGCCCGATGCTGAAAGAGCATCCGAACGACTCCTTCCTCGAGTTCGTCAGCCATTACCTGGGCGCCGCCAAGGCCACCCACATCATCAAGGCGACCGGCTATGACGCCTTGCTGCTGCCGATGGTGTCGGCGGCCATGGCCTACGACATCATCAAGAAACACCCGGAAACGCAGCACTTTACGGAGAACGCCGCCAACCAGTGGCACTACGCCACCGATGGCTACCACGCGTTGCTATGCCAGTTGCAGCACCAGGCCCAGGCCGCCGGGGTGGAATTCCGGCTCGAACATCGCTTGCTGTCCGTTGAAAAATCGGGCGCCGAGCATGTGCTTGCCTTCAGCCACCACGGCGACACGCATATGCACCGCACACGCCATCTGGTGATGACCATTCCGCCGTCCGCCATGCCGCGCCTGAACCTGGATTTTCCTGCCGCCTGGAGTCCGTTCCAGTACGACTCGCTGCCCCTGTTCAAGGGATTTTTCACCTTCGACACGGCCTGGTGGGATGCGCTGGGGCTGACCGACAAGGTGCTGATGGCGGAAAATCCCCTGCGCAAGGTCTACTTCAAGAGCGACAAATATGTGCTGTTCTACACCGACAGCAAAAGCGCCACCTACTGGCGGGACAGCCTGGAACTCGGTGAAGACGTGTACCTGGCGCGTGTCCGCAGCCACCTGGAAGAAATCCTGCCGCTCGATGGCCAGCCGCTGCCGCCGATCAAGGCGCATTTCCACAAGTTCTGGCCGCATGGCGTCGAGTTTTGCGTGGAGCCGGAAGCCGAGCACCCGGCCGTCCTGCTGCACCAGGACGGCATCATTTCCTGCTCGGATGCGTATACCGCGCACTGCGGCTGGATGGAAGGCAGCCTGATCAGCGCCCAGCACGCCAGCGGCCTGCTGCTGCAGCGGCTCGATCAACGGGAAGACGTGGTCGCCGCCGCCAACGATACCTTCATCACTTCCTCGACCGAGCGCGCATGAGCCTACTTGACTTCCCCCGCCTGCATTTTCGGGGTTTTGCCCGCGCCAATGTGCCGACCGGGAATCGCAATACGCACGGCAACATCGATATCGCCACGAATGCGGTATCGATGGCGGGCGAAGCTGTCGACCTGAGCCGGCCGCCGGCCGAATTCCATGCACACCTGAAACAGCTTGCCCCCCGCTTCAATGCGGAGGGCAAGCCGGATCCGGACGGTATCTTCAGCCTGGCGGCAGGTCACAATTTTGGCGGGAATAATCATTTCTCTTGGGAAAACGCGAGGATCACGGGCGTCCAGCTGCGTCATGGCGAGGTCGATACGCAGGATCCGCTGGTGGGCGCCAAGCTGGGCCTGTGGGGCCACTACAACGAGTACCTGCGCACGACGTTCAACCGCGCCAGGTGGATCGACAATAACCCGGCCCAGCCGGACACCACGCTGATCTACGCCGGCCAGTTCACCTTGAGCGACAAGCTGGCCACGCCCAACACGCCCACTTTGTTTACCGCCGACATCGCGCAGGCGCACTCGGTGCGCTGGCTCGGCAGCGGCCATATCACGGAACGCAGCGGGCATTTCCTGGACGAGGAATTCGGCCGCTCCAGGCTGTTCCAGTTTTCCGTGGCCAAGCAAGACCCGCATTTCCTGTTCAATGCGGACCTGCCGCTGCCGGCAAGTATGCGTGCTTTGCAGCAAGCCCTGGCAGATGACGACGTGCTGGGCCTGACGGTGCAGTATTGCCTGTTCAATATGTCGACGCCGCAAAAACCCGACTCGCCCGTGTTCTATGACCTGGCCGGCAGCATCGGCCTGTGGCGACGCGACGAGCTGGCCACCTATCCGGCCGGCCGCCTGCTGCAGCCGCGCCAGGCCAGCCTGGGACCGGTGCTGGTAAAGCTGCATGCGGATCGCGTCGCGTTCAACATGCCGACCGCCATCCCCTTCACCACGCGCGACGCGGGCGCCGTCTCGGAACAGCATCCCACGCATGCGCTGGGCGGCAAGCAGGCGCTCGGCGACCTGCTGCTGCATGATGACACAGGCACCTTGCTGGCACGGATTCCGGAATCGCTGTACCGCGACTACTGGCGCCACCACGGCGTCTTCGATGTGCCGCTGCAACATCCCCCCGCCCCGGGTTCGCTCAGCCTGGGCAGCGCGCAGGCGCAGTGGAACGAGGCCGACTGGGTGCTGCAATCGGACAGCAACCAGCTGTACCTGGAAGCGCCGAACCATAAAAAGCACGAGCAATTTCCGCAGACCATCACCGTGCAAAGCCGCTTCCGCGGCGAGCTGGCGGCCCCCCCATCCTTGGCGGAAGCGGAAGACGGCGCGCTGCTGGCCGTGCAGCAGCAGCCGTCGCCGCTCGGGCATGGCTACACGGCGCTGACCCTGACGGGACGCCAGCCGGGCGCGACCCGCATCGTGCTGGGCACAGGCCAGGATAAACAATACCTCTGCGTGCGCGTGTTGCCCGACGACTGGGACCTCGACGACGTACCGGCCGAACAGGTCGACTACGCCTTCCTCTACAGGCATGTGATGAGCTACTACGAGCTCGTGTATCCCTTCATGTCGGACAAGGTCTTCAGCCTGGCGGACCAGTGCAAGTGCGAAACGTATTCGCGCCTGATGTGGCAGATGTGCGATCCGCAGAACCGCGAAAAAAGCTACTACATGCCCAGCACCCGCGAACTGTCGCTGCCAAAGTCGCGCCTGTTCCTCAAATACCTGACCCAGGTCGAGGCGGCAGCCGCGGCCAAGGCGGCGGTGCCGGAAGCGGCCACGCCGCATGTCATCGGCTGCAAGGCGGAGTTGATCGACGAGCTGAAAAAGGCCATCGACCTGGAACTGTCGCTGATGCTGCAATACCTGTATGCCGCGTATTCGATTCCCAATTACGCGCAGGGTGCGGCGCTGGTGCAGGCCGGCCGCTGGCTGCCGGCCGAGCTGGAACTGGCCTGCGGCGCCGAAGACCGGCGCCGCAACAGTGGCACGCGCGGCGCATTGCTGGAAATCGCCCATGAAGAAATGATTCACTACTTATTAGTCAACAATGTGCTGATGGCGCTAGGCGAAGCGTTTTATAGCGGCACCCCGCTGCTGGGCCTGCAGGCGCGCCGGCGCTTCGGCCTGGACACGGAATTTGCGTTCGAACCATTTTCCGAACACGTGCTGGCCCGCTTCGTGCGTTTCGAATGGCCCGACTACCTTCCCACGCCGGGCAAATCGATTGCCACCTTCTATATCGCGATCCGCCAGGCCGTGGCCGAGCTGCCCGGCCTGTTCGAGAGCGGCGGCGGCAAGCGCGGCGGCGAGCACCATTTGTTCCTGAAAGAATTGACCAACCGCGCCTATCCCGGCTACCAGCTGGAAGTGTCGGACCGCGACAGCGCGCTGTTCGCCATCGACTTCGTCACGGAACAGGGGGAAGGCGTGGCCGTCGATTCGCCGCATTTCGCCTCGTCGCACTTCCAGCGGCTGCGCGCCATCGCCGGCAAGTTTGCGGCCTGCGGCAAGCCGTTCGAGCCGGCCGTGCCGGCGCTGAAGAATCCCGTGCTGGAAGCACGCGCGGACTGCACGGTGGTAACCGACCAAAAGGCGCGCGCGCTGATGCAGCTGTATCAGGGCTGCTACGAACTGACCTTCCTGATGATGGCGCACCATTTCGCGCAGCAGCCGCTGGGCAGCCTGCGCCGCTCGCGCCTGATGAACGCCTCCATCGACATCATGACCGGCCTGTTGCGCCCCCTGTCGGCCGCCCTGATGAACATGCCATCGGGCGTGCCCGGCCGCCATGCGGGACCGCCCGTGCCCGAGCCGGTCAGCAGCCGGGTCAGCAGCGACTACAGCCTGGGTTGCGACATGCTGGCGCAGAAATGCCTGGCGCTGGCACGGTACGCGCGCGGCCTTGAGAGCGATGTCATCGGCATGGCGCCGATAGAAATGTTGGAGTTTTTTAATCAGCAACTTACCGATTCATCTCGGGGAAAGATGTCAAGAGAGGCCTGAAATGCATAAAATCATTATCGTCGGCGGAGGCCTGGCAGGTAGCCTCAGCGCCATTTATCTGGCGCAACGGGGACACGATGTCCACGTTGTCGAAAAACGCGGCGATCCGCTGCAGCAAGCTTACGCCAACGCCGATCCGGTCAACTCGCGCGCCATCGGCGTCACCATGACCGTGCGCGGCGTCAAGGCGGTGCTGGCGGCCGGCATCAGCAGGCAAGAGCTGGAGTTGTGCGGCGAACGCATCCTTGGCATGGCGTTTTCCGTCGGCGGTACATTCAAGGTGCGCGAACTGGACCAGCGCGAAGGCCTGTTCCCACTATCGCTGGACAGGTCCGCCTTCCAGCGCCTGTTAAACACCTATGCCGCCAGGCACGAAGTGAAATACTACTTCGAGCATAAATGCCTGGATGTCGACCTGGAAAGAAAAGTCGTGCTGATCCAGGGTCCGGACGGCGCCCTGCAGCACCTGGATGGCGACCTGATCATCGGCGCCGATGGCGCCCATTCCGCCGTGCGGCGCGCCATGCAGAGCGGCATGCGGCGCTTTGAATTCAAGCAGAGCTTCTTCCGCCATGGCTACAAGACCCTCGTGTTACCGAATGCGGAGGGCCTGGGTTTCAGGAAGGATTTGCTGTATTTCTTCGGCATGGCTTCCAAGGGCCAGTTTGCCGGCCGCGCAGCCACCATTCCGGACGGCAGCGTCAGCTTTGTCATTTGCCTGCCCTACTCCGGCACGCTCAGCCTGAACACGCTGAACCGGGAAACCATGGCGGCCTTCTTCGACCGCTATTACGACAAGCTGCCGGCGGCCAGCCGGCAAGAGATGGTGAACCAGTTCATCGCCCTGCCCAGCAACGACCTCATCAATGTCCGCTCGAGCACCTTCCATTACAAGGGCAATGTCCTGCTGATCGGCGATGCGGCGCATGCCACCGCCCCCTTCCTTGGCCAGGGCATGAACATGGCGCTGGAAGACACCTATATCTTCGTCACTTTGCTGGAAAAGCACGGCAATGCGCTGGCGCCCGCCCTGGCCGAGTTCACGCAGCAGCGCAAGGTACAGGCCGACGCCATGCAGGATATGGCGATCGCCAACTACGAAGCGCTGAGCAACCCCAATCTGATTTTCTTCCTGCAGACGCGCTACAACCGCTTTATGCACCAGAAATTCCCCCGTATTTATCCACCCGACATGGCGGATAAATTGTTCTTTACATCGATTCCTTACGATGAACTGCAGCAAATTCAGAAAAAACAAAACGTTTGGTACAAACTTGGGAGGGTAAATTAATGAACATTCTCGTCATCGGCGCCGGTCCCGCAGGACTGCTCTTCGCCAGTCAGATGAAACAGGCCCAGCCCGGCTGGAATATCCGCATTACGGAAAAGAATACCCCGGAAGAAGTGCTGGGCTGGGGCGTGGTGTTGCCGGGACGGCCGCCGCGCCATCCGGCCAATCCGCTCTCTTACCTGGAGCAGCCGGAACGGCTCAATCCGCAGTTCCTGGAAGAATTCAAGCTCGTGCACCACGAGCAGCCCAACCTGATGGGCACCGGCGTGACGCTGTGCGGCGTCGGACGCCAGGCCCTCGTGCAGGCCCTGCGCGCCAAGTGCGTGGCAGCCGGCATCGATATCCGCTACGAAACGCCGCCGGCGGACAAGGCACAACTGGAAGCCGAGTACGACCTGGTGGTGGTGTCGAATGGCGTCAATTACAAATCGCTGGACTTGCCGCCAGCACTGGCGCCGCACATCGATTTCGGCCGCAACAAATACATCTGGTACGGCACCACCCAGCTGTTCGACCAGATGAACCTGGTGTTCCGCAGCAATGAACACGGCATTTTCATCGGCCATGCCTATAAATATTCGGACACGATGAGCACCTTTATCGTCGAATGCAGCGAAGAAACGTACGCGAAGGCCGGGCTGGAGGCGCTGTCCGAGCACGACGCCGCCGCGTATATCGCCAAGACCTTCAAAGCCGAACTCGGCGAGCACGGACTGCAGAGCCAGCCGGGCCAGGGCTGGCGCAACTTCATGACCCTCAGCCGCGACCGGGCCTGCGACGGCAAGTTCGTCCTGCTCGGCGATGCGTTGCAATCGGGGCATTTTTCCATCGGCCATGGCACCACCATGGCCGTGGTGGCGGCACTGCTGCTGGTCAAAGTCCTCAATACCGAAGCCAACACGGCCGCCGCCCTGGACAGCTTCAATGCCCGCGCCGTGCCCCTGGTGCACTTGTTCAAGGAGCACGCCAACAGCAGCCGCCTGTGGTTTGAAAGCGTGGGCGAACGTATCGAACTGAGCAATGAAGAGCTGACCGCCAGCTTCGACGCCCGCCGCAAGGACTTGCCGTCGCTGCAAGAAGCGGTGATGGCCAGCCTTGGCTACGCACTGGGCCGCTAAGGGAGATACCATGCCGACACACCTCGCCCCGCCGCCGCTGCCGCTGCAATGGAGCAGCGCCTATATTTCCTACTGGACGCCGATGCGGAAGGACGACCAGGTCACGTCCGGCTATTGCTGGTTCGACTATGCGCGCAACATCTGCCGCATCGATGGTCTGTTCAATCCCTGGCCGGAAAAGGAACATGGACACCTGCTGTGGATGTCGGAAATCGGTGACGCCAGGCGCGAACAAAGCCGCAAGCAGAAAGTGGCCTACACAAGGCAGGCGGAGGCCAGTGGCGAGCAGCTGCACGGCACGGCACTGGCCGATGAGGTGATCCAGTTCCATGACCTGTTCCTGCCGCAAGCGGTGCTGCTGGACGGCGGTGCCCGTCACGACGGCCGCCACAGCGTGCTGGGCCGGGAAGCGGACGCCTGGGTAGTGGAGCGGACGGGCAAGCCGCCATCGGTCTTTTACCTGGAGGCCGGTGGCAACCGCCTGCTGCGCATGGTCACAGGCAACGACCCGCAGCACCGGTCGGTACGCGACTTCCCCAACCTGTTTGTCGGTGATATTGCGGACAGCGTCTTTACGTCTTGCAACACCTGACCAGGACGTGGCGCGCGCAAGGGCCGCATGAGGCCGAGGCCCGCGCCACGCCTGGCTGGCGTTTTTGTTATTACTCTCGAAGGATATTGCTATGCCGCTGGTTGTTTACATTTTGGGGTTGACGATCTTTTCGTTAACCACCTCTGAATTCATGGTGGCGGGCATGATGCCGTCGCTGGCCCTGGCCATGGACGAACCGGTGACACGGATCGGCTATCTGATCTCGCTCTACGCCATGGGGATGGTCATCGGCGGACCGCTGAGCACCATCGCCCTGCTCAAGCTGCGCGTGCCGAACAAGCAGGGACTGCTGTGGCTGCTGGGCTTTTATGTCCTTGCCCAATCCGTTGCCGCGTCCGCCACCAGCTATGACATCCTGGCCATCGCGCGGGTGGTCACCGGCGTGGTCGCCGCCACCTGCTTTGGCCTGTCCCTGGCGATCTGTGCCGACATCGTCGCTCCCAATGCGCGCGGACGCGCCGCCGCCGTCGTGATCGGCGGCCTCATGCTCGCTTCCGTGGTGGGCGTGCCGGTCGCCACGCTGATCGACCAGCATCTGGGATGGCGCGCCAGCTTCTGGCTGGTGGTGCTGCTGGCGCTCCTGTGCCTGGCACTCATCACCGTACTGGTGCCGCGCGCCAAGCCATCCGAAGTCGTCAGCCTCGGCAATGAACTGGGGGAATTCCGCAACCGCCACCTGTGGGCAGCGTATGCCAGCAGCGGTCTCATCATCGGCGCGATCTTCGCGGCCTTCAGCTACTTCGCCTCCATCCTGACGGAAATTACAGGATTTCAAGCTTCCGACATCCCCTGGCTGCTGGGTATCTACGGCGTCGCCAACGTGGTGGGCAATGGCGTAGTCGGCCGTTATGCGGACCGCTACACCACCGTCATCATGGTCTGGGGCATGATCATCCTGAGCATCAGCCTGGCGCTATTCGCCGTCTTCGCGCACGACAAAACCATCAGCGTCGCCTTGCTGGTCGTCACGGGCCTGGTCGGCATGTCGATGAATCCCGCCATCATCGCCCGCGTGATGAAGACCGCCCACCCAGGGCCGCTGGTCAACACGGTGCACACGTCCGTCATCAACATCGGCCTGGGCGCCGGCTCCTGGCTCGGCGGCCTCGGCATTGCCGCCGGCTACGGCTTGCGCTCCCCGTTGTGGGTCGGTGTCGCGCTGGCCGTGCTTGGCCTCATCAGCTTGCTGCCCTACCTCGGCCACAGGTCGCGCGGTTCGGTGCTGTCGCATTGATCGTTGGGGCGGTTGGGCCAGATTCATTTTCTTTGGGGAAACCCGTCCGATAACGCTGATTCAGGCATTTAACGTCGACGATGGCACTGTTACCCCCGTCCCAGAACCAGTAACCTACGGCATGCTGCTGGCG